>JAKPXC010000030.1 GCA_029567705.1 Candidatus Cloacimonadota bacterium
GCTACCAGGATATACAGATTTCTACTCTGATACCAGGCTAATTCTTTAGTGTCCCTGCAGCGTAAAGGCCACCGGGATGATCACAATACAATCGACTGGTCTGCCGGAGGCTTTACCGGGTTGGAAACGGACTCTGCGTACTGCTGCGATAGCCGCCTCATCCAAGCCACCTACTCCGGCTTGTACGGAGCGCTTGACTCTGACTTCTCTGATATTACCGTCCTTTAAAATTTCCACTTCCAGAATCACAGTGCCTTGGATTCCACCCCTGCGGGCTGCGGCGGGGTATTCTGGTCTGATGGTACCTATCAAGACCGGAGGATCGTCGTATGAAACAAAACTAACTTCGCTGCTTTCTTCAGATAATTGCACGTCGAAATGTTCCAACAAGAGGGCTCTGGCTTGTTCATGCCCCAACTCGGCGGCTTTTTCGAGCCAAAGCTTGGCCTCGGGAAGGTTTTGAAGCACGCCTTTACCTTCCAAATAGCAACACCCGAGGTTGTATTGACCATCTGCATAAAGCTGTTCTGCAGAACTGCTGAACCAGATGACGGCTTCATGTTCGTTTTGCATAGTACCGTACCCATGCAAATAACACAAGCCCAAGTCGTTTTGTGCTGCCGGATTGCCACTTTGGGCTGCCTGCAGGAGTGCATCAGTATAGCTGGGCTCTGCCCAGAGTGACATCAGCGCCAAGGTGAACACGATACAGATAAGTACTGTCTTCATCAGTTCCTCCATATAGTATAAAATTACGTGTCAGGTCTAATCTGTTTGATACGTTTGTTTAACTACCTGTTTGGCTGCAAGATGTCAAGCACAATCTTCACATCAAATCATGGATAAGCTTTCGTCCGGGTTTGAAGGGCAAAACCCCCAACATAAGGAACAGCCTCCCCCGAAGGAGAGGCTGCGTTTTCTTGTATCTTATCCGAAAATATTATAGAGCGCGGTTGATCTTTTCCAACAGGAGGGATTGCACCGCATCCATATCCTTGGGTTGAACAAAAGCACGTACCACCAGCTTGATCTTATCGCCCCAATCTGCCACGATCATATCATAAGCAGGGCTTTTCAACACCTTTTCTTCCGCATCCAGGATGCCACTGATGGTCTGCCTGACCTGATTCAAGTCCTTGCCGGGATCGATCATAAAAGGTATTTCCAGCCGACGTGAGCCCAGCACCGTGTAGTTTGTGATGATATCTCCGGTGATCTTGCCATTGGGGATGATCACTTTCTTGTTTTCTGCCGTTTGAATGATGGTAGAGAAAATCTGCATATCCAAAACGGTTCCGCTCACGGCTCCGATCTGCACACCATCTCCCACACCAAAAGGACGGAAGATGATCAAGAGCACTCCGGAGGCCAGATTGCCCAAGGTCCCCTGCAGAGCCAGGCCGATAGCTAAACCGGCTGCACCAAAGACCGCCAGGAAGCTGGTGGTTTCTATGCCGAGTTTGTTGATCACGGCAATGACCACAAAAACCATTATCGCAGCATTCACCGCTCCGGAGAGGAATTTGGCCAAAGTTTCACCCTTGCCCGCCTTGCTGATACCTTTGTAAACACCTTTGGCTACCAGTTTGGCCAGGTAAGATCCTATAATCAGGATCAGGATAGCGCCGACTACTTTCAGTCCGTACAATGACAAAAAGTCGATGATCTTATCCACTACCGGGGGTCTTTCGACAGCAATAAGTAAGCTGGTTTGGAACATAGTAAACTCCTTTAAATGTTTCCATTTGTAACATAATAACGTGTTTCGGGTTTATTCCAAATAGATAAACCGGGTTGATAGCTTCCGGGAAGTAGCTAAAGAATTTTTGAACAAGGAGTAAAGGAGAAAAGAGATTCAATGTACGATGTACGATGTACGATGTAAGATGTAAGATGTTCGATGAAGGCTGTAATTGAGAGTCGGGGTACCCGTAACCCATTTCAATGGGTTTTCAGATGAAAGCGGTGGTTTTAACCACCGTACAAGTGTAACTCACAATTTATCAACCTAGTACATACCACGTGAGGAGTAGATTTCGCTCCTGGGCCAGGAGCGAAATCTACTCCTCACGTGGTATGTACAATTATTATCGTGATTTTGGTATCGTATTATCCAACTATCAGATACGGTGGTTAAAACCACCGCCTTTCATCTGAAAACCCGATAAATCGGGTTGTAGCTTCACCTCAACTTCACCACTTTCTGTTCACTGTTTTCTGTTCACTGACCAGCGGCAGCAGCGCAGCTCTAATCACTATATTACTATTCACTAATCACTTTCTGTTCACTGTTCACTGTTTTCTGTTCACTAGAAAAGTCCCCCGGTCTATGGGGAAACCGGGGGAGAATTGTCATTGGGTTAGGAACTATGGTCTTCTGCGGCGTCTGAGCTCCAGGCGAATGGTATCCTGGCCGGGTCTCAGAATGGTTTCAGCGGAACGATAGCCGCGTCTCTCGGCCCGGATTGTGATCCTTTGGTTGGGACGGACCGTCCTTTTGATATCTATGCTAAGCGGTGAGGTGCCTACGTATTGATCATTCACGTAGATTTCTGCACCGCGGGGTTCTGTGATGATCCGGACTCTTCGGTCGTTCTGCTGCGAGTGATGGCCGGGATTGTGTCCATGACCGCCACCGGGATGGCCACCTCCGGGATGGTTGCCGTAACCGGGATTATCCATCGGAATACGGTCCAGACGATAGCTGAAAACCGTGGGATTCCGCAGTGCATCCGCCTGATGCACTCTGGTATAGGGCACAAAGACCGTCTGTTGCAGGGGACGGAACCCATCTTTGCGAATCACCAGGTTAAAGACTCTCCCGGCGACCCCATGATGATAGGTCATATACTGATCCATCGTTATTGGGATGGCTTGAGTGGGGGTTCTGCCGATAAACTGGTTGGATGCGGTGATGATTACATCGGCACCCTGCGGGTAAGTCTCTATTCTAAACGCTCCAAACATGTTCTGAGCATTCAATACTCCGGCCCAGAGGGCCACGAAAGCAAGGGCAAGATATCGAACTTTCATTTTAGCCTCCATGACTATCTTGATATGACCTTATTACTCCCCCGGTTGCTTTTACCTTCACCACAATTTTTCACCACAGAGGACACAGAGAACAGCAGAGGGATTACTAAAACAGAGGAAAAGAGTTAAAGAGGATCTCTCCCAGAGAAGAGCGGTGAACTAGTCCATTTCGTCCATTCCGTCCATATCGTCCTTATTGTCCATTCCGTCCATTCCGTCCATCCCCACCCCCTCATCCCCAATAAGCTGCCGACTCTTCACCGAGTGTTCGCCGACTCTTCCCGAGCAAAGTGGTCGGGAAGAGTCCTGCAAGACTCGGTGAAGAGTCGGCGAGAAACAAGGGAAGCAGCAGCGTGAATGATAGCTGAGGGTTGAAGCTCCACTCCACCACTCCATCACTCCAACACTTTGCAGATTTTGAGCTTGACAGGAAATCTAACATTTTACATTTTTGAGTTTGTGGTTAAGAAACCGTTCACGGCAGGAGGAGACTTATGAGAAGACTTATGTTGTTCTTGGCAGTTATAGCTGTGGCAAGCTGTCTTTCAGCTCAGGCACCGGGCTATAACTTTTTCATTGCACCCACTTTTGTGCGGGAATCCTGGTTTGACTATATGATGGGTTCCTACAACAATCTTCCCATGCAGGAAGTGCCCACGGAGTTCGGCGGTGGCAGGTTTTTCACCTATCAAGCCAAGTTAACCAATCTCGGAACCCGCAAGGTATGGTTTGGTTACATCAGTGATAACGGAATACTTGCCACAATGGAGGATCCCTGGATAGATACACCCAATAGAATGGGTTACCCGGCCGTGGCAGTGGACCGCAGCCTCGGAAAACCCTTCTATGCCTGGCATATGAGTGCCGATACGGACACCCAGTATGAAATAGCTTTCATGTATGATAAGTACATCCAACAGAATCCGGGTATTTATTCCAACATTCAGTATCCCTTTGATCCGCCCAACACCCCTCCCGGACATGAGAACGACGAGTTTATCTGGGCAAGCCTGCAGACCGGGCCTTCGCCAAATCCCGGGATGCGAAGAGTTTATGTGCTCACTCGGAACAATGCGGATAATGGAAATCCTTGCGAAAACGTGCTGATCGCTTATGCTGATTTTAATGAAGCCATGCTGATGACGGATCAGAGCTTTACCTGGAACTACACCAGCATACCGCTTCTGGATACCTGGCAGCAGGAGCAGGACACAATCTGGAGAAGACCATTCGGCTCCCTAGCCGTTGGAGACGATGGAAAGATCTATTATGCCGGTTTTCACTTTGCTTTTGATCAGGTGAACGAGGTGTCGATTGATGAACCGGATATCGATGTCTTTGTATGTGACAATTACGGTGCCGGCACCTGGCAATACTACAGCATGTCCAGCAAGATCCCGTCCTACAACCCCTGGGATGATATCCAGATGCGTCATGCCTTCTATGACGATAACAACGAAGCCATCCCGGATGAGCAGATTTATTACCAAGCCTATACCGGGATACACTTCAATATCAGCCTGGATTCCGAAGGTAAGCTGCATATTCCCAATGTCTGGTCACTGTTTATGGGAGAACCTGCTCACGTTTACAGACTTTATTCTACCATCAAGGAAGCGGTGTTCGACACTGCCACCCACAGCTTTGAGATCAGAGAAATATATCCCCGGGCAGGAAGCAGCACAGATGGTCTGTGGTGGATGCCCTGGGATGCCGAAGGAGATCACCAGGTGGACAACTGGCCGGAGGATCAACAGATGCCCATCTGCGACAACCACTTCCCCTTCTGCCACTGGGATGAAACCTTGCACGAAGACACAATGATCTTCCACTATGGATATCTGCACATCAGTGAGGATGATGGCAGCGGCGCTATGGCCTGTCTCTGGCAGGATAGTTTCAAAGCACGCTGTTACAACCTGTATCCGGAGGAGTATCCTCTATACCAGCCGTGGGCACAGGCACCCGAACTGCTGATCAGCGTGAGCTCGGATCATGGAATGAATTGGAGCGATCCGATTACTCTTTCGTCGGTGGATACGCCTCAGTTCAATGGAATGATCCCCATGTGGGTCTATCCCTCCAACCGCATGCAGTCTGTAAACTCGGGAGGAGAACCGGCAAAAAGGCTGTGGCTCTATTTCATGGACGATTATGAATGGAGAACCACTGTTATCACACCTACTTCCCTACCTCCCCAGCGAGGTGACATCATGTATGCAGCCCTCGATATCTGGATGCCAGCTTCTGCAATCACTGATGAACCGGTACCGGGGGTGCAAGCCTTGAAGCTGAGCGCTTATCCCAATCCCTTCCAGCTCTCCTCCTCCATCACATACGAGCTTCCCAAAGCAGCCAATACCAAGCTTGATATCTACAATCTCAGAGGCCAGAGGATTCGAAGCCTGGCACAGGAGCAGCAAAGCAGCGGAACGCACACCCTCCATTGGGATGGCTGCGATGATACCGGCCATCAGGTTTCCTCCGGTATCTATTTACTCAGGCTTACCAGCGAAGGCAGGACAGCCTTACACAAGGTGGTGAAATACTCTGAGTGAAAGCTGCCCAAGCGATTTTCCACTTGACATTTCCTGCCTGATGAAGAACTTATCAGAAAGAGCAAATCTAAGATTAAAGAAGAGGAGAATAAACACTATGGCAAGCTATTCATTGAACGAAATTATCGAATTGGCCGTACAGATCGAAAGAAACGGCTATGCCTTTTACCACGAAGCCACCAAGAGGAAGGATCTGGATGCCAAAGCCATCGACTTCCTGGCCCTCCTGAGAGATCAGGAATTGAATCATGAAAAGACTTTCCTGTGTCTCAGAGACGATATGGACGAGATCATTCTGGAGCTTAGCCAGGATTGGGATATGGTGTCCAGTTACCTGAAGACCATCGTTGATTCCAGAATCTTTGAGAGCGAAAACTCCGCCATCAAGATGGCAACCGAGGCCAAAGACCTCATGAGTATCGTGAATTTCGCCATCACTTTCGAGAAGGACACCCTGCTGTTCTTCCATGCTATCAACGATTCCGTCTCAAACCCCAAAACCCGCCAGGCTCTTGCCCGGATTATTAACGAAGAAGTCTCTCACGTCCTGAGACTGAACGACTTCAAGAAGACCTTGGTATTAAGCAAGTAAACCTTACAAACCGGAAGCCGATCAAACAGGCTTCCGGTTTTTTTGAAGCATAGAATGAAGAAATCCAAACGAACCACAAAAGGTTTGATCTACCCCATTTCAGCTTTACTGCTGCTGGTGATTCTGATCTACAACCCCGTCTCGGTGCGGATTATGACCGTGGGCGTGGCAATCTATTACAAGCTCAATCCGGTGGTCTTTTACCGTCTGATCAAGACGGAAAGCGCTTTCCGCAGCCTGGCCGTATCCCCGCGTCATGCCATAGGTTTGGGACAGGTGAAGCAGAGCACAGCGCATTACCTGGTGGACGGCCACGATCCCAAGCTGCTCTATACACCGCTCTACAACCTGAAAACCTCCGCCAAGTATCTCCTCTACCTAAAGAGCAGATTCAAAGGCAATTGGTCTCTGATGCTGGCTGCTTATAACTGGGGAGAAACAGCAGTTTCGAGACGCATGAGAAATGTGGCCATTAGCCCCAAAGAAGACTATCGGGACAGATTCAAAGACGTCCCCGAGACATACAATTACATAGCCAAAGTGCTGGGTCCCCCAAAAAAGGCTTGACGAGAATTGGCTCTTCAGAAAAGCATATTAGTAGTAATACATTCAGGAGTTTATTATGTTGCGTAAGCAGAACGGAATCTCGGTTTATACTGTTCTTAGCGTGATATTGTTCGTTGCCTTGATCTTTGTCTTGGCAATCCCGCATTTCTTTAATCTCGATAAAGAAAAGAACGTGGATGATTGCATCAACAATATGAAAGAAATCTGGGTGGCAGCGACAGACTATATCCGTGAAAACAAAACAGATTTTGGCGGAGACCTCCAGCTCCTTAACAATACAAAGAAGAAATCCGATCCCAGCAGAAAGTATCTGGAAAACCTCAGATATTGCCCGGAAACCGCCCGTACCAAAACCCCCTACATTGTCTTTGGCAAGTATGTTCAGGATATGGTTGGCACAGAAACCCGGGATAACATCGGCGTCATCGTGATGTGCCCCAACCTAAAGACCTATTACAACCACTTTCTGCCCAAAGCTTTCTATGAGAATATGGAGCCCACGCAATTGCAGAACATGATGACTGAGGACTTGGATTTTATCGACGAACAGACCGGCACAAACGGCGAACGTAAAGTGGAAGCCGTGGAGCAGTACATCAATATCTGGAAGACCAATCCTCAAGCCTATACACTTAGAAAGAACGATTCCACTGCCCTCAAAGCGATGATCTTCCCAGATCAGTTCCGCACGGTGGAACCCACTCTCTAGAGAGGCCGGAAGCCATTAACAAGCAGTTTATAATAAAGTCGTCTTCGGACGGCTTTTTTTGTGGAAAGATACAGAAGAGGAGAAGACGTGCAGTACAATGAGTTTTTAGCCCACATCTATCAGAAGTATTCCGGAAACGTGAAGCTCGGACTGGAAAGGATGCAAGAGCTCTGGAAAGCCCTGGGTCAACCTCAGATGGAGCTCAGAGGCTTCCACATCGCAGGAACCAATGGCAAAGGCAGCGTATGCGCCAGCCTGGAGGCTCTCTGCCTTGCCTTGGGAGCAGGAGTTGGGCTGAACACCTCCCCTCATCTTATAAACTACACGGAGCGCTTCCGTATCGACGGCCAAGAGCTGGATTTTCAGGAAGTTCTGGCTTGCTTCACAGAGCATGAACGGCTTTTTGAAGAGTGCGAAGCCTCTTTCTTTGAAATCACCACTGCTCTGGCGATCCTGCTTTTTCGTAAACACGATGTAAAGCACACCATCCTGGAGGTGGGCCTGGGTGGCAGATTGGACGCCACCAATCTCTGGATACCGGATATTACGGCCATCACCAGCATTGGCCTGGACCACATCAAGACTTTGGGAAACAGCCTGGAGCTCATCGCCCGGGAAAAAGCCGGAATCATCAAAGAGGGAGTTCCGCTGGTGCTGGGTAAACTGGATGAAAGCCCCAGAGCGGAAATCCTGGCAGTGGCAGAAGCCAAGGCTGCCCCGGTGCATCTATATGGCCGGGATATAATTGTCTCAGATATCAAGCTCAGTCCTCTGGGCACAGAGTGGAACTATGAGTTTCGGGATTACCGTTTCCCGGCTCTCAGAGCCAATCTGATAGGCGCGCATCAGGCTCATAACGTTAGCCTGGCTCTCACCGCTTTCCTGCTGTATCTGGAGAAGATTGGCCTCAAGGCCGATGAAGATGTGATACGCAACGCCTTAAGCAGGATAAATTGGCAGGGCAGAATGCAGGTGATTCACCACGAACCCGCTTTCATTCTGGATGGAGCCCACAACGTTCAGGGGATAACCGCACTGATGGAATCCCTAGAACAGATTTATCCCAAGCGAAAGGTCAAATTTGTGCTCTCGATTCTGGCAGATAAAGACTACAGAGAGATGATTCACCTGATCTGCAGCAAGGCCAATCTGATCTATGTGGCGCAAAATGAATCCGACCGCGCAGCCACCGTTGAGGCTCAGATGCAGGCTATCAGCAAGTTCCCCGTGCAAGCCATTCCCTGTGCCAGTGTGAAGGAGGCCTATCTGCGTGCCATGCAGGAAGCCGGTCCCGACGAAGTGATCATTGGAGGCGGATCGCTTTATACTGTGGGAGAGATTCTCAAAGCCAGCGAAGGGAAAGAATAGATCGCAGATAATCGGATCGACCGGATTTTCAGGATATAACAGATCGCAGAAGTAGTAGTTTATACCACCTGGCTGGGTTGCCAGAGAGGATACCGTTCCGCCCACTCCGTCATTCCTGTGAAGGCAGTAATCCAGAACAGTACTGTACGTACCGTCATTCCAGCGAAGGCAGTAATCCAGAACAGGACTATATGCATCGTCATTCCAGCGAAGGCTGGAATCCAGTCATTATACAATTCTCCCGGAGTTAAAGAACGCTGATAAACCCCGGAGGGGTGACAATCTGATAGCCCAGGGCGTAAGCCCTGGGAATATATGATGTTAACGTATATCTTTTCAACATCCGCTCCCCATAGCTGGAAAATCTCCGATTTTCCAGCTATGGGGAGCGGATTAGCACGTAATATCCATTATATCATGCTGTTATCCCGGGGCTTCGCCCCGGGCTAGCAGATGGCACCCCCTTCAGGGTGCTTACCGGTGAACCCGTAATAAACGGCGGTAGTGACTTTATCAACAGCCTGCGACCCGATGGGGCTATTGTCGCCATGGTAAGATTCTGCTATTCAATGGATTACAGAAATCTATGTCTGCCAGTACCGTTATCGAGTCACTTATACTTCCCAATTTCTTCCGGAGCCTTCGCTTTATAAAGAAAACGTTTCATGGCCCCAAAAAGAGGAGTGAAAAAAAAGAACTTGACTCTGCGTTTAGGGTAGTTTGCTATGGACTCAAGCGTAGATTTTTAGAATCGTTGATATTAGGAACAAGGATGATCTAGTGAAACTTGGTTGTATTATAGATAATTAAATGCTAGTCTGTTATGCTTAAACTACATCAATAGGCAAATGAGTTTATAGGAGGAGCTATGAAACACGAACTAGATATTTTACTGTCCCATAAAGACGTCATAATTACGTATGATCACCTAAGAATGATGGTCAACTATTCCAGGAATGATTTACATGAATCCTGTGTAGTAAGATTAGACAAACCACTTGATTATATCCAATATTACCACGATACTGGTAATCTGATTATTAGGGATGTTGACGGAGGGCATAGACTCTTTCTGCTGAGGCATAAGTCTGTTCTGGAAACAGTGATTGAATCACATGAGAGAGTATCACTAATACACGAGGATTATGTTGTAGCAGAAGGTGATGATGAGACACGTGTATGGCGGATAAGAGACAATAAAATGATGCCGCTTGTATTCGAAAAGGCTTTTATTTGCCAGGAATACCTGGCTAATGATCGATACGTTATCCAGAAAAGTCCTAATGGAGGTAAGCTTCTGGTTACAGCAGGACATAAAATAGATTTTAGTAATCCTTTGTACACTTTGTTAGCCAGGAATAAACCTACACTCACGAACACGATAGAAGATGAAGTGTTTCCAGATTTATCGTTGTCGGTCAGCAACAAAACAAGTTCATATATGATCAGATATAGCACGGCAGAATCATACTTTGCACTTTACTCTGTGCAGAATGCCAATCCTAAACTGATTAACAAAGTTGATAAACATGCCTGTCGTATACTGCGTATCAGGTTTGCTAATGAGAATTCTTTTATTTCACTTGATGATGGCGGAAAACTAAAGATCTGGTTGGTTAACGATGGGGATTTGAGTGTCTGTCAGACTATCACTTCTGAAGAGTTTTATAAGGGCAGTTTTTACTCCGATTTCGATATAGATACTTCAAGGCAGCAGCTAACTCTCAAAACACTGAACCGAATTGATTGCTACAAGTTAGATATCTCAAAATACAGAAAACAACAGAAGAATAACCTGATATCATTCATCTATTCTGAAGTCTTCAGTCCGAATCAAGCAGTGCCTGAGGGTGATCTGTATAGAAAACGGACCGGTAGTGAACGCAGTGGCATTGCGAAACCTAAAGCCTCAAGGGGTGAGTACTATGGTTCCATCTTTCTGAAAAATGGTCCAGAGCAAAGCTATTCGTCTGAGACCAGACCTATGTCAACTGGAGTTGTTATGGAGCAAAGTGGAATTGACTCATTCATAATTCCAGAGACTGACCTATATGAAACAAAGAATGGGTTGCCGGACGAACCTAGTTTCATTGGACAAGTCAGTAAAAAATCCCCTGAGATTCATGTCAACAAACCAGGTTCCCGATTTCGAAGGCAACATGCTACCATCTATGTGGGTATAGATTTTGGAACCAGTAGGACCAAGGTGTCATTTAACAATGAATCTGAAGGAAGATATGAGCCTCTGTTGTTTACGCACTTACAGCCAAAGAATTATGTAAGTCGAGACTTGATTGATGATTATGCGATCCCAAGTATTGTACGCATTCATCAAGACCAGATGTTCTACGGATATGATGCAATAGGTGGACAAGGTAAAATACTTTCCTTCTTCAAACAGGAGCTCTTGCTTGATAGAGATCCCGATAGTCGGATGATGAGTGTCTGTGCCGGATTTCTTGCTTATGTTATGACATTTGTTAAAGATCAGATTTGCTCTCTGACTAACGCCGGGCCTGATGATATGTTCGTCTTCTCGGTTTGTCTACCGGTCGATAGAATGAATAACAACGCTATTGTAAAAAGATTTGATAAAGTATTGATGTATGCCAAGGAAGTGATGGAGCTTGGTTGCTTAAACAATCTGGAGGAAATCAAGAAGATAATTTGTAGTTCAAATACTATTGGCGAAACTGAATCGAGAACCAGAACTGCAATTATACCCGAATCAATCGCGGAAGTTTTGGACTACTGTAACAGAAAGGCTAGGAACCAACTGTATGCGTTGTATGATTTCGGCGCAGGCACAACTGATCTAACTATTTTCCTCTATAACAGTTTGAAAGGCCAAGCGCAGATAGCTGAGGCACAAGTAGTAAATAAAGGTTATTCTTACATAGATAGATTAAAGAATAATGGAGTGGTTAATGCTTCCGATGTCAGGAGATACTACTCAGAGATATGGCATGAGTTTAGAATTCAGGATACCTGGGCTAGAGCAAAAAGGAAGATTGCAGGAATTGAGTCGATGAGATTCTTTTATGACATAACACTTTTCGGAAGTGGCGGAGGCTTTAATGATGAGATAGTTAGAGATGTATTCAAGAAAGTACCTCTATATCACGAAAGGACCAATGATTTTATCGTTGCCAAATCTGGAATATCAAAACTGGAAGAGCCAATAGATTGGGATACCACTAAGCCACCATACTTCCGCTATGCAGTTTCGTTTGGACTAACCAAAAAGCCTGAAGAGACGCTAAAGAGTTATCTCTTGCCCCGTGATTTTCCCATACCTGATAGATCAATAAGAATCCGAACTAGTAAGGAACCGGATGTTCTATATCCTAATAACAGTTGGTTAGGGAGAAGAAAGTGATAGAAATCGGAACCAAAGTTAGAGAGACGAATAATCCAGAAAGTATTGGAGTTGTAGTAAAAATTGGTTATGTAGATGGCATTATTGTCTATACAGTTCGTTTCCCGGGAAGGACTAGAAACCTATCAGAATCCAGCATAGCTGTCTATTCGGAAAAGGTGGAAGTCATTGATAACCTGATAAATGGCAAGTTCGGTGAGTTTAACGACTTCCAGAAAATGCTAACTCACTATAAACTCTTAAGCTCTGACAAGATTCAAAACAACATCTATTCGATCAACTCATCTCGCACTGTTTTCTATGAGTACCAGTTTAAGCCACTTATGAAGTTTTTGAGTTCTCCAAAACGCAGAATAATGATATGCGACGAAGTCGGACTGGGAAAGACAATCGAAGCAGGATTGATAATAAAGGAACTAGATGCCAGACGTGAACTCAATAGGATACTTGTAGTTGTTCCGGCAAACCTTATGAGAAAGTGGTCCGATGAGATGTTCTTTAGATTCAATGATACCTTTACAGTAATAAATGCTCGTGAGTTCACAGATATTATAGAGGAAAAATCAAACACTAGAAACAAGTATGCTAAGAACAGGTTTATCATTTCAATTGAATCAATAAGATCCAAGAAGATGATGGATACCCTGGATGATACAGATTATCAATGGGATCTGTTGATCGTTGATGAAGCACACAGCCTCAGAAACAGCTCTCAACAACATGCTGCCATAAAAAAAATCAGCACAGCCTGCGACTCAATTGTCTTTCTAACGGCTACTCCTATTCATACTGAGAGAAGGAACCTTTTTAACATCATGAATATCCTGGACGAGCAGCAGTTTCCATACTATGATTCTTTTGAAAACCAACTGCTAATCAACGAACCCGTGATTGAGGCCCTCAGCCTTATTAGCCAGATACCACCACAGATCGAAAGAGCGATTGAGGCTTTAGCTTCCTTGGAATCTGTGTATCTAAACAATGCTATATTCCAAGATGTCATGGCGAGTTTACGTGATTACCGAAACATAAAAGCGATCTCAGAACATGATGAATTAGAGAAGATTGTCGATATACAAATGTCTTTGAGCGATCTGCACTTTCTAGGTAATACTTATACAAGAACCAGGAAAAGGGATGTTACGATTTGTCGTGCAGAACGTAAACCTCAAACTCGGAAAATAGCATTTTCCCCAGAAGAACAAGCATATTATGGTGCGATAATGCATAACATTCGAGAACACTCAAGCCATTCTTTCCCCACATCCGTTTTTGTAACCTTCAACGTACAGCGAATGCTTTCTTCCTCGTTGCATGCTCACAGCTCAAGGTTGATTAGTAAATATATCCAAGATAGCGAATGTCAAGACTTTATCGATCTCGAAGAAAGTATATTTGATTGTCAACTGGCTGATGGATACCCTCAATTCCCTGATAGTAAATTTGAGGAACTAACAAAGCTTCTCATTGAAATTCAAAAGCATACTTCAAAAGTCATTCTCTTTGCTTTCTATATACCCACCTTGAAGTATCTTGAGAAGAGGTTAACGGAAAGGAACTTCAAGACATATATCATGCATGGACAAGCAAAAATGGATAGGACAAAAGTTATAAATGATTTTAGACATCAAAGAGGATTCTCCATCATGTTATCATCTCGAGTAGGTAGTGAGGGTATTGATCTTCAGTTCTGTGATACTCTAGTAAACTACGACCTGCCCTGGAACCCGATGGAGATTGAGCAACGTATAGGGAGAATCGATCGCATAGGGCAAAAGTCACCTTTTTTGAATATATACAACTTTAGCATGAAGGACACCATAGATGACGAGATCGTTACCAGATTGTACGATAGGATTTCTCTATTTGAAAAGTCAATCGGCTTACTGGAGCCTATAATGGGGGAAATCTTAGATCGAATAACGAAAAACGTATTCTTTAACAACCTTAGTGATGAAGACAGGCTCAATCAGTTCAAGCAAGAAGAGATGACTCTGGCGAAAAAGATAAAGGATCTTCAGTTGCTTGAAGACAAATCCTCTGAGATTCTTAGTCTTGATTACTTCTACGAGCATGAGATCAAAAATATCAAAGGTAAGAACAGATACATATCTCCAGAACAGTTGTACAAGTACCTAATTGGTTTCTTTGGAGTCAACTATCCTGACAGCATGATAAAGTATGATTTGCATAGTAACATTGGAGAAATGGTTCTATGTGAAAGCTTCATAAGAGATATCCACTTGAATAACGTAGAAATAGAATTACCCTATAAACTTGATAATCGTACTTCCAAACCAATCAAGTTCACCATGGATTCTGATTCAGCGTTTGAAAATTCAGACCTGACATTCATTAATGTCTTACATCCTCTGATCAAGTACATTACGAAAAAATACGACGAGAATGAAAGCAATATGTTGAATACCCATTTCTTCTGTATCTCTGGTGAAGATTTGGAGAAGAAAGGTGTTAAGCTTCCCATAGGATATTATTTCTTCTTTCTAAACACGGGATCGATTTACGGACTGCGAGAACAAAGCTATATTATGCCTGTAATCATGAATGAAGACTTAGAGAGCATCGGTACCAGAGTGTTCACAGAGCATGTCATGTCAATTCTGATAGAGAATGGTAAGCCATCAATACACAAATCCATGTGTGATGATGAAGAATATCTGAAGAAGGCGTACGAAAGGGAGAAGGAGATATTTCTAAGCTGGTTTATAAAACTCTATCAGAAGCAGGAGGTAAAACAAGAGTTGATCCTTTCCCGTAAGGAGGAAAGCATCCGCTACAATTATGAGAGGAAAATTCAGCACCAGTATAATGAACGACAAGAGATACTCTCTAGGAGTGGAGAACCTGACAAGAGTCAGAGATTTCGAATAGAAATGATTGATGGCAAGATCAATAAACTGAACCAAAACCTTGAAAAGCAATTGGTGAGAATTGAAGCTGAGCGGAATTTAAGTTGGAGCTTTGAAGAGCCTGTGATGGGAGGTGTTTTCGAGGTTCTATGAGTTGTATAAAAGCTGAGGAGAGTAGATTTCAATCGCAGACTGTCCAAAGAAAAAATGACTATCGCAATGTCCTGCCATGAAGCTGCTTACACGTTTGAGGAAAAGATTCTACAGGAAAGTGTCCACAAAATGAGGAAACCGTCCACGTATAAATAGTAGAGGGAGGGTTTCCCTATGGTTCTTTTAAACAGTATATAGTGTGATACATACCGAAATAGACGGTTGAACTGGTTACGGCTCAGGGTTGTCCGGGAACCATGCGAGCCCGGTGAATGACTCTGCTGCCACCGCTAATCCGGAGTAAACCAACTGAAGAAAAAAAGAACTTGACTCGATGATAAGTTATCCTTTTCTTATAAAAGCTGTGGACGCCGGGCGTCAGTGCTCCGCCCTAGGCATTGTAATAAATTGTAAGATAAGGATATAGATATGAAAGGCGTGAAGACCGTTTTACTCAATGAGGACTCTCCCGAAGATCTGCGGAGAGAAGTCCTGCTGTATTTCCACGATACCTTCAGCATCGATGAGAAGCTTTATGAGCAACTGGCCAGGGATGAGGTGTTCTACAAACGCGCCGATCCGCTGCGTCACCCACTCATCTTCTATTTGGGCCATACTGCCGTCTTTTACATCAATAAACTCAATATCGGCCGCATCATCAACCAACGGATCAACACCCGCTTTGAATCCATCTTTGCCGTGGGCGTGGATGAAATGAGCTGGGATGATCTGAATGAAGCTCACTACAACTGGCCGACGGTTTCGGAAGTGCGTGCCTATCGGGATCAGGTTCGTCAATTGATGGACAAGCTGATCAAGGAACTGCCCCTGAAGGGACCCATCACCTGGGATAGCCCTTGGTGGGCGGTCATGATGGGCATCGAGCATCAGCGTATCCACCTGGAGACTTCCTCCGTGCTGATCCGGCAGCTTCCGCTGGAAGACCTTACCCCCATGGATTACTGGGACGTCTGCCCCGAAAGCGGAGAAGCTCCCGAGAATAGTATGATACCTGTTCCTGGTGGATTGGTAAGCTTGGGTAGAGGCGAGGACGACACCTGTTACGGCTGGGACAACGAGTATGGCAAAGCCGAGTATGAGGTGCAGAACTTTAGCGCTTCCCGCTATATCTGCAGCAACCGGGAATTTCTGACTTTTATTGAGGCCGGAGGCTATGAAACAGAGGAATTCTGGACAGAAGAAGGCTGGGCTTGGAACAGTTTTCAGAAAGCCGGGATGCCGCGCTTTTGGCATAAAGGGCCGGAAGGCTACCGGCTCCGCACCATGAGCCGGTTGATTCCTATGCCCTGGAACTGGCCGGTGGAACTGAACTATCTGGAAGCCAAGGCTTTTTGCAACTGGAAAAGCAAGACCAGTGGCAAGACCATCCGCTTGCCTATGGAAGAAGAGTATGCCCGCCTGAGGGAACTGACTGTCCATACTGATCAACCCAGATGGACGAAAGCTCCCGGCAATATCAACCTGGAGTATTGGGCTTCTTCCTGCCCGGTAGATAGGTTTGCCCAGGGGGATTTCTATGATGTGATCGGCAACGTCTGGCAATGGACTGAGACGCCGATCTACGGCTTCCCTGGCTTTAAGATTCATCCCTATTACGATGATTTCAGCACTCCCACTTTCGATGGCAGGCACAACCTGATCATGGGCGGAAGCTGGATATCCACCGGGAATGAAGCTCTGAAGACCGCCCGTTATGCTTTCCGGCGCCATTTCTACCAGCATGCCGGGTTCCGCTATATCGAAAGCTCTGCTCCGGTGGTGAGTCACGATGTCTTCTACGAGACAGACCAGGAAGTCTGCCTGGCTGCGGATGCGGATTGGAATACAGACCGCAAGCTGGAAAACCAGTATCCCGGCAGTTTGATTCTGGCTATTGCAGAAATCATCCAAGAGGGACAGAAAGGAAAAGTGCTTCACATCGGCTGCAGAACCGGACGCCTGAGCTTCGAGCTCTCCAGATTCTATGAACACGTAACCGGGCTGGACTTCAGTGCAAGGCTGATCCGTGCTGCCACTGCCCTCAAAGAAGAAGGCTACTTCCGCTATCTTCGCAAGGAAGAAGGCGAGATCGAAAGCTACCGCGATGCCAGGCTGGAGGATTTTGATTTAGAGGAACTGGCCGACCGGCTGGAATTCTGGCAGGGAGATATTGCCAATCTGCAGCCTAAGTTCAGCGGTTATGATTTGATTGTGGTGGATGGATCCCTTTCCCACAGTACCAATCCTCTGCGTTTTCTGCAACATGTGCACGAGAGGCTGGTCCCCGGTGGCTATCTTGTGGTATCCGACGATTGGAACTGGCAGGAAGAGCTCACGCTCAAAGAGAATTGGCTGGGTGGCTTCCGCAAAGACGGCGAACCTTTTGTCAGCCAGGAAGCTCTGAAGGAGGTACTGGCAGAACACTTTGAGCTGCACACTGCTCCCCGGGATATCTGGCAGGTGCAGCCCCTCTCCGAGAGGTTCTATGAACAGCGACTCTATCAACTAAGTATCTGGAAGCTTAAGTAAAAATTGATGTCCAAAGTTCTGCTCTTTTTGCTCTTGGCTTGTGTGCTGCCTCTTAGCGCTGTTCTGGTGCAAGTGGGTAGTGACGAGGTGGAGGATCAGGGCTTGCCGTGGACTGTAACCTCACGCTACAGCTATGTGCAGCAGCTTTATCCGGGAGCAGAAATTGGAGTATCCGGGCAAATTCAGAGCCTGGCATTTCAGTACATGGTGGGCAGCAACGTCTTCTTCGAAGCAAACCGCTCTCTCAGCATCCGCCTGGGACAGAGTACTTTGAATGAGCTAACTGACTGGATACCCGCGGCTGAGCTGAGCCTGGTTTATCAGGGAGACTTGAACCTGGCAGATTTCTCTGGAGACCTGCCCGGCAACGGCTGGCTCACGATTGAGCTACCCACGCCCTTTAACTACGACTGCACCCAGAATCTGGTGATCGCCATAGATGAGAACTCCGGCGGTTACGGAGCTACCAACGACGATTTCTTCAGCAGTCCGCAAAGCCTCAATCGAGCTCTGCGCTTCCGTTCCATGAGCATCAATCCTGATCCTCAGAACCCGCCTGCCAGCTCCGTTACAGCCCTTCCCTATCTTGCCAACCTACGTCTGGAGATAGAGACAGAGCCCTTCACACCGCGTAGTCCCCAGCCCCAGCATCAGGCGGTGGAAGTGGAAGCAGAAACAGGATTGGCTTGGCAAAGCCAGGCAGCATCCTTTGATCTGTATCTTGGCACTGATCCGGCACAACTGGATCAAGTGGCTACAGACCTCAGTACCTGCTCCTGGCAGCCTCAACCGGCCTTGCAGGAAGCCTCCGTCTATTACTGGAAAGTTATTGCCCATGAGGCAGGTGAGGATTACCCCGGCCCCGTTTGGCAATTTAGTACCAGCGGAGCACCCATCTCCGCTCCACGGGAACTGAGCGCGGAGTTTACAGGCAATGCTGTACAACTTAGCTGGCTGCCCCCTCTCAGCGGCTTGGCAGTGAGTTACCAGATACAAAGAAATGGAGAGCCTTTGGGTCTCTCTTCAGGCTGCAGTTACCGCGATACGCAGATTAGCTCCGGCGCTCATTACAGCTATCAGGTGCGAGCCCGGGACGCTGATGACCAGTATTCTCCCTGGTCGGATGCGTGTGAGCTGCAGATCCCGCAGATAGATCCTGATCTGCTTCTGCAGGAAGGCTTTGAATTCTATCCTGCCTTCAGCACGGAACTGAGCCCCTGGGTAAACTTGGACATGGATGCTTCTGCCACCTGGGCTTGGGATAGCTGTGACTTCCCCGGAGAAGGAGAAGCGCTTCCCTGGCTGGTTTTCCGCCCCGGCCAGGCGGTTCCTCCTCTCAGCTTTACGGCACATACGGGCAGTGCCATGCTCTGCTCTATCAGCAGCCTGAATCCGCCTTCCAACGACTGGCTGATCTCTCCGGTTTTCCATCTGGGCAGCAGTCCCGAGCTGAAGTTTTATGCCCGCAGCCACACCTCAGCCTACGGTCTGGAACGCCTGAGGGTTCTGATCTCAAGTGGTTCGGATAGTCCTGCCGATTTTACCCCAATTTCACCTGAGCCCTATCTGCAGGTGCCTGAAGAGTGGACGTTTTTCCAGTATGATCTCTCGGCCTGGCAGCAGCAAAACATCCGTCTGGCCTGGCAAGCGCTTTCCTGGGATAGCTTTGCGCTCTATCTGGACGATCTGGAGCTGAGAAGCCAGGGAGGCAGTTCAAACCAGGATAGCCACGCTCCCCAGGCAGCCTTCAGGCTCTATCCCAATCCCGGAAGGAACTACTTTATCCTTGAGACTACACAGAGAGAAGCCTATCTTCTGGAAGTCTTTGACCTGCGTGGCAGACTGATCCACTCCAGCCGGCAAGAAGGCAATCTGGATAGCCGGGAACTTGATCTGAAGCTAAGGAGCGGACTCTACTTCCTCAAGCTCACTGGCACCGGTCCCAGCCAAATCCTCAAGTTCCTGAAGCTGCCATGAGCGCCTTCCGAAGCTTAAGCAATCTGGACGAATTCATTGATAATATCCTTAGCGAACCTCGCTTTCGGGATAGCATTGTCGCCACCAAATCTGAAGAAGAAAGGGAGCCTGAGTGGGCAGCTTTGCCGACTTGGCTGCCGGAACAGCTCTTAAAACTGCTTCAAGCGGGCAGAATTGACCGGCTTTATACTCATCAGGCAGAAGCCCTCGAGGCTGTGCAGCAGGGAGCCAACCTGGTGCTCAGCACCGGAGTTGCCAGCGGCAAGAGCCTCTGTTACCAGATACCGGTGCTTACCGAACTGCTCAATATCCCCCAGAGCCGCTGCATTATGCTCTTCCCCACCAAAGCCCTGGCTCAGGATCAGGCCGGTAAGCTCAGTGCCATGATGGAGAGCCTCAATCTTGCGCTTCCCAAAGCCGGGAAGCTGCATTGCGGAATCTATGATGGTGATACGCCCACCGACCGACGCCAGAAGATCCGCCGTGAGGCTCAGGTGCTCTTCACCAATCCCGACATGCTGCACATGGGAATCCTGCCCAATCACAGTCTTTGGGCTCCATTTTTTGCCAATCTGCATTATGTCGTGATCGACGAAGTCCACATCTATCGCGGGGTCTTTGGCTCTCACTTTGCCAATCTGATTCGCCGGCTCAAACGGATTGCCGCCTTCTATGGCAGAAAGCTACAGTTTGTTTGCACCTCAGCCACGCTGGCCAATGCCCGGGAATTGGCAGAAAAGCTGCTCGAAGAACCAGTTACCATGATCGATCGGGATGCTTCCCCGCATGGCAGGAGAGTCTTCCTGATCCTGAATCCTCCCATGGTCAACCACGAGCTGGGCATCCGTCGCAGCGCCCTGATGGAGACCACGGCAATCTCCCGCAGATTTCTGGATAGCCCGGGCCAGGCCATCCTCTTCACCGGACCCCGCCGCAGCGTGGAGATTCTCTATCTCTACCTGCTCAACCGGGGCTTGGAGAACAAGATACGCGCTTACCGCAGTGGATATCTGGCAGAAAACCGGCGCCAGATCGAGAAAGAGCTGCGCGAAGGCGAGGTGCAACTGGTGGTCTCCACCAACGCTCTGGAACTGGGCATCGATATCGGTGGTCTCGATGCGGTGTTCCTCAACGGCTATCCCGGTACTATCAGCGCCACCAAACAGCAATCCGGGCGCGCTGGAAGACAAGGCCAGACCGCCCTCACCATCATGGTTGCCGCCGCCAATCCGCTGGATCAGTATATCTGCCAGCACCCGGAGTTCATCTTTGAACGCAGTCCGGAACAAGCCCTGATCGATCCGGATAACTCTGAAATCCTCCAGAAACACATCCTCTGCGCTATAGCAGATATGGCGCTTCTGGTGGATGAGTCCTTCGGCTCTGTATCTTCCGTGCTTCTGGAACCTCATCTGCAAATCCTGGAAGAGGATGGCAAGATTCGCAAAGTCGGAGGACGTTACCAGAAGAAGCCAGAGAGCTATCCAGCTCAGGACGTCTCCATCCGCAATGCCTCCAGCCAGATGCAACTGGTCTGTGGTGGAGAGCTGATCGGTTATGTGGATAAAGCCAGTGCTTATTGGATGGTGCATCCCAACGCCATTTATCTGGATCAGGGCGATACCTGGAAGGTAAAGCGTCTGGATCTGGAAGAAGACCGGGTGGAACTCGAGCCCATCGTGGTGAATTACTTCACCATGCCTCAACGCAAAACGGAGATTGAACTGCTGCAGCTCTTTATGCAGTCCCGCTTACCCGGAGGAGCTAGATATATGGGCAGAGTGAAGGTCACTACGACTATCACGGGATTCAAGAAGCTCCGCTTTCAAACTCAGGAGATTCTGGGCTATGAAGAGCTTGACCTGCCTCCTTCCGAACTGGATACCATCGCCTGGTGGATCAGCCTGAACCAGAATACTATCGGCAAGCTGCGGGATCAGGGACTCTGGCGCAATGATCCTAATAACTACGGCCGGGGCTGGGATAAAATCTGCATGGAGATCAGAACCAGAGACAGCTTCCGCTGCCAAAACTGCGGTGCTCAGGAAGCTGACAAAGCCTTTGAAGTTCACCACAAGATCCCATTCCGCAAGTATGATAAGGCAGAAGAAGCCAACGCTCCGGAGAACCTGGTGACCCTCTGTCCCCGCTGTCACCGTCTGGCAGAAGCCAATGTGCTGATCCAGAGCGGACTATCCGGCCTGGGCTACTTACTGGTCAATATCTCTCCCTTCTTTGTGAGTTGCGACCGCAAGGACTTGGATCTCTTCTATGAGAGCAAGTGCGATCTGGCTTCAGGAGACGCCGTGGTGGCGATCTTCGATACCATCCCGGGTGGAGTGGGGCTTTCCCGCAGGTTGTATCAGCTCTGCGATAAGGTACTTAATGACGCTCTGGCTTTGGTGAAGTCCTGTCCCTGCACCGATGGTTGCCCGGGATGCACCGGCCCTTCCGCAGAGAGCGGAGAAGGAGCCAAAACCCTCGCTATAGCCATGCTCAAAGAACTACTAGCTCTTTCCCAATAGCTTGTTCAAAAGATAGGTTACCAAGAGGAAGACCAGGTTCAGGAGCATCACATAGATCATAATCCCATAGAAAGCTGCCAGTCCGGTTTCCAGATTATCCAAAAACCCTAAGGAAAAATCCCCCAACCAGGCCGTGAGCAGGTTGAAAGCCAGCATCAGCGCCAGAATCACCGGCACTGCCGGTTTGAGGTTCCTGATATCCATCTCGCTCAGGCAGATATTGCTGCCCAGAGCGAAGCTAAGATAGAGAAAGAGCAGAGTCTTCCAGGTGATGTGCCCGAAGATAGTGCCCAGAATCATAACCGTGTTTGAGATTCCGCTCAGGATAAAGCCAGGAATGCCGAGGATCTGCGTTACCAAACCTGCCTCAATATCCAGAATCTCTCCGCTGGAAAAGTTCAGATCCAGCAGCAACCGAGACAGAAGCCAAACCACCAGACTGCCTATAATGATGGGTCCCAGGCTGATAAAGAGATTGCCCACTCTTTGATACAGGTTTCCCCCTTGCCATTTGTGCTGCATATAACCACCCTGCCCACCCCGGGACTTGCTTTCAAAGAGTACCAAACGTGTAATCTTGTGTCCGAAGATGAGAGCAAAGAAGGCGTGACCCAGCTCATGCACCGGAATGCTGATCCAACCAAAGAGCCAACCGTAAAGCTTGGAACCAAAGAGTGTATTGGTTTGCCTTAAGAAACGGCTGTTGACCAGTTGCATTAGCCAGGAAAGGATCAGAAGCAGAGCAAAGAGAAAGAGAAACTGACGCAAGGATAGCAGCAAGACCAGCTTCAGATATGTCCAGAGAGCACTCATTATGGCTGTAAAATCCATTCATTCTCCTTGTTTCAGCCTGGAGCAGAGCGCTCTACAGACTCGTGCAGAGAAAGAATCCATAGCGGACTTTATGTCAAGCCGGAAAATGCCCGTGGATACTGAGAAAACAAAAAGAGACTCATAGTGAACAGCTCTACCAAATCCGTATCATCTGTCTAATCCGCATCATCCGGAATGAATAAGTCCTATTGATCCCTTTCATCCTTGGGGAGAGGATTAACCTCTGATAACAGGTCTTCCAGAAAAGCTGTGCTGGAGCTAGTGAGAGCGTACCAAGCGGAAACCCACATAGGGATATGCTTGGTTGGGACTGCCTTTTTCACGGTAGAGAATATTGAGGTTGCGGCCTTCTCCATTGAGGATATTGCCTCCCCGGATCGTGCGTTGACTGCCGGAGCCGGGACCTCTGGGATTCACAAAGCTATCGAGATTGCGCACCGGATTATCGGAATACCAATCCCAGACCCATTCGGCCACATTCCCCGTCATATCATAAAGCCCAAAGTCATTGGGGCTTTTAGTGCCGACCTGATGTACCCGGTTAGCGGCATTGCCTCGGAACCAAGCATATCGATCGGGCTCGTCTGAACCACTGTAGTTATAAAGATATCCTGCTTTGGCAGCATATTCCCACTCTGCTTCAGTAGGCAGGCGGTAGCCATTGGCGCTGAAGTCGCAGCGGATCACTTCATTAGCTCCAGAACCGGTGATTGTATATGCACGCTTGAGGTTCTCAGCATCACTGCGGCCATTACAATAAGTAATGATCTGCCGCCAGGTAATGTTCTCAACAGGGAAGCGATCTCCAATGCTGCTAACACTGGCAGGGCGCATGAAGGCGTTCCATTCCTGTTGCGTGAGCTCGTATTTACTGATATAAAAGCCGGAAAGAGAGACATTGTGGTTATTCTCTGTAAGACGGCCAAAACCAAAAGTGCCGGCATCCACATAGACGAAACTGGAGGGCATGGGTGCCCGGCGGGGAGTAACTGGCTGCACGGGTGTGGAAGTCTGCCGCTGAGGCAGAGGTTGCTGCTCTCTGCGGCGGTTCAGATTCTGCCTGGCCTCGGCATATCCGGTGCTGGTGATTGTGTCCCCTTCCCGGAATCTATCACCGTTCACCACATGGGTGGTATCGGCTTCTTCACTGGGAGTGTATTCTGCTGCTTCACCTTTGGCATTTCCAATAGTAATGCTGAGCCAGATAGTGAGCAGCACCACAGCAACAATGGAGAGTACAATCAGCGCCCAGAATCTCCAATCCTGACCGGTCTTGGGTTTTGGAGCTTCAATACTATCTTCAGAAGAAGTCTGTTTAAGTTTATCCCTGGATTCCCAGATGGTGTCCTCTTCCAGAGGAGGCAGGTTCTTCCAGGCTTTGGCCAGAGAATCCAGATCCGTGACCCTCTGCAGGATATTCCGATGGAGACACTCGGCCAGAAGTTTATTGAGTGAGAGACTAACTCCCTCTATGTAGGTGAATTTGCTCAAGCGAAGCTGGTCGGTGGCATAGATCAAGCGATGCAGTCCACCGGGCGCCAGGAATTGGGCAACCAAAGTTCCCAGCACAAAGATGTCTTCCCGTTCATCCGCTTCCTCAAACTTCACGGTTGAGCTCAGAACCACCAGTTTTCCAGCTTCTGAAACCATGACACCCGTCATGGCCATGGAAGCTATGGAAAGCCCATGCTTCCGGACGTCCTGGGCTACGCTTATGAGATTGCCTATCTGAGCACTGATGAAGGCTTCCCGTTTCTCTTCGGGGATCTCCTCCCTTAGTTCAGCCAAGGATTTGCCTTTCACATAATCCGCCACCATATAGCAGGGATCATCCGACAGGTTCACTTCCACGATCTTGGCAAAGTATTCGCTCTTTATCCCGGCTATCCGGCTGAGCCGCATCTGTTGCAGATAGAGATTGTCCACACTGGCAAAGCCTACCTGGAAGAGCAGCTTGAGCAGGTACTGCCGGCCGTTCTTCTCGGCTATATACTTCAGACCTTCTGAATCCTTGTTCAGTAGAGAAAGAATCTTGTAGCCGTTGAAAATGGTTCCCGGCTCCATAATTGTGTAACCGGTATCCACTTTGGCTTTCTGGACAGGTGCAGATTCCACCGGCTTGGGCTCTTCCTGAAGGGGAGCCTTCTTAGCTTGGGGATCGATATCCTGCAGCTTGGAAAGGTCGTTCAGAGCTCCGCAGAAGGGGCAGAACCGCGCCCGGGATGGAATCTCTTTTCCGCACTCAATGCAATAATGAGGGATCTGAGCCTCCTAGCTATCCATACGGACTATCTTGAGCAAGACAGGCTTGCTGTTTATATCGTAACTGCTCAGGCCCTCGCCATCCGGCTGAACTTCAGTGAGCATCGTGCATAGCGTTTCGGACATGATATAGTCTCCCCAATCTTTCATGGTGCGGGCAATATCGGCATCGGCAGCCCAGAAGACGGTGATCCTGTCCATGATCTCAAAGTTCTGTTCCTTGCGGCTAAACTGGATCTTATTAATCAGTTCGCGGGCATAACCTTCGCTGATCAATTCGGGACTGAGCTGGGTATCCAAAGCCACAAAGAGTGAAGCCTTGGATTGGAACACATAGCCTTCCCGAGGCTTGATGGTGATAGCTATATCCTCAGGAAGCAGCTCGATCTGCTCTGTGCCGAGATTCAGGCCATATACACCCTTATCTCCAAAGGCTTTGAGGATGGTCTGTGCCTTTACGGTAGCCAGAGCTTTGGAGACAAGCTGCATCTTAGAGCCATACTTGGGTCCCATCACCTTGAACTGAGGTTTGAGCTCGTAGTTCACAAAGTCGTCGTCATCGGCGATAAAGACCAGCCGGTGCACATTCACTTCTTCCTTGATCAGCTCAAACATCCGGGTGGCAGTAGCTTCCGCCCAGGCAGGCAGATACATGGTGGAGAGTGGCTGGCGGATCTTGATCTGACAGTCATTCCTGGCAGCTCTTCCCAGAGAAACTATATCTATAATGAGCTGCATTTCTGCTTCCAGCTTGGCATCTACCAAGCTCAGATCGGCCTTGGGATAATCCACCAGATGCACAGATTCTTCACCTGTGAGGTTGCAGTAGATCTCTTCGGAGAGATAAGGCATGATGGGAGCGATCAGCTTACAGATTTCCACCATCACGGCAGAGAGAGTGCGGTAGGCATCTATCTTATCCTGATTCAGCTCCATAGCCCAGAATCTTCTGCGGCTGCGGCGGACATACCAATTTGAGACTTCATCGATCACGAAATCCTGAATAGCGCGAACTGCCTTGGTAAATTCATAGACTTCCATCAGCTCGTTCACCTGGGCGATCAGGCTCTGAAGGCGGGAGATGATCCAGCGGTCTATCTCGGTTTCACGGTTCAGTTCTCCGGGATAATCCCGGGCATCGAAACCATCTATATTGGCATAAGTTACATAAAAGGAATAGACATTCTTCAGAGTGCCAAAGAACTTTCCAAGGATCTCCTTGACTCCATCCAGATCGAACTTGGTGGGTACCCAAGGAGGACTGACCTCCAGGAGATACCAGCGGATGGCATCCGCTCCGTAATCCTTCATCAGTTGGATGGGATCCACGGAGTTGCCCTTGGATTTACTCATCTTCTGGCCGCTCTTATCCAAGATAAGATCGTTCACAAGACAGCTTTTGTAGCTGGATTGACCCTTCAGCAGAGTAGCAATGGCCAGAAGAGAATTAAACCAGCCCCGGGTTTGATCGATTCCTTCCGAGATGAAATCGGCCGGGAAAAGCTCTATATCAAAGATGTCTTCATTCTCAAAGGGATAGTGCCACTGAGCAAAAGGCATAGCGCCGCTATCGAACCAGCAGTCTATCACTTCAATGGTGCGGTGCATCTTGCCGCCACAATCTGGGCAGCTCAGCTCCACTTCATCGATATAGGGTCTGTGCAGCTCGATATCTTCCGGCACATCACCACCGCCGGCCAGTTTTCCCCTTTCACGAAGCTCTTTTATGGAGCCGATGGAGGTCTTGGCCTCACAATCATCACAAACCCAGATGGGCAGAGGTGTGCCCCAGAATCTATCGCGGGACAGAGCCCAATCCACGTTGTTCGCCAGCCAGTCACCAAAGCGCTTCTCTCCCACAAAAGGCGGATACCAGGCTATCTGCCTGTTGTTCTCCACCAGTTGGTCACGGAAATCCGTGGTGCGGATATACCAGCTTTCACGGGCGTAATAGATCAGGGGGCTGGTGCAGCGCCAGCAATGGGGATAGCTGTGCTTCACCTGTTCCCGGCGATAGAGCGCTCCGCTTTCTTTGAGATGACGGATGATATCTTTATCGGCAGCTTTGACAAACTGTCCCGCCCAGGGTATCACCAGATCGTTGAACTTTCCGGCTGCATCCACAGGCTGCACAAAAGGTAGATCGTAGAGCTTGCCCAAACGATAGTCGTCTTCACCAAAGGCCGGTGCTGTGTGCACAATACCCGTGCCATCGTTCATGGAAACGTAATCCGCCAGACCAATGAACCAGGCGGCTTTATCCACCGGCACAAAGCTGAAGAGCGGTTTGTAAGCCTTTCTTTCCAAGCTCTTGCCACTGAATTCCTCGATGATCTGATAGTCTTCACCCAGCACTTCCAGACGGGCTTGGGCCAGGATCAAGTACTCGTCCTTGTGAAGCACTTTCACGTAAGGCTCATCCGGATTAACCGCAAGCGCTACATTTGAGATCAGCGTCCAGGGCGTGGTGGTCCAGGCCAGGTAATAAGTGTTTTCAGCATCTTTGGCCTTAAACTTTACAAATACGGAGGGGTCTTCCACGTCCTTGTAACCTTGGGCTACTTCGTGAGAAGAGAGAGGTGTACCGCATGAAGGGCAGTAAGGAACGATCTTATGAGCTTTATAGATCAGACCGCGTTTAAAGAAATTGTTCAGAATCCACCAGACGGTCTCGATATAGTCGTTATGCATGGTCACATAGGGATTATCCAGATCGATCCAATAGCCCATCAGCAGGGTCATTTCCTGCCAAAGGCTGAGGTAACTCCAGACGGATTCCTTGCAGGCCTTGCAGAACTTCTCGATGCCATATTCTTCGATGGCTTTCTTATCTTCCAGGCCCAGAAGCTTTTCGACTTCGATTTCCACGGGCAGGCCATGAGTGTCCCAGCCGGCTTTGCGCTTCACCTGATAGCCGGTCATGGTTTTGTAACGGCAGACTGTATCTTTGAGAGTACGCGCCATCACGTGATGGATACCCGGTTTGCCATTGGCTGTAGGCGGGCCTTCGTAGAAGACGAATTGGGGCTTTCCTTCCCGGATAGAGATACTTTTCCGGTCGAGAGCGTGCTTTTCCCAATAAGCACGGATCCGGGTTTCCAGATGGCCGGGGCTTTCTTTGAGGTCTATAAGCTTATACATTCCTAGTTATGTTTATCTCCAGATCAGATTTTCTTGGCCCTGCCGGTACGCTTCATACCGGGTGCGTAGGTTTGTTTGGCGGTGGGCTTGGGCTTTTTCAGCTCGTGAAGGCTGTGCTTTTCGGGTTCGTGGCTTTCTTCCACTTCCTTTTCTTCAAAGAGCTCGGCAAAGTGTTCCTTGAGGTCTTCGTGTTGAGATACATAGGCCTTCCAATCGTCCATGGCCTTTTCCATATCAACGCACCGGGTACAGAGGACGAGGAGATTTTGCTCTGTGAGGCCGATCCAGCCACGGTCATAGCATTCGTCACAGCTTTTCTTTTTACGGTTCTGCTGCGCAATTTGTTGCGCTGCTTCGAGATGATTATCAGCGAGTTTAAACATGATATCTCCTTTTTGGCGGGTTATGCACCAGATGGTCAAGACAGCAAAAAGAGCGGTCTTTCACCGTTTATCTGAGCCATTGTTTTTACGGTGCTGTTTTTGTAAAACTCTTTTTTTAGCTCTTGCTCTTCCGTCCTCTGCCCGGTTTGGGAGCAGGCTCCGGGATTAGCTCTTCCGGGGCAGGCGGAGTCTCTGCTTCACCCGGGAAGGTGATTTCGTGATTTACGACTGTTTTCTTAAGCTCAATTTTTACCACGGGTTCAAGACGATGTGTGACGATGTAGAGGCTCTTGGCCCTGGATAGGGCAAGCTTTTCCTCTGCCGTCATGGCTTCAATTTCGGAGAGAT
Organism: Candidatus Cloacimonadota bacterium; assembly: GCA_029567705.1. Taxonomy (GTDB): domain Bacteria; phylum Cloacimonadota; class Cloacimonadia; order Cloacimonadales; family Cloacimonadaceae; genus PHBP01. The sequence continues at coordinate 29,229 of JAKPXC010000030.1, forward strand.
TGATGATGCGTTCGATCTTACCGGTGAGATTGTCCACGATCTGAACGAAGTTTTGTTTCTCTGCCATGAAGATAACCTCCATTATGTATTTTTCTGGGAATTTAGTAGTGATTTGCCGGACGAAATCCAGATACTCAGCACGATGCAGCCGGTGCCAGATCGGAAAGACCCGGCAACGCCTCAAACGTGGACACACAGCGCAAAGGGCAGGTTCTGGCTGCCGATGCTTGTATATCTCACAGCTAAGTAATCTCTTTTTCTTCATCTACAGCCAGTTTAGGCAAACCTGATAGCTGTCAAGCTCTTTGTGAACGACTTTAAGCCTGTATACAGCAAGCTCTTCAGGATTATTCAATCGTATATAAATCAAAATAAAAATACTAAGCACTTGACAACATCGGAAGCCTGATAATAGTAGGGAACATAGCACACAATCAAGAAAAGAAGGAGAGAAAAATGCAGAAAAGCATGAAGAGCTTAGTCTTTATCGCGCTGGCCGCCAGTCTGTTGCTTGCAGCCTGCGTACCGAACATTGTTCTACGTCCCAACACTCCGGATATCGTTGTGAACGTTCCGCAGGGAGCTGTTCCCGCAGTTACCGGTCCCACGCTCGGTGCCGATAACCACTTTATCCAGGCGGATGATTTCTTTGTGATGGAAGAGCCTCTTGGCTCAAACGTCTGGGTTTATGCCGCTGTCTCCAAAATGAGCACCGCTCCCAGCCAGGAAACCGATAATCAAGGTCAATTCCTCAGAGTTTTGGATGGTCAATCTCTCTGGAGCAGACACTGGGCTTACACCCGCAAAGCCACTGCCGAAGATATTGCTCTGGGCAAACAAGTGATCTTCCTCGATGTAACCGGTGAAGGTGATGTCTATCGCAGCCCCGAAAGCAATCAGGAAGCCCGTACCTCCTGGTGGCTCACCAGCCGTATCGTTGACCTCACAAATCTCTTCCGCGGTCAGGTGATGGTAGGCGGAGGCCTGAACGTGAAAACCGATGCTCTGCGCGTAATCGTAGAGTAGTTTTTTAGTTTAGTCAAAGAAGAGACGCTGTTATGGCGTCTCTTTTTTTGTGACGAATCAGGGAGTGACCAGAATCCGGAAAGTGGTAACAGATTCGAATAGCTCCGAATTCCGGCTGGAGGTTCTTCTTATACGCCGATATAGGCTTCCAGTAGCTTGAGGGTGTTATCCACTCCATCCCGGTGGGTGCGTTCATAGCCATGAGAGGCAAAGACGCCCGGGCCGATCAGGCCGTGACGAATGTCATAACCTGCCCGCAGAGCGCCTTCCACGTCCGATCCGTAGTAAGGATAGATATCCACGGCGTAGTTCAATTTCTTCTCCTTGGCCAGGCGGATCAGCTCGGAAGTGAGTTCATATTCATATGGACCGCCGGAATCCTTGGCGCAAATGGAAACCTTGTATTCATCGGTCTCAAGGTCATCACCTACGGCACCCATATCCACCGAAATCATCTCCACGGTATCTTCCGGGAAACCGGAGGCAGCACCATGCCCCACCTCTTCATAAGTGGTGAAAAGAATGGTGACCTTGCGGTTCAGCTTGAGGGCTCCGTCCCGCACCATGGCAGCTAGTCCCAGAAGCACACCGGCACTGGCTTTATCGTCCAGGTGACGGCTCTTGATGAAGCCGCTGGGGCTGTAGACAGTGCGGGCATCCAAAGAGATAAAATTACCCACTTCTATACCCAGCTTGCGGGTGTCTTCAGCGGTCTTAACCACTTCATCGAGGATCACTTCCATGGAACTGTCATCCCGTTTGCTGGAGCCTGAATCGCTGTAAACATGAGCAGCAGGATGGTTTATATAGACCGTTCCGGAATACTCCCGGCCGTCCCGGGTATGAACAATCACATTCTCGTTTTCGATATTATTCTCGGGATATCCCCCAATCTTGGTGAAACGGAGGCGTCCGTTGGACTTGATGGCTCTCACCATAAGGCCGAGCGTATCCACATGGGCAGCCAGTACCAAGGGCTTGCCTTCTCCGCCCAGACAGGCACTCACAGAGCCTTTGTTTGATACTATTGGATCAAAACCCAGGCTGGTGATTTCCTTGCAGAGGTAGTCCCTGGCCTTGGCAGTGAAACCGGAAGGACTGGGGATACGGCAGAGATTAAGAATCTGTGAAATACTGTATTCTGTGTAGTTCATGATAACTCCTTGAAAAATAGCTGTTATTCTTGTGAGTGAAGCTTTTGTGAGTCGCGGCTTTTGTCAACCTCCGATTCATCGGAAGGGGTGGAATATCCCAAGGAATGCATTTGGATGATTTGTTCAATCCGTATTGTATTCTTGATTCAGCTGTTCCGGACTATCCAGTCATCTGCTCTCTAAAACTTCCCATGCGCACAATCCGCTTGACAAATACCTGCCTCTTTACATAGATTGAAAAGACATGAAGATGGCTTAATGCGCATCTATCCTCTCCTTGGAGTAACGATGAAGAAATATGGCCTAACAGCTCTTCTGCTTTTTATCTGTCTGCTGATGGCAGGGCAGACGGTAGAATCCGTGCGTGCCACAGATTCCGGAAAGCGCTCATCCCGGATAGTGATACAAGTCTCCGAAAGCGTTCAACCGGTGGTAAGCAGTTCCGGGACTAATCTCTATCTCCGCTTTCCGGGAGCCAGGCTGGGCACCCAAACACCTCAATACAGACGCATGAGCCACATCATCGATACGATCAGCCTCTACGAGGATCAATCCGGCTCTGGAGTCACCATCCGCACAATGGGCAGCTACCAGGTGAGTCATCATCAGGAAGGCTCCAGGTTTATAGTAGAGATTGTCAATCCGGAAATCCCCGAAACGGCACAGAACACATCCTCCGAAGACGATGTAAACAGGCCGGTGAGAAGGCGTTCTCCCCGCACCGGAGCGGAACTTCCCGGTTCCATCCAGCCGGACAGCACCGCATCTGCAGACAGTCTGAAAGCCACCTGCCTCTCAACGGAGCAACCCCAGCCAGCAAAGCCTGCCTGGACAGAAAGCCTGCGGGAAGCTATCGTGGCCAATTGCCTCCTGCTCCGTGTCCTGCTGGGTCTGGCACTGCTGATTCTGATTTTCGCATGGTACCGCCATTTTGCCTCCCGGCGTCCTCCACGCCAGAAGACTCCCAAGCTCCCCAAGGAAAAGCCTCTCAAAGAGCCCAGGATCAAGCCCGTAAAACCCCAGAAAGCTATCAAAGAAAAGAAAAAGCTGGATCTGGGACTGGATGGTGCTACTTTGATAATGGATTCAGAAACTAAAATCCGCATGGTGACCAAGCTCCTGGAAGAAGGCTGGAACAGCCGTCAAATCGCCAGGGAAATGAAGATCTCCCTCAAAGAGATCGATGAGATTGTGAAGCGTGCCCAGTTAACGGATAATTGATTTGAGATACATAGACTTAAAACTCCTTGCTTTCCTCACTCTACTGACGGCTCTCAGCACCCTGAGCGCAGTGGCTTTATTGCCGGATTCCAGCTTCAATCCCAAGGTTCAAAGCCATGTCCCGCTCAACCTTCTGGAAGAAGAGCCTGAACCGTTTGACGCTATTCCTGAAGCAGATTCCACCCGTCTCACACCTCCCTTCCACAATTGGAACAGCTTCAAGGACTTGCTGGTGGAGGTCTTCCGTCTTCAACCAGCCAGAAAAAGCTTCCTGCGTTACAGCTACATCACCCCCAAGCTGCGTTACCACGGAGATTTTGGCCTCAGAGCCGGTTTGGATTACAATTCCAACCAAGACGACAACTTTCTCTTTATGTACAAAGGCTGGGACTACGCCGGCAAGTTGAACGACCGTTTATTCCTTGATTCCGCCTGGTGGAGCGGAGAGTTTTTCGGAGAGCAGGCCTTGGCAGCAGAAGACGAATTGGTCGATAGCTGGCATTCCATTCACGACGGCAGAATCTCGCTGGATAACGTTACCGGTGCGATCAGCTACCGGGATGAAGCGCTGAATCTCTCCGTGGGACGCTCCCGCTTTACGATTGGCAACAATATCTCCGGCAGCATTATACTCAGTGATGAAGTCAATGACTATGGCTATTTCCTGGCTGAAGGCAAGCTGGGAAGCTTCCGTTTCTCCCTGCTCAATGCCCGGTTGATGGCAGATTCTACTTACAGCGTCTATGCCGATCCGAGCCTGAACAGCAAAAACTACCCGGATAAGTACCTTGCTCTGCATCAAGTCTCCTGGCAGATAGTACCCTCGCTGGAGTTCTATGCGGGAGAATCAATTGTCTACGGTAACCGGAACTGGGATATCAACTACCTGCTGCCTCTGCATTTCTGGCGCGCCATCGAACACAATCTAAGCGATAGGGATAACGTCCTGATCTACGCCGGGGCCAACCTGCAGATCAATCCGGACTGGCTGTTGTATGGCCAACTGGCACTCGATGAATTCAGTTACGGCAAGATTCTCACCAATTGGTGGGGAAACAAGTATGCCATCAAACTGGGTGGCAGCGGCAAGCTTCTGGAACTCCCCGGTGGCGATTCCCGCCTGGGACTGGAGCTCACTCTGGTGCGTCCCTGGACTTATACCCATTACTGGAATCACAATATGTATTCCACCGGGAGACGTCCCTTGGGCTATGCCAAAGGCTCGAATCTCATGGACGTCACGGCAGAGCTCTGTCTGCCGATACTACCTCATCTGGAGCTGAACACTGCCCTATCCTACACTAAACAGGGCAGTTTTGGCAGTTCGTGGAACCAAAACTATATGGATGAATTTGCCGGCAATACGGAAGACGCCACAGCAGAGTGGTTCCAGGGTGATATCGAAGAAGAGTGGAGCCTGGCATCCTCTCTGAAAGTAGATCTCCTTGCACATCACAGTTTACTGGCCGGGATTCAGGTAGCGGATGATACCCGGTTCAACCTTTCCTGGCAGATAAGGTATTAGATTATGATAGACAGAATGGAATTCCCCAGACGCTATAAACTTAAAGACAGCATGATAATCTTGGTGATGCTGGCGCTGCTCTTCGGAGTTTGGCTGAACAACAACACTCAAAAGAGAATTCTGCGCAAAGTGTTAATCTCCGAGATAACTATCGTGGATTACAGCTCTCAACATGTTGAGATCAGTTACAAGGTGGAGAACAAGCTGCAGAAGGATCTGGAGCTGCGACTGCTGGCAAAAGTTTTTGACGCCAAAGGGGCAGAACTGGCCAGCGCTATGTATACGATGGAGATCGGAGCTTCACAGACCTTGCACTACAGCAAGATCTTCGACACTCTGAACCGGGCTCTGGCCGAGGGTGAAGCTCCCGCCAAGGCAGTGGTAAGTATTTACCCAAGGAAAGCAATATAGAGAGGTAGTATCATGCGTCTTTGCGCTATACTTGTTCTGATAATACTGGGTGCATGCTCGGCCACACCCAGCAATCTGAGAACCGTTGATTCGGTCGATCTGAACAGATACCTGGGCAAATGGTATCAATTTGCCTACATTCCCAGCAGTTTCCAACCCCTGGAAGGAGCCCTCAGCACTGCAGAATACAGTTTACTGCCAAACGGAAAGATCTCTGTGGTCAATACCACTTATGAAGATTGGACGGGCACCCAGGTCCGCAAGGTTGCCAAAGCCAAAGCTTGGGTGGTCGATCCCAGCAACTCCAAGCTCAAAGTGCGTTTCTTCTGGCCTTTCACCGGTAACTATTGGATCATAGACCTCGATCACGAGAACTACAGCTATGCCGTGGTGGGTGAACCCGGCCTGAAATATGTCTGGATCCTGAGCCGCAGCCCTCTGATCTCACCTGAACTCTTTGAACAGCTAAAAACAAGGCTGGTCTCACAGGGTTATGACCTATCCAAGCTGGTGGAAACCCATCCGCCCAGGTAGCAACTGCG
>JAKPXC010000031.1 GCA_029567705.1 Candidatus Cloacimonadota bacterium
TTTTGCTTGACAAGCAGGCCTGTATCAAAATCACTGCAGAGTTGGAATAGATTCGATGCGGAAAACTATCACTTTTAGCCTGATTTTCTTGTGCCTGACCGGACTTATACTCCGGTCGCAAACTGTCGCGGCTTCCCAGGAAACTCCGGTAAGTGCAGACAGCCTGGATCTAACTGCTGCATCTCGGGAGGATTCCCTTTTCTATTCCGCAGATAGTGTTTATTACGATCATAAAGACGAGAAGATCTTCCTCTTTGGCAATACCGGAATCCGCTATCAGGATTCCAGTATAGATTCGGATTCCCTGGAGCTTGATCTGGACAAGGAACGTGCCTACAGCAACGGTTTCACGGTACTGCGGGATGGCGACCAAATCCTGCTGGGACGCAACGTCCGCTTTGATATCGGCAGCCAGGAAGGCATCATCGAAGCAGGCAGCAGCAGCATCGAGAAATCCTTTTACAAAGGTGAGGAAATCCGTAAGGTAGGACGTGACGTCTACGATGTGGACAATGCCCGCTTCACCACCTGTGACCACTTGGAGCCTTGCTTCCATTTCAGCTCTGCTCAACTGCGTGTGTATCGTGGAGATAAGATCGTGGGACGCCCAGTGATTGCCTATGTAAACGACTTCCCCGTCTTCTACTTCCCCTTCTTCACCATCCCCATCCGCAAGGGCAGGCATGCAGGCTTCCTGATTCCCCAGCCTGGTTACAACAGTTACGACGGCAAGTATATCAGGGATATTGCTTGGTATTATCCCTATAAAGACTACGCAGATTTCACAGTATCTATGGATCTCTTTGAGAAAACCGGCTGGCGGGCAGGCCTGAAAAGCCAATACACTCAGCGCTACAAGTTCAACGGCAGTTTCTCCGCTACTTATAGCAACGAGATCATGGATAACCAGACTACCAGGGATTGGGCGCTGGTTGCCAGCCATCATCACGAGCTGGGAGATCGCTCTACCATCGATGCCAATATCGACTTTGTAACCAATAAACGCATCTGGGATTCCAGTGATGATCTGGATCAAAGCCTGGCACAAAGGCTTTCCTCTTCGGTTTCTTACAGGAAACCCCTGTTGAGCAGCTATCTGAACGTTGGAGCAAGCTATACGCAAGATTTGATCAACGACCGGGTCTATCTGTCTCTGCCCAGTGCCAATTTCTCCATACCCAGCCGTCCGGTTTATGAGCTCTTTTACAAGCCGGAACGGGCTCCGGATAACTGGTGGGCAAACTTCGTGTGGAACTATTCCGTGCGTCTGGATCATAGTGGATACGTGAACGACCCCAGCCCCAGCCTGGAAGACCTCTTGTGGTCAAACCGCATCAACCCCATAGACAGCAGCCTCATCACTCAGCATAATATAGGTATCAACCACCGGATGGGCTTGTCCTACAACTGGAAACTGAGGGGTTGGTTGAACTTCCGGCAAGGCCTGGATTACAATGAAAGCTGGTACGACCGGGATAAAAACGATGAAGCCTGGGTGCGTGGTTCCAATTACAGTGCCTATTTCAATTCCAGCTTCAACCTCTATGGCACGCGTAATTTTGGCGGTTCCTACATCCGCAGTATCCGCCATATAGTCACTCCCAGCATGGGGATAAACTACTCTCCGGATTTCTCGGAGAATATCCGGTTTTACAATTTCGGCGGCATCTCCACCAGTTCTTCCCAAGAAGCTGCCAGCCTGAGCCTGGGTATAGACCAGAAGTGGCAATTGAAGTATGGCAGAGGCGAAGGCATAAATATCAAACGGATCACCGATCTCTTCAGTTGGGGCAGCCGGATCAACGCCAACCTGCTGGAAGATGAAAAGAAATTCGGCAGCATCAGCCACAACCTGGCACTCAAACCCGGCAGCCTGAATCTGGGAGACCTGAAGCTGAACAACAGCGTTGTCCTCAAAGGTATAAAACTGGGCTACAACAACAGCTACAGCTTTATTCAGAACCCCTACCGGGTGCATTGGGATGATCCCGCCCTGCGGAATCACTACTTCTCCCAGAGTATCGCACTCTCTGGCTCTGCTCCTTACGCCAGCTACTTCCCCAAGGCCAAGAACGACCTCTTTGCCCAATATCAGACTACTGACAGCCTGGGCACAGATACAGCCGAGCTTGCCGCCGAATCTGCCGATAGCTGGAACCTCTCCATAGTGCATGACATGTACGGTGCCAAAAGCCTGCTGGAGCCCACCAGCCACAACATCAGGCTCACTGCCGGCTTCAATCTCTCCCGTAATTGGGGAGTAAGTTACAACAACTATTACAACCTGGAAAGCCAGGAGATGATCTCCCAGAGCTTCAAGCTTAGCCGCAATCTGCATTGCTGGAAGCTGGAGATATCCTACACCCGCCGCAATAACTATTGGGATTACCGGATAATCCTCTTCAATACAGTCCTGCCGGATGCCCTTAAGTTCCAGACCAGAGACAGTGGATACAATTAAGCGAGCCATCTTTTTGGATCGGGACGGCACCATCAGCTCAGATGAGTTTGGCTATATCTCCGATCCTGCTTTATACAAGCTTTATCCCTTCACGGGTGAAGCGCTCAGGCTGTTGCAAGGACTGGATTACTTCCTCTTTATCGTTACCAACCAATCCGGCATTGCCAGAGGATACTTCAGCCTGGAGCAGCTCGGTGCAGTTCATGCCCGGATGCAGGAACTTCTGGCTGCCGAAGGCGTGAAGCTGGATCGCATCTTCTTCTCACCTTATTGGCACGACGGCATAGTCCAGCCCTACAACGTGAGTCATGAGGATCGTAAGCCCGGCTTGGGCATGTTCAAGCAAGCCAAACAAGAGTTTAAGTTCGACACCACCCTTTCCTGGATGCTGGGAGACCGCTATTCGGACGTAGCCTTTGGCAAAAAAGCAGGACTCAAGACTATCCTGCTGATGAGCGGCAACGGCAGGGACGAGCTCAATAAAGACTTTATGCTCAAAGAATACCTGCCGGATTATGTGGCAGAAGATCTGCTGACTGCTGCCAAACTGATAGAGTTATGCCAGAGCCCCAAAAAATGAATCCACGTTCCAGACAGGAACGAAGAAGCAAAGCTCCAGCCCCGAGAAAGCCCGGAGAGAAGGAATGCTTTGTTCAAGTTGCAGGCAGCTTGGAAAACTATGCCGCCATAGAGCTGCAGGAACTGGGTGCAAGCATTGTGCGCAGTGTTCCCCGCGGTATCTATATCCGTGCTGAAGCCCGCAGTCTTTACCGCATTGTCTATGAATCCCGTCTGGCACAACGCTTGCTCTATCCTCTCTCGGTATTTGATTGCCACAGTGAGAAGTATCTCTACAGACAAGCTTTTACTCAAGTAGATTGGACCAAGCTCTTCAGCCCGGAAGAGACCTTTGCTATCGAAGCAAACGTCAGTTCCTCCCATATCCGCCATTCCCTCTATGCCTCCCAACTACTCAAAGACGCCATCTGTGACCAATTTCGGGAAGCGGTTGGCAAACGGCCGGATTTTGACCCCAAAGAGCCAGACCTGGTTCTAAGCCTACACATCCACCAAAATAGAGCTCAGATCTCGCTGGATTTAGGAGGCGGAAGTCTGCACAAACGCGGCTACCGGGTTCGTGCCGGGGCTGCTCCGCTGCAGGAAACATTGGCAGCAGCCATCATCCGCGCCAGTGGCTGGCAGGGAGAGGAGCCTTTGATAGATCCCATGTGCGGTTCCGGAACTCTGCTGGCAGAGGCCCTGATGCATTATTGTCGTATCCCCGCTGCCTATCTAAGAGAGAAATCCGGCCTGAAATACCTGCCAGATTACGATCCCAAGCTTTGGGAAGAAGTGAAGAAGGAAGCGAATAGAGCCATCCGTCCTTTGCCCGAAGGGCTGATCCGGGGTTCGGATATCTCTCATGCCAATCTGGAAATCGCCACCGAAAACCTCTCCAGATTACCCTATGGCTATGAGATACTGCTCAGGACTGCAGACTTTATGAAGCTGAAAGCCTATAATGGCAGATTCATAGTTACCAATCCGCCTTATGGCATCAGGATTGGCGAGGGCGGCACCATCGCCCAGCTTTACAATGATCTGGGCGCTTGGCTCAGAGCCGAGTGCAGCGGTTCCACCGCAGTGATTCTCTGCGGCTCTCTCGAGCTGGCCACGGAACTCAAGCTGCGTCACCGCTGGCTCAAGAACTTTAAAAACGGGGATCTGGACACCGTTTTGGGCAAATTCCTGCTCCGTTAGTGATGAGAGGATAACATGGATTTAGCAAACTACTACGATAGAATCCGCCTGGCCTTGACGGAGAACCATCCGCTTTGGCAAGTCACAATCATCGAAACCTCAGGCTCCAGTCCCGCCAAAGCCGGGATGAAAGCCTGCATCGGCACAGGTGAGCTCTATTTCGGCAATCTGGGCGGAGGAGAACTCGAATATGGCCTTATCCGCCAGATCCGTTCCGAGCTTCCTGAAAGACCCGTGGTATGGTCATTCTCTCTTACTGGAACCAGAGCCGATATCTATGAAACCGATCAGCGCATCGGCATGATCTGCGGAGGAGCAGTGAAGGTATTCATCGAACCCCTTTACAAAGCCGATACACTTTACATCATCGGTGCAGGACACTGTGGCAGAGCCTTGTCTTCTCTGGCCAGAAGCGCAGGTTTCTTCACTTGCTTGATCGATAACCGGGAAGAGCTGCTGAAACAGGCAGAACATGAAGGTCTGGCAGATTCCTATTGTTACAGCGATTACACCGGCATCGGCACTTTGATCCGGGATACCCACAGAGCTTGGGTCGTAATTATGACTCATGGCCATCTCCACGACCGCGAAGTGCTGGAGCAGTGCCTCCGGCTGGACTTGCCCTACCTCGGCATGATCGGCTCCAAAAGCAAAGTGGCAGAAACCTTTGAAACCTTGAGGAACAAAGGCTTGAGCCCTGATCAGCTTGAAAGCGTGCACGCACCCATCGGCCTTCCCATCGGCTCTCAAACCCCGGTGGAAATCGCCATCAGCATCATGGCAGAGATCATCCAAATCCGTAAGCAGAACATCCGGTAGATTTCCTCCTCTCTCCCATCAATTAAGCCTCTATATACCTGCTCCAATCTTTTCATTATTGAAAAGCGTTTCTTTCACCAGTGAAAAATCCAGCCTTCTCTCTGTGAGAAAGTTCCACCTATAACACAACTAACAGAATGTTTCGCAATATCTTGCAGCAACGGTAGAATAATTCTCTCACTTGGCTTGATTAATGCGTCACCTTAGCCCTATTCCGGTTGGACTGATTTCAACAAGTTGAGAGCTGTTAGTTCGCCAGACGAGAAAAGAAACACGAATCTAAGGAGAAGAAATGAGAAGAATTGTGATCGCAATACTACTGGTATTCGTAACAACTACTATTTTTGCCAGGCTTCAGGATAGCCCAGACAACGCTGCCTGGAAGACCCCGGGAGTAATGCAGGCACCTGGAAACATTCACTATACTGCACCCAATGATCTGAAGTGGGGAACGGATTTATTAGTTCCCTTGGATGAAACCTTTACTTTGGCTTTAGAGGCCAATGATGACGGCTTCACAGCGCCTATAGAAATCCCCTTTAACTTTGTATTGTACGGAACTCAATATACGCAGTTCTACATCAATAATAATGGAAACATAAGCTTTCTCGAGGGCTACTCCACCTATACTCCCTTTGGTTTCCCCATAGATGGATACCCTATGCTGGCACCTTTTTTTGGCGATGTGGATACTCGTGGTGTAGGTAGCGGCCTGGTTTGGTACAAGATTGAATCAAATCGTATCATTGTTACGTGGGACCATGTGGGATACTTTGGTGCCAGAGTGGACAAACTGAACACCTTCCAAGTGATCTTCTCCGATGGCACAGACCCCGCAATTGGCTTGGGCAACAACGTGGCTTTCAGCTATGGTGAAATGGCTTGGACCACCGGTGATGCATCAGGAGGTACGAATGGCTTAGGCGGCACTCCCGCCACTGTTGGTGTCAATGCCGGAGATGGAGATCTCTATTCCCAGACCGGGCGTTTTGACCATCAGGGTTACGATTACGATGGTGCTTATGGCAATTACGACGGTGTAAACTGGCTTACCTTTATCATCTTCTTCTACAACGTGGTGGAACCTGTTGCCACTTTGACCATCATCCCGACAGATATTGAAAATCCCATGTTCGAGATTGAGTTACCAACCGGCGTAGATCCCTTGACGGACACAATAGAAACCTTCTATGCATCATATCCGGTTGTGGGAACTATGAATGTGAATCTACCGGTTGGTCCCGGCACTTGGCGAGCTTGGATCTATCATACCGGTGCGTGGCATCAAGCTGCGATCTTCCCCTTTACAGGACCCGGAACTTTAGTATTCGAAGATGTACCTTTTGGAGCAAAAGCAGATGTTCCTATCCTTCTGGAACACGAAGAGCAAACCCTTCCTGTGGTGCTGAGCAGTTTTAATGCCGTCTTGACAACCCAGAACTATGTAAAACTGCAATGGGTAACACAATCCGAAACAGGAGTTAGCGGATACAATATCTACAGATCTCTTGAACAGGAAGTGAATTCCGCACTATTGATTAGCCCGCTGATCACAGCCACAAATCTCTCCTATGAGCAGAGCTACCAGTTTATAGACACTGAGATTTATGACCCGGGGATTTATTACTACTGGTTGCAGAGCCGCGATTTTGATGGAACCAGCAACTTCTTCGGGCCGGTACAGGTGAGATTCCAACCTCAGGACCCGGGTGGAGAAATCCCCTCCCTGCCTTTGGTAACAGACCTCCTGAATGCCTATCCCAATCCCTTTAATCCTTCCACCAGCATCCGCTATTCAGTGAGTGAAGCCACCACGGTGAATCTGAGTATATTCAACACCCGCGGTCAGTTGATTCGCAGCTTTACCGCCAATCCCACTGAACCGGGCTATTACAGTCAGTATTGGGATGGCCTGGATCAGGCCGGAAACCCCATGGGAAGCGGAGTGTATCTGATCAAGATGACAAGCTCCGGATCCAGCTTCCTGAAACGCGTTATCCTCTCAAAGTAACCTCTCCAAGACTCCTCTATCGAGCCTCGCAAATGAGCGGGGCTCGATTTTCTTATCTAGCCAGAAATCCCTATTTTCCCAAAGCCAGTTTATGGGTAAGCCTCGCCAATCGCTTCCTAATACGATTCCTTAACCCATCCTTAACCCTAGTTAAGGAAAGGCTTATCCTGCATATAGTTAGGGTATAAACATCTGTTCGGAGAGGATAATGCAATGAATCACTGTTGATTAGATCAGATATCTCCAAAAAAGCTTATTGTATATCTCAAGCAGGAAACTTCAGAGAAATGGAATCTACTACTTGGTACAGAATACCAGGTAGCGGTATGGAACTGAATGGATGTATTAATGACAAGTCTGGAACATAAGGCTCAGATTGGCGGAGTACATCAGTTGTTCCGCTATAGATAAACCCGGCTTGTCCGGGTGATGTATTGTAGCCCATGGTGAGCGCAGCGAACCATGGGTAGGCGATACTGTATAAAGAATAGATTAAAATAGCCTATCCCCTGCCGGAGCGCAAAGCGCTCGGGCTGGGGGATCGGCTTAGAAGAGAGGGAAGACTGTGAATGGATCGTTTCCCCATAGTTCAGGCTGCGCCTTCACTATGGGCTAAGTTACTTCACCCCGCTATGCGGGGTTCTCAGATTCCAGGTCCTGCCCGGATGAGGATACTCTGGGTTTCCGGTAAGAAAAGAGCCATTTCTGCAGATAGAAAGAGGTTCATATCCAATTATTGTGGGTAGATTTGATCATTGCATCTCCTTCGCTGGGATGAAGGTATTGTACCCACTCAATTTGAACTTGAGCTTATAACGAACCTGACTTCCAACAAATAACTTGACCAATAATGGCACTATCAGAAAATAAAAGAACTTAGTACAAGGAGTTACTTATCGTGTGGAACTATCAAACTAACAACGAATCGGCTTCATTTAACGCCATTCTGTTTAAATCAAGCTTTTATATATCGTAGATTTCCGTGCTCCGCTATGGATGGTGAAAGGGTACTATGAACAAGTCTGGTTCGAAAAATGCTTATGCTAAAATAGTATCAAAACATCGGGGAGGGCTTGTGCCCTCCCCACTTATTGGAGTATTTATGAAAAGACATAGATGGATTATTGCCTGGCTCTTGTGTATGATGGGAATAGGACTACATGCTGTTACCAGAATTGTAGATATCACCGGAGCTGGACAATATACAAGCATACAAACGGCTATCACAGCATCGTCAGCAGGGGACACTGTTCTTGTTTATCCTGGGAGATACTATGAGAATATCTCAATTCAAACAAGCGGGATCAGTGTAATCAGCTTAGAAGCATTAACAGACGATGCCGAATATGTCGATTCAACAATAATCGATGGAGGGGCTATATCTTGGGGTCTTTGGGTAAGGCAGAATTCTCAAAACATCACAATTAGAGGTTTTTCAATAACAAACTGTAAAAACGGGTTATCTGTAAGCTCTAATGCGATTGTAACAATACAAAATTGCAATATATTCCAAAACAAGGGATATAACGGTGCCGGTGTAGGAGTCAGTTTTTGCACAGTGTATCTCAGTGGAGTAAAGATATACAATAACGATGCCTATAACATGGCAGGCGGTTTATATATCAACGGTTACATGGGATATGTGAATGTAACCTTTGATCCTGTTAACCGTTGCTCCATATACAACAACACTGCCGGAGCAGGGCAGGATATTGTGGCTCATTCCATCAATAACGATCTTAGTATCCCCCTGGATAAGTTCA
>JAKPXC010000032.1 GCA_029567705.1 Candidatus Cloacimonadota bacterium
GATCAGAAGAAGACCAATACCTTGAATCTGGTCAAGATCGACGGCGACTGGAAAGTTAAGGTCGAAAAAGGGAATGCTGGCAAGTAAGAGATATCTTATTATACTAGGACTAATTGTCCTGCTGGTTGGAAGCTCCGCACCGCGTGTTGGAGCTTCTGCTTTCTTCCCAGCCGAACCCGGGAGGGCGAATCCGGAAGAACTGGACTTTAGTAAGTTGGAGACCGGGGATGTTATCTTACGCAAGGGACGGAGCTTTGTCTCAGAACTCATCACCATGGGGCTGGGTTCAGAGGTGTCTCATTGCGGAGTGATTCTGCAATTGGAAGGGAACTGGAAGGTGCTGCATATAATCTCGGGGCGTATCTCAAACGATAACTGCATCAGGCTGGATCCTCTGGAGGATTTTATCAGTGAAGGTCTGCCGGGCTCCATTTACCATGTGAAGCCGGTGGAGAAACCTTCGTCCCGCTTGATAGAACGGGAGAGTTTGCGGCTCTTGCAGAGCAAAGTGAGCTTTGATCATGATTTTGATCTCGGAAGTGACAGGGAGTTGTACTGCTCGGAATTGGTGAGAGATATCTACCTCCACTCCGGAAGTGAAGATATCTTCAGTTATAAAACAGTGGGTGGAAAAGCCCTGATAGACCTGCAGAGCTTCTTTGATAAGCGCTTTTACTCAGTATGCCAGAAATTGTAATTTGCGGGTATTCAATTTGATAAAAGCAGGTTAACGCTCAGAGCTTGTTTCAGGTTGCGGTTAAGGCCAATCCCAATAGAAACTGGTTTCTCCATCAATCTGGTAGAGCAGCCCGTCCGTTCCGATTTCGATCCAAGCAGGAAAGCCATCTATTCCCAGGCGGCTCAAGCTCTCATCATCAATGCTGTAGTACATCATACCCGGTGCTATTTCCTCAAGCTTCTCCCGAGCCCGTTCAGGATTTGAGTCATAGCCATTCACATACAAAACCACAGAATCCGTGGAGTCTTTTGCAGTTGTTTCTACAATTCGTCCGAGTTGATAGATGCTATAATCATTCCAGGAAGCCCAGAAGTACAAGCTGACTTTCCTGCCCAAATATTCTTCAAGTCTCAGCGGTTCGCCTCTTGGGTCATGTATCTCCAGGTGAGGAAGCTCACACTTCATTTTATATCGTTCACCTCTTTCATGTCTGGCAACTTCCTCGTACTCTGAAATCTTAACCTCAAAAGCCTCCCAGCGGGGATCATCATAATCCGGTTCAAGTTTGGAATAATCTAAACAATCATCCATGCTATAACCTTTGGATAATAGTACCTTAGCCAGCTCAATTGCCTGGGGATATCTGCCTTGAACGATTGAAAGGTTCAAAACTACTTGGCGGTAATCTCGAACTTTCTGTAAGCCGGGATTGGCAACCAGGAGGGAATCCAGTGCTTCCCAGTTTTCCATTTCATACAGAACTACCATCATTACTCTGTTGTAAAAGCTTAGGCTGGTTTTATCGGGAGGATTACCCGACTCCGTCTTCCAGGAAAGATACTGGGACAACACTCTTTTAGCCGGTTCAATGTTCTCCTGTTGGAGGCATAGTTCATAGATGGGGCGAACCGCTTTAAAGGGCGCAGAACTCTGTACCAGCTTGACTGCT
>JAKPXC010000052.1 GCA_029567705.1 Candidatus Cloacimonadota bacterium
CGGTGTGTCAGGAGAATTGATTGAATAGGTCAATTCGCAACTATAAAGGACATGAGGATTTTGGCTCCTCGGAAAGGACTTACAGGAGTACTTTCCAAACCACCTGCTGCTGCATTAGTAAAGAGCTTTTGTAGTGAGCGAGCAGGGAAAAGGCATAGTGAGATATGTCAGGTGCGTATTAAAGAGATGAGCACAAGCGAACTATCGATGAGGTATCGAAAGAACGTAGATTTCGTCAAAACCATGTTTCCGAAGCCAACATGTGATAAGTGCAGCGGACACCTGTTTACTGGCTGTACGGCGAACGGTATAGAGATAGCATGACTTTAATACAGGGTCTTTTATGGAACCTGAGAACCAGATATTTAATGCTAAGAGAAAAGGCACAAGTGCAAAACACGAGGCCGAAATATCGATGTAAATATCTGAGACGGATCAGCTCGTAGTAGTGAAGAAGTTTCTGTAATGGGAATGGAGCGAAGGGGCTGAATCATTCAGTATTACGAACAGAATCAACCTGAGAATTCAGGGAGGAATGAAATGAGTGGTACAAAGCCATACAGTATTTCGAAAGAAGTAGTTTACCAAGCATACTTGATGGTAAAGCGTAACAAAGGCAGCTACGGAGTAGATGAACAGTCTATCCAAGAGTTTGATAAGGATTGGAAATCCAATCTCTATCGGATCTGGAATCGGATGTCTTCCGGCAGCTATTTTCCGATGGCGGTAAAGCGAGTGGATATTCCCAAAGGTGACGGCAAAATGCGTCCCTTGGGGATACCGACGGTGAGTGACAGGATAGCCCAAGCAGTGGTAAAGATGTATATCGAACCAAGATTGGAGAAGATATTCAGTAACAACTCCTATGGTTATCGTCCTACCCGCAGTGCTATTGCAGCCGTTGGGAAGGCAAGAGCAAACTGCTTTAGCTATGAATTTGTGGTAGATATAGATATCAAGGGATTCTTTGATAACATCGACCATGAGTTATTGATGAAAGCAGTAAACTGGCATGTAAGCGAGAAATGGATACTTTTATACATTGAACGATGGCTGAAAGCACCTGTATTGTTACCAAATGGAGAGACAATGGCAAGTACAAAGGGAACACCTCAAGGAGGTGTGATCAGCCCTTTACTGGCAAACCTGTTCCTACATTATGCAATGGATGTCTGGTTAGAGAAGTACCATCGTGGAGTACCATTTGAGCGCTACGCAGACGATGCTTTGCTGCATTTCAGAAGTGAGAGCCATGCCAAGAAAGTACTGGAAGCCTTAGATATACGCTTCAAAGAATGCAAGTTAGAACTAAATCGAGAGAAGACCAAAATTGTCCACTGCAAGGTCAGCCAAAGGCAGGAATCAGGTGAACCAAGAAGCTTCAGTTTCCTGGGATATGATTTTAAGCCCCGCGGGTACAAGACCAAGCAAGGGAAATATGGTTGTTGCTATCTACCTGCAATAGGTAAGAAAGCAAAGAAGCGGTTTACGGAGAAGCTGAATTCACTCAATATAAGTCGTAACACAACGAGGAGTATTGAGGAAATTGCAAACTTGCTGAACCCCATAATACGTGGCATGATGAACTACTTTGGTGCTTACTACAAATCAGAATTGGGCAAGCTTTATGCACAAGTGGATCTCAAACTGAAAAAGTGGGCACTGAATAAATACAAGAAAAGAAGTATCTTGCGTTGGCTACAAAACTTATATCAGACCAAACGTGACCTGTTTGAGCACTGGAAATATCAGAAACCAACACAATTCTTCGGCTGAATGATAAGAGCCGTATGAAGTGAGAGCTTCACGTACGGTTCTGTGAGAGGTTTGGGGTGAAACTCCCCTTACCTACTCGACCCCTCACTATGGGCTATGTTATATCACCCCGCTCTGCAGGGTTTTCCATAAATTCTGGCCAAACTCTTCTCTCTTTTACTCCTTCCCTCTTTGTTGATTCAAAAAGAGCACTCTCTGTTTTCTCAACCCAGGGAGCGAAGCAGCACTCGTCACTCGTCACTATCTGTTCACGCCCCAGATACTTAGTTTCAGTATATTAGCATTACTAATAGAAACGACTTGACAAATTATCCGCACTAACTATATTGTCTACATATCTACTGATTCAAGGAGGCAGAATGCCTGGGAAAGCTAATACCAATAAAGCATCCGGCTATAACTGGCGGGATCTGGTTCTGATACATCGGGCAGATAAGCCCGGCTTAAGTTTGGAGATTAGTGGTCTTATATTAAGGCTCCGCAAGTCCAAGGGAGCGGATTATCTGTATGAAGTGCTCAGTCACCCGCATCAGTCCATCTCTGCCCTGCAGCTAGGACATCTCTACAACTGCCCGGGTAAGATCAGGTCTCTTTCTGCGGGACAGGATCTGCTGGAGCAGGGCTTGAGCTTCGACGATTCCTACATCCCCGATCCGGCTATGGATGCCCGGGGCATCCGTGAGATCAAAGAAAGATTAGTGTGGCTTAATGAACGCTGCGCCGAACTAATCTCATGGAACGATGATGCAGTATTGGAAGAGCTGAATACTGAGCGGGAGCAACTGATCCAATACCTCTCCGAAGCGCTTTATCCGGATGGACGTCCCCGCCGTCTGGAAAATGAGCAGGTGAGGCTGATCATTGCGGTCAATAAGAGTGTGAAGCGCTGCCTGGAGCAGCTTTTCCGGCAGCATCGAAAGCTGGGCAAAGCCCTGATGAGTTGCGTGCATCTGGGGAGATACATCGGTTTCTACCCGGACTGAGCGGGTCAATTCCTTGATCGCCGGGCTAAAGGTTCCGCTAGTTATGGGCTGTTACCCGATAAAAGCTCCTTGGCTGGTTGAGCAGCAGTTCCTGCATAACAATTCCGTCTTCGGGATTGGCGTCTGTGATTCCGCTGATAAGCACGGAAAAGCCCTCATCCGGCTGCGTAGAGGAGTAGATGGTGTAGGAAGTAGTGCCAGGCACCTGATCCCATCTGAGCAGCAGATGGTCTCCCTCGAGGTTGAGAATGAGGTTTTGGGGAGCAGAGAGAGTTCCCGCCAGACTAACGTTGATGATTCTGCCCCAGGTGTTGGAAGCTGCCACATACGGCTGCCAGATGCCAAAGAGCAGAGGGTTATCCATCGCCAGCTCTATGTAACTGCCGGAAAGCCCGGAAAGTTCGCCATTACGATACCAGGCCGAAGAGCCGATGTTGGAATTGATGGTGAGATACTGCAGAGTCTCAGAGCCGTTCAGGGTCACAGATTGATCCAGGGTTCCGGTAAGTGTGAGCTTGCGGTTCACCATAGTGCCGGAATTGCTAACGTTACCTGCAACATAGAGATACAGAGGGAATGATTCCGCATTTGAGATGATGCCCTGGTTGTTCATGGATCCATTCACGTAGAGATATCCGGAGTTTCCTGAGATGTTCTGGATGCGTCCCAGGTTGATCAGGTTGTTGATCGTTACGCTGCTGATGATCTGAACCACGCCAGTCCAGTTCATGTTTCCACAGGTTACGTTTGAGCCCAGATAGGCACCGGAGGAGAGATTGAGGGTTGCATATCCGGTGGATAGCAGATCCACGCTTTCGATATAGCCTCCGGTGAGTGAGAGCGCATAAGCCGCTCCCCCGCTCTCCATGATCAGATCCTGAGTATTGAGAACCAAACGGCAATTCTTGAGAAACAGGTTTGAAAGCATGGTCATAGTGCCGGCAGCATTGGTTTTGCGGAGAAAATAGCAGCGGATTGTATCTGCGGTTGCGCTTTGCCAGATGGATTGATTTTCCGTGGAACGGAAATTGAGCTCGTAGTTCTTCAACTGACCGTGATTGTAAACATCGCCATAGCAATTCAGGGTTAGGTTGTAGATGTTGTTTTGGATCACTCCTTCTGCCATGTTATCCAGCCGGCCGTTTATGGCGAGGGATGAGGAACTGCTTCCAAAGCATTGAACCGTGGCATAATTGACCAGGTTGTTCACGGAGACATTTGTGCCCAGAGTCACCACTCCTTCCCAGATGATATCGTCAAAATTCAGACTGCTGAGCCAATTGCCGCCCTCGGTATGTAATCTGGAGGAATTCCCGCCCACTACATTGGCTTCGGTCAGGTATCCGCCGGAGAGTGATAGAGTTTTTCCCAGACGGCTGCCATCATTGAGAATCAGGCTGGCTTCATTGAGATCGATATTGGCCCCACTCAGGCTGAGATCGGTAAGCAGACTCAGAGAACTTGCTGCATGGCTGTCTGAGATCTGAGTGCTGCTGATGGTGCCGGTGTTTGAAAGGCTTTGATTGGAGCTGCCATTGAAGATGAGGCTGGCGGAGCTGATAGTGCCGGAATTTATGATGTTCCCGCCGCAATACAGATGGAGATTATAGCCGGAAGGATGGTTCCGGATTACACCGCGGTTATCGAGTTCTCCGCCTACGTACAGATTTATTGTGGCGTTATAGTTTTGGATAGTGCCCAAATTCACCAGATTTCCGGAAAACGTCGTGGAAGTAATGAAATTGATTGTTCCGCTCATGGAGATGGCCTGGAAGCTGCAGCTACTTACGGAACCGCCGTTTGTCATGCTGAATAGAGCTGTCTCTCCGGATTGAACCGGAGTGTCTATCAGGTTGCAGTTATCCAGATACAGGGCATTCTCTCCTGAGAGCTGCAAAGGGCTGTTGTTCAGGTCTATTGTGCAATTGCTGAAGTACAGATCGGCATCGCTGGTAAGCGGAGAAGAGGCATTGCTATCATTCACGCTGGTGCCCAGGAATCCATGCCCGGAGGGAAAGCGAATCATCTGGGTAGAGGTGCCGTTCAGGTTCAGGCTATAGCTGCTCCAAGTGCCGCTGTTGATGGCATTTCCACCCACATAAAGATAGAGGTTGTAGCCGCTGCTGTTGTTCCGAAGCGTACCGTTATTGAGCAGATTGCCGCTCACATTCAGATTGATGCTGCCTCCCAGATTCTGCACTATGCCATTGTTGATAAGATTGCCAGCAACAGAGGTAGTTGTGGCGAAATTAACGGTTCCCTCCAAGGTGATGGATTGCAGGCTGCAACTGCTCAGAGAGCCACCATTAATCGCATAGAGGGAGCTGGTTTCCGTGCTTTTTATGTTGGTTTCAAGGAGGTTGCAGTTATCCAGATGCAGATTCCACCCTCCCAAGTCCAAACGCCAGTTTGAGTAGTTCCCGTCTATCTGGACGTTTGTAAACCAGAGGTCTGCATCGGTCTGCACATCTGAAGCTGCATTCAAGTCGTAAAAAAAGCTCCCCTGATAGGGGTGTTCCTGCGGGAAATGAATTAGCTGAGTATCGGGAGAATCCAGCCGGGTGCTGTAATTGCTCCAGATGCCGTTATTGATCAGGTTTCCGCCTCCAGTTAAAGTGAGCCAGTAACTGACATTATTGCGGATTGTGCCGTTGTTGATCAGGTTACCCGCCACGTTCAGGGATACGGAAGCGTTATAGTTTTGCACGATGCCGTTATTCACCAGGCTGCCGCTGAACCCTATGGTGGTGGCCAGATTTAAGGTACCGTTATTGGTTATGGATTGAAAGATAACGTTATTCACACGGGCATTAGAGCTCATGTTCAGGATGTTTGCTGTATCGGAGATCAGATAAGCCTCAGCCAATTCCGTACCGCTCAGATACAGATCGAAGCCGCCGTGATTCAGGTACAGGCTGGAGTAATTCAGGTCTGCAAAGATGCACTCCAGATGGAGATCTTCTTCCACCACATAGATAGCTCCGTCGTCATTCATATCGTAGAAATAGCTCCCGGCAAAGGGGTGATCTGCTCCGAAGCAGATATCCTGTGCATCGTCTCCATAGAGCTTCAGCATGTATGCCGTCCAGGTGCCATAGTTCCGCACGTCGTCATAAGCATTCAGCGTCAGATGATACCCGTTGGCGTCGTTGATGGAACCATAGTTCACAAAATCACCCCAGATGCTGAGATTAGGAGAACCATTACTTCCGCACTGGATTACTCCGCTGTTTACTATGTTGGTTAACGAGCAACCGGAATTGAAGGAGAGGCTTCCGCTTACTGCAAGGTTGGAGAGACTGCAGTTGTTCAGGGTTACATCATTGCCGATGAATCCGGAGCTGGATAAGCCCTCGATATTGACCGAGTTCATGGTTACATTATCCATTCTGATGGTTCTGGCGAGGTTCTCAGATGTGTAGGCATGGAACGTGAGAGGTCCGGAGAGATTGGGGATGTTTGCCAAACACAGCCCGCTTCCCGCATATAGGGTTCCCAATCCCGCTTCTCCGCTCATGCTGGCGGCAGCTTGGAAGGGATGGGCTGCGGAACTGGTGAGGCTGCGGTCCTCACTGCCTCTCAAGTAAAAGTAAGTCGGTTTGAAGAGGCCGTTGTTTATGATGTCGCCGTAAGTATATACCGAAAAGTTGTAGCCATAGGGAGCTTGGCCGACCTGGCCGTTGTTTGTGAAGGCTCCGTAGATATAGAGGCTTCTGCTGCTGGAGCTGGAATTGTAGATACTGCCGTTATTGACAATGTTCGTGACGGAGCAGCTTTCATCGAACATGTGAGTGCCGGTGGTCACAAGATTCTCCAAAGCACAGTGATACATCCACACACTGTTTAAGCTGCTATCGTTGTTGAAGTTGAATTCGCTGCCGCTGCCTCCGCTGATCTTCAGATACTCCAGATGGCAGCTCCGGGAGTTGAGGTTATAGCTGGTTCTGGTCTCCGGATCGTAGAGCAGCAGTTCCACCTGGGCGCCATCTCCTTTGATCGTTTGTGTGCTTGTTCCTCCGGGTGAGAAATATATATCACTCAGAGCCTGAATAGCTTCTATATCGGAGGAGATGGTGGTTGTTACCCTTGTCCGGATGCCGTAATCGCTGCCGGCACAATAGAGCGTTTTAACGCCGCTGCCCAGCCAATTGAAGTATCCCGGCATAAAGTTATGGGAATTGGAGAGGTTGCCATAGAGATTCAGAGTTAGCGTGTATGCACTGTTGGTGATGGAACCGGTGTTCTCCAGATCTCCGTGAACCGTGAGACTACCGCTGGCAGCGTCTCCGGCTTTTAGCATGGCACTTACTCCCTGAACATTAAGGTGATGGCAGCTATTTGCACCTGTTACGAAGACAACTCCGCGAATAATCACATCGTCTTCCGCACCGGGTATTCCAGGCATGTCCCAGGTGTTTGGATTCATCCACCAACCACCCTCTGTGGTTGAGGTAAACAGAACGGCATTCAAGCTACATAGAATGGCAACAAGCATCAAAAACAAGATAGCATAATGTTTCATAACCACACCTCGTTTCCAGATTTGCTAATGATATACTGGGCAGTTCTCCCGCCGATGTCAAGCGCTAATGGCAATTATCCGGAATAGATACCGGCAGAATCGAGGTATTTTTTCCACAGTGGGGGCTCTGATCTGCTGCATACTTGCTCTGCAGTGCCGTATCGGCAACAAAAGGCTTGACAGAAGCTTATGCTCCCGCTGTTTAGAGCAAAAGAAAAACGAGCAGAAAATGAAGACTTGTATAATCTCCAATTCCCACCCGACCAATGACGTCCGGCTCTATTACAAATTGGCTCACAGCCTGGCCAAATTGGGAGAGGTGCATCTGATCTGCTGTTCCGGAGTGTCCAACAGTGCGGTTAATCCGTATCAGGAAACGGTGAATAGCGAGTCTCCCCTGGGCAAGCTCTATGATCTCTATCATGCTGCAGCGCGTTACAAGCCTGATCTGGTGATCTGCGTGGAGCCCTGGACGATGTGGGTCGGCATCTTGCTGAAACGGCGCTTCAAGTGCGCTCTGGTCTTCGATGTGCACGAGTTCTTTGCCGATGCTTTTGCAGAACGTTTCCCCTTCCTCTTGCGTCCTCTGGCACGCTTCAGCTACCTCTGGGCCTGGCGCTGGCTGGAAAGCCGCAGCGATCTGACGATAGCCGTGAACCGTGATATTCTGCGTCAGGTGGTGCCGGATGCGCAATTGGCCAGGAAGGGCTTGTATCTGCCCAATTACCCGGTGAAACACGTCTGGGATTACACTTGTGATGTTCCGGCCGGGTTGGCGGATCTCTGTAATATGCAGTTTGATCTGATCTATATCGGCGGGCTCACTTACGACCGTGGCATCCTCAAGCTGCTCAAAGTGATATCTCTGCTCAAGCCGGATTTCCCCAATCTCAAAGTGCTGGTGGCGGGAACCTTCTTTGATCCTCAGGTGCAGAGGCTTTTTAACTCTTCCGTGAATAACTTTAACCTCAATAAACACATATACTATCAGGATTGGGTACCGGCAGAGAAGGTGGGGCTGCTGCTAAAACGCTCCCGGATTGGGCTTTGGGTCTTTAATCCCAAGAACAAGCGCATGAGCAGAGCCTTGCCGCTCAAGGTGATGGAATACCTGGCAGCAGGACTGCCGGTAGTAACCACCAAGACCCCGTTGATGAGTGCTCTGATCGAGAAGAATGGTCTGGGCGCATGCGCTGCCTATCGCTCTGTGGATATCGCGACAGCTATCAAGAAGTTACTGGCGCTTAAGGAAGAGGATTACCAAAAGCTGAGCCGGCACTGCTTGGAACAGGCGGAGCAGCGTTTCAACTGGGAAGCTCTGGAACCTGAACTCCTGGCTGCGGTCACAGCTCTGAGACCCGTCAAGAACTGATGCGCATCCTCTATATCAGCTATTTCTTCCCGCCTTTGGGTGGCCCGGCCGTCCTGAGAAACCTCAAGATCGTGAAGTATCTCTGCCGTCAGGGTGCCGAGATCGATCTGATTACGGTGAAAGACATAGAATATTTCTATTATGATGAATCCCTGCTCACGGAGATTCCGGGGCTCAGGGTCTTCCGCACCGCTTCGCTGGATCCCATGGCTATCCTGCGTAAACTGCGGGGTAAAGAGACCGGCGGCAGCGGAGAACTATACAAGAACACACCGGAACGGCTCAAGCTCATGATTCGCAGGCTCTATCCTCTGGACGACAAGATCGGCTGGTTGCCCTTCCTGATCCGCCAGGGAAAAGAGCTTCTGAAGCAGCAGAGCTACGACCTGATCTTCGTTTCCTGCGGGCCGTTCTCTTCCGCGCTGGGAGCTTTGGCGCTCTCTCGCGGCAGTGGCATCCCGCTGGTCTATGATGCACGGGATTATTGGACCCTGCTTTCGGATTACGATCTGCAGGGTTGGTGGCAGAGGAAGCTGGCCAGACGTTGCGAGACCAAGGTATTGGAGCACTGCAGCCTCTTTATTGCAGCCACGGAAGGCATCCGGCAGGACTGCATTAGCTTCTTTGGCAAGGGTTTGGCAGAACGTTCGCTCACCGTGTATAACGGTTGGGACGAGGAAGATTTTACAGCTCTGGAGAGCACGGATCAGGATACAGAAGGATTTGAACTGGCATATTTTGGCAGTATCTATGCCCGACGCAGCCTAAAACACTTTTACCGGGCAGTGCGAGAGCTGCGGAAAGAAAACCTCCTGCCTCCGGGAACCCGGATCAGGCTCTATGGCTCTTACACCCGGGAGACCCTGGAAGAGATTGAGCAGAGCGGTATTAAAGAACTGGTGAGCGTGGTTCCCAGCCTGCCGCATCGTGAAGCACTGGCTGCCATGCAGAAAGCGGATCTGCTTCTGCTACTGATCAATAGCAGCAGTCCCCGGGGAACTCTCACCTCCAAGCTCTTTGAATATCACCGCAGCGGCAAGCCCATCCTGGCCATGGTGCCCTCCGCTTATGAAGCCGCTGAACTCCTGAGGAACTGGGGACAGGATTACATCTGCGCCATGGAATCTTCCGCTTCCATCTATCTCTGTCTGAAGCGTTTGATCTCGGAGCGTGACAGCCGTAATGCTTATCCCATCCAGGCAGAATACAGCCGGGAAGCCCAGATAAAGAGCTTGCATTCTGCTTTGCTGGGCTTGATAGGTAAAACATGATTTTCTTGACAGATAGCTTTGGCTGGGGAGCTTGGGACGCCTAGATTAATGAGCCCTTGGGGCCTGATATAAATGAGGAAACAATGAAAGAAGGTTTCATACCTAAAAACGACCGACGATCGATATTTTTTGCAGACAGAGCTGAAGAAAGCCTGTCTGGTATAAAGTCACTATTCCTGCACCATCTGGAGTTTTCCCAGGTCAAAGATGTCACCACGGTGCAGCCCTGGGATGTTTACTACGCTCTGGCTATCTCTTTGCGCAGCAAGCTGATTGAACGCTGGCTACGCACTCAGCACGAGTATCGCAAACGCAATGTGAAGAAGGTGCACTTCCTCTCCATGGAGTTCCTGATGGGCAGGCTGCTCAGCAACACTCTGATCAATCTGGGTATGTACGACAAAAGCTACGACATGCTTAAAGAGCTGGGTTACGCCCTGGAGGACATCACAGAGCTGGAGCCCGATATGGGCTTGGGCAATGGCGGTTTGGGGCGCCTGGCGGCTTGTTTCCTGGACTCTCTGGCCACTCTGGAGTATCCTGCCTATGGCTATGGTATCCGCTATGAATTCGGCATCTTCAAACAGGAGATCGTCAAAGGCTATCAGGTGGAAGAGCCGGATCACTGGCTGCAGAAGGGCTGTCCCTGGGAGATTCAGAGGCCGGATATTCGCTACCGGGTGCGCTTTGGCGGCAAGGTGATCACGGAAGAGCTTCACGATGGCACCTACAAGTATAACTGGCTGGAGACGCAGGACGTTATGGCCGTAGCTTGGGACGTTCCCATCCCGGGATACAAGGTGGATACGGTTAATAATCTCCGTCTCTGGCAATCCGTTCCTACCGATGAATTTGATTTTGACTATTTCAATAGCGGCGACTACGTGAAAGCCGTGGAGCAGAAGAATCTCTCCGAAAACATCTCCAAAGTGCTATACCCCAACGACAACATCGCCTTGGGCAAGATCCTGCGGCTCAAGCAGGAATACTTCTTTGTTTCCGCCACTCTGCAGGATATCGTGAAGCACTGGACTTCGGACGAGGATAGCTTCAAAGGTTTTGCCGATAAAGTGGCGATTCAGCTTAATGACACACATCCTGCCCTGGCCATTCCGGAGCTGCTTCGCATCCTGATAGATGATCATCAGATGAGCTTTGAGAAGGCCTGGAACCTCACCAAAAAGGTCTTTAGCTACACCAATCACACCATTCTTCCGGAAGCCCTGGAAAAGTGGTCTGTGGCGCTGATGCATGAGCTTCTGCCCCGGCATCTGATGCTGATCTATCAGATAAACAACCAGGTTTTGGGCGAAGTGAATAAGAAGTACCCCGGGGATTTTACCAAGCTGCGCAGCATGAGCGTGATTGAAGAAGCCCAGGAGAAACATATTCGCATGGCGCAGCTTTCCATCCACGGCAGCCACACAGTCAACGGCGTGGCAGCCCTGCATACCAAGATCCTCAAAGACAAGATCTTCCCGGATTTTGTGGAACAGTATCCCGATAAGTTCCAATCCAAAACGAACGGCATCACCCAGCGCCTTTGGCTAAAGACCTGCAATCCCCATCTGGCGGGGCTGATCACCGAACACATCGGCGAAAGCTGGGTGAGCGATCTCTCTGCCATCCGCGGAATAGAACAATACATTGACGATCCCGGCTTCCTGGCCAGCTTCATGGAAGTGAAGAAGATCAATAAAGACAAGCTGGCCAAACACATCTTTAGAAGCACCGGAGTGCGGGTGAGCAGCGATATGCTCTTTGATGTGCAGATCAAGCGCCTGCACGAATATAAACGCCAGCTCCTGAACGTCCTTGGCACCATTGCCCGCTACTGGCAGATCAAGGATAATCCCGGGGCCAACTATGTGCCGCGCCTGGTGATCTTTGCCGGAAAGGCCGCTCCGGGTTACTTCCTGGCCAAGCGTATCATCAAGCTGATCAACAATCTGGGCGATGTGATCAACAAGGATCCGGAAGTGCGTGACCGCCTGAAAGTGATCTTCCTGCCCAATTACTGCGTGTCCCTGGCTGAAAAGATCATCCCCGCAGCAGATATCTCGGAGCAGATCTCCACCGCCGGTTATGAAGCCTCCGGCACCGGGAACATGAAGTTTGCCCTCAACGGCGCCCTCACACTGGGCACTCTGGACGGAGCAAACGTCGAAATGGCAGAGGAGATAGGCGAGGAAAACATGTTTATCTTCGGCCTCAAAGCCGAGGAAGTGGTGAGCCTGAAGAAAAAGGCTACAACCCCTTTAGCTATTACCAGAAGGATCCCGTGCTTAAGCGGGTGATAGATTCCCTGCAGGACGACAGCTTCTGCAAAGATGAGCCTTCCATCTTCGACCCAATTGTTCAAACCCTCTTGGAACAAGGAGATACTTATCTGCATCTGGCAGATTTCCGCAGCTTTATCGAAGCTTCTGCCCGAATAGACGAACTCTATCTCAAGCCTGAGGAATGGGCCAAAAAAGCTCTGATCAACGTGGCACGAATCGGCAAATTCTCCAGCGACCGCACCATCCGGGAGTATGCCAATCAGATCTGGGAGATAGAGCCGACATCGGTTAAACTTCACTGATATGCTGCGTTTGTGGCTGTTGGCTGGCTTTATCTTACTGGTAACGGCAATGCCGGCAGCCGTGGTGATCAATGAACTGCTCTACGACCCCGAAGGGGACGACACCGGCAAGGAATGGATCGAGCTCTATAATAACGGAGAGCAATCTGTGAACCTGCAGGGAGCCCGGCTGGAAGTGGGCGGCAGCAGCTTCACGGACGTCTTTACCCTGCCCTATTTCATCCTGCGGCCGGGACGTTATCTGCTCATTGGAGGCAGCTTGGTGCCGGAAGCCACGTTTCAAACCAATCTAGCTCTGCAGAATGGCGGTTCTGAAACAGATGGAGTCCGCTACGTGGCTCCCGATGGAATTTATACCGATACAGTGCTTTATGACAGCCCGAACAGCAATCAGCTCCCGGACGACACCGGTCTGCCGGGGCTTAGTTTTGCTCCGGACGTCTCAGCAGGATACTCCCTGGCCCGAGTTCTGAACGGGCTGGATACCGATGCCTCTGAAATGGATTTCCTGCCCTGCCAGCAGCCCAGTCCGGGCTTGCCCAATCCTGTATCCTGCGATTATGCCATAATCGGGGCGGAAGTCTCACCCTATTCCCAAGCCTTTAGCACCGTGGAAGTCCTGGTGAAGAATCTCTCCGGCATCAGTCCGGTGCACCCCGCCGAACTGCGTTTCTATTTGGATGATCTGCTTCAGGAGAGCCGGGAGATCGCTCCTCTGGCTCCCGGTGACTCACTGTTCTGCAGCTTGGATTTCGTGGCTCCTCTGACAGAAGACCACAGCCTGGAATTTGTCTTGGAGCTTCCGGGCGATCCCAACCCGGAGAACAACCGGCAGACTCTTGATTTATGGGGTCTGGCAACCTATGTGTTTCTTTCTGAGCTGATGTATTATCCACAAGTGGGCAAGCCCGAGTGGGTGGAGCTGGAACTCGATGGCCCCAGTCCCAGAGCTGGTAACTACCTTCTGGAAGATGCTTCCGGGAACACTTGCGAGTTTTCTGTGCCCAATGGCAGAGGATACTACGTTCTGGTGAGTGATAGCACCGCTTTCGTAAATGCTCATCCGGATTGCCCTTCCGAAAGAATTATCCGCACCAATCTACCCAGCCTAAATAACGATGGCGATTGCCTCCGTCTCTATCAATGCCGCTCAGACAGTCTGATCCTGATAGATTCCTTCACCTACAGCGCCGGTTCCACCCTCCAGGGATATTCTCTGGAACGAGTGGAGGGCTCCGATTACTGGCGTCAATCCACCTCTGAAACAGGCTCCAGTCCTGGAAGAGAGAACCAGTCAGCCCAGCCTCCCCCACCGGAGATCTCCGGACGCCTGGCCATTCTGGGCAGCCCCTTCCGAGCCCGGGCGGGAGAGCAGCTCCAGATCGTTTATGATCTACCCGGGGAAAACAACTCCGCCAATTGTTTCATCTACGATCAAGCCGGCAGACGCAAACGCATCCTGGCAGGAAACTTGGCTATCCCTCCCAAAGGCTATCTGCTCTGGGACGGCCGGGATCAGGAAGGCCGCTATCTGCCTTCCGGCTTGTATTTTATCCTCTGGGAATCACGTGCCTCCACAGGTAGAATCTATCGGCGGCAGACCACAGCCATCCTGAGTGACTGACCCTCTAGTCACTCGTCACTCGTTACTTGTCACTCTCTGTTCACTGTTCACTGTTCACTCACTCGTCCCGGACTCTTCACCGTGTCTTCCCCGACTCTTCCCGAACACTTTGCTCGGGAAGAGTCGGCCAAGAGTCGACGAAGACTCGGCGACGCATTGGGGACAGAAGATGGACGATATGGACACGATGGACGATATGGACACGATCCTAGACCTAAATCCCAGTAATAGAATCTCTTTTACTTTTTTCCTCTGTTTTAGTAAAAAAAGGTCATATCCCAATATACTGGGTAAATCAGATCATTGCCTCTCCGTCATTTCTGCGAAGGAGACTGTGTGAAAAGTCTGGAATTCAGGAGAAGAGTCCCGCATTTACGACAGACCATAGCGAGGGTGCGAAGCGAAGCTCTTGTCACTTGTTACTCGTTACTCGTCACTTGCACTTGTTACTCGTCACTCCCTACTCATACCTGCAGAGATAGGCGCTTTGCTCTTCCAGCACCAGAGAAAACTTCTGGTCTTTGGCCACGATGAAGGTTTCGCCTTTGGTAAAGGTTTTCCACTCGGTTTCACCCGGCAGGAGGACTTTCATGGCACCGCTGACCACGGTCATATACTCCACTGTGGAGGTGCCGAAAGTGTAATCTCCGGCTTCCATCACGCCCACTGTGCTGTGTCCTTCCTTGTTATCCAAACCGATGGACATCACCTTGCCTTCAAAATAGGAATTGGTTGTTAACATCTTATGCTCCTTTATGATATATCTTTCTGCCTTTCTCCCGTTCTCCTGCTTTTATGTAAAGCTCTTTTTATCCGGCATAATGGAACCGGTTTTGCAACAGTATCTATCAGGCATAGTTACCGGCAATAGCTTAGCTTGAACGTTGCCGGAGAAAACGAGATTTGCCTGGCGAGGAGAGATCATGCGCAACACTCTGTTGGTCATAGTATTTACACTGGCCTGTTTCTGCCTGATGGCAGAGCCGGTTCCAGAGGGAGCTATCCGTCATTTTGATAGTGATTCCCTGCTGGTAGAACCCGCGGTTCTGGATTCGATCCCGGAGAGCGACTGGGCTCTGAGTGCTGGGATTGTGCCGATGTTTACTCATGTGGAAAGCAGCGGAAATGACTGGAATCCGAAGACTTATCTCAGCTTTCAACTGCGGGTCTTCCACCGCTTCGCAGGTTCTTTGGAATTGCAAAGCGGGATCACC
>JAKPXC010000054.1 GCA_029567705.1 Candidatus Cloacimonadota bacterium
GTACGAAGACAACATTGAAGAAATGGATATGTCCATATCCGCTCTAAAAGGGTATCGCATCGCTGCGTAATGAGATACACACAGTTCCATGCAAAGAGACCCTCCATTTTCCAAGCACTTAGGTGTAGGAAAGATTAGTCAATTACTTTGCTTTCTAGGGTGGCGGTCATGGGACTCTCCTTTTAGTTGTTGCTAAACCAAAAATGAGTCCCCTCCGCTGCCTGTAAATCTCTTTTTACCCATACATTCTGGAATAGAGCCCTTATTGTTGGATAAAGGATTCCTTAACTGAGGTTAAGGATGGGTTAAGGAATCGAATTAGGAAGCCATGGATAGAAAGAAGGCCGGATTGCTCCGGCCTTTTCTTATGATTATCAAAATAATCAGGCTTTGAAATCCATCCCGGCTTGAAGAGCTCTCAGATTGGCTTCCACTATCAGTTCACCCTTGCGGGCGAATATTTTTTGGATGGAAGATGTGATCTCTTCTGCACTGAAGCCCAGATGCTTGATGGCAGCACCCAGGACCACAATATTCATGGAGCGGTTGGCTTTCACTTCTTTTGCGATAGCATCGGCATCTATAAGCAGGTGATTGGGTATCTTTTCTATCTCCGCATAGACACTTTCAATGGCCGGATAATTCGGGATATTGACAAAGGGTGTCTTATTGCTTATGATCCAGCCGTCTGAAGCCAGATAAGGCAGGTAACGCAAAGCTTCCATCGGTTCCACTGAAAATATCATATCAGCTTGCCCCATGGGAATGAGGTCAGACCAGATCTCTTGATCAGAGAGCCTGAGGTGGGATTGTACGTCTCCCCCACGTTGGCTCATACCGTGCACTTCAGCCTGTTTGAGCTGCCAGCCTCTGGAGAGAGCTGCGTCACCGAGAATAGTTGCTATGGTCAGGATGCCCTGGCCACCGACACCGGCAAGTATTATATCCTTCTTCATTGTGGGATCTCCATTTTATTCTTTTTCTTCAGGATCTGGACGCACTCGCGGCGAGGAATCACCACAGAGACACCTTCATAAGCAATCTCTTCTTTGTAAATCTGCACCATTTCGTCGAAGTTCTTCTTGAACGGCACAAAGCTGCGGATATGTTCTTTTTCCACGCCAAGTCCCTCGCAGATAGCTTCCAATCTGCCGAAGGCTGTGTAGTCCTGTCCGCCGGTCATTCCGGTAGTTGAGTTATCCAGTATGACAATAACAACGTTCGCTTTATCATAGATGCAATCCATCAGGCCAGTCATGCCGGAGTGAGTGAAAGTGGAATCTCCTATCACAGCGATAGCAGGGAAAAGCCCAGCATCGGAAGCCCCTTTGGCCATCGTGATGGAAGCTCCCATATCAACGCAGGAATTGATGGCATTGTAGGGAGGCATGAAGCCCAGAGTGTAGCAACCGATATCACTGAAGACGTGACCTCTGCCGTATTCTTTGACTGCTTCGTTGAGGGCAAGATATGAATCACTATGAGGACAACCTACGCAAAGAGCCGGGGGACGACCAGCCACAACTTCCGGTATATCTTTTCCATAAGTATTCGGCAGTCCCAAGGCTTCGGCAATCTTGTTGGGATTGAGCTCACCATCGCGGGAGATCGTACCATCCAGGCGGCCATGTACAGGTTTCTCCATTCCAAGTCTGAAGCCTCTGATCTGCTCTTCCAGAAGCGGCATACCTTCTTCCAGGATGACCAGTGATTCAGTGTTTTTGTAGAGGTCTTGAATTAACTGCTCTGGAACCGGATATTGGGATATCTTGAGCACCGGATAGGGTAGCTCTTTCCCTTGAAAGACTTCGCGCAGATAGTTATAGGCCAATCCTGTGCAGATGATACCCTTGCTGAGGTCTGAAGCTTCCTTCTTGTAATTGTTGAAAGGTGAATTCAAGGACTCTGCCTCAAAGGCTTTTTGAAGCTCAATATGATGCTTGTACTTCCTTCGTGCCACTGCCGGCAGGAGCATGAACTGAACCAGATCTTCCGGTTTGTGCATGGTATTCTGAGGCATTGCAGCCCGTGTAACCACTCCGGAGCGTGAATGTGAGAGACGAGTGGTCAAACGTATCATCACAGGTACTTTGTACTTTTCAGAGAGCTCAAAACCCAAGAAGGCCATGTCATAGCATTCCTGCTGGTTGGAAGGTTCCAGTATGGGTATCATGGCAAACTTGCCGTAGAATCTGGAATCCTGTTCATTTTGGGAGGAGTGCATTGAAGGATCATCTGCAACCGTGACTATAAGTCCGCCGTTTGCACCGGTGAGAGCGCTGTTCATAAAAGGATCCGCGGCTACATTCAGGCCGACGTGCTTCATCATCACCATGGTTCGTTTTCCGGAATAGGACATTCCGATAGCTGTTTCCATGGCTGTTTTCTCGTTCGAACTCCAGGTGCGGTGAACCTTGTGTTCGGCAGCTTGAGCGCTACCTTGCACATACTCCATGATTTCGGTGGAAGGAGTTCCGGGATAAGCGTAGAATCCGGAGATTCCTGCATCCAGAGCTCCCTGTGCCAAGGCTTCATCGCCAAGTAGCATCAGTTTTTCCATACTTTCTCCTATATCTATTTTTTTGTTGTTTAGAAATATGCTCGTAGTTCAGCCCAGAGTTCTCTTCCCCGGTAAGGTAAGCCCATGAACTCAGTTGCTTTGGAACCAAAGACTCTTTTCAGACCACCATAAAGGTGGAAGTGTTCGTTGATAGAGTAGTCCGCCGTGATACTGAGATCCACATCCTCAGGCAAGTTACTGCCATCTGTGCCAAGGATATTGTAGTGCTGGTCAAGATCAAAGACCAAGCCTACTCCGGAGTAATCATAGGCGAGGCTGGACTTGATCGTAACAAGAGGGCTGTAGGCAAGCCTGCGGTAGTCATCGCAGGGAAGGTAATCCAGGTTAATGTAAGCAGATTGAGTCAGCACAGCATCCTGAGCCAGGAATCTGGCTTCTGCACCGAAGTAAGATGAGAAAAGATCTGTGGAACGTGCCTGGGGAGATATGCCGTTGAAGGAAAGCTGATCTGAATTGACCGTGTAGGAGTTACCAGCTTTCAAAGATATGTATTTAAGGCTTCTAGATCCGGAGATCAGCTTGTGGTAATCTGCTTTAAGATTGTAAAGCTGCAGGGCTATGCGTTCATTGCGGTTGCGTGCCAGATGCCTGTAGTTGGAGAAGCGATCTTTCCAAGTCTCGTTCAAAATAGCGCTATGGTTCTGGATTAAGAGATATTCTTTCTGCCGAAGGATGGGACGGTAGCTCATCGAGACCGAGGGAGAGATGTTCCTAAAATCAGTTAACAAGCCAAGACCCAGATCTTCCACAGGGAGTCTAAGCTGGGGAATCCTGTAGAGAAGTTCCAGAGCAGCTTCACTTTCCTGAATCAGAGCGTCAAACTCTACTGAATGATTATTGTATGAAATCAGGCTGGAATGTCTGGAATAAATGAAACTAGCTTTTCTGGTTTGTCCACCCAGCTCCTGAGTGTAGGAATCAAAGCCCAGAGAGGTACCGGGATGGGTCATCCTGATATCGCCAATGTCGAACTCATTGGTTCTATGGCTAATATGCACATTTAAGTTGGATTGTCTCAAACCTGGCCGGGAGGAGTACTGATGTATCAGTTCAGGTAGTAAAAAGTGACTCCTGATTTGTAAGCTCGAAGCAATCTCAAGCTGTTGGGTTTTGTGTTCTTGATTCGTTATTGTTGGGTTGTACTCCAAGCTCATCAGTTTGATGTTTGGGTCTTTAGGATAGTATGAAAGGTGATTGCGCAATATCCCTTCCGTGCTCAATCCTGAGACTATATAAAACTCCAGGGGCTGCTTATGACGCAGTTGTGGGGCTTGACGCGGAACTTGCCTCAGTATTGGCAGAAAAGCAGGAAGTGAGTCATAAGCAGGAACTTCTGAGCCAAAACGCATGGCCTTTTTGTAAAGGTAAGCTTGTATGGATGATTCCGCGGTTACTTCCACTTCCGGCAGTTCAACTACCTGAGCGGGAAGAAGACTGATCAGCAAGAGAGAGAGTATTAGGCATATTCTTCTCATCTGATCCCCTCAAAAATGCTGTTCAGTTCGTCTATCTGCTCATCTGTGAAGAGCTGGCGGTGTTCCCAGAAACTCATCTGGGCTTCCGTAACTGCACCGCTTCTGAGCAGGGAATAGACATTCAGATAGGCTACTCGGGCTTGGACGTCTACAAAATCCGGGAATAGGAACTTCAATCTGTTCTGGGTGCGGATAGAGCTTTGATAATCTGCCAAAGCGAAATCTGCTTCTGCTATGGAGAGATAAGACCTTGCGTGGATGTAGTTGCTGTATTCTCCATCCAATACCTGGTCTGCAAAGTGCTTCAGTTCATCATAAGCAGAGCTTGCCAATAGGTAGCGTTGATGAATGAGAACTGCCTGGGATTGGTTCATAATAAACTCTTGCCCCATATCCAGGTAATCTGGGTAGTTTTGGTATTCAAGTAGTTCAGAACACTCCAGCACCTTCACCCAGACTTCGGCATTACGAGTGCTTTGGAAAGAACTCAGGTAGAGATTCAAAGCTTCTTGTGTATTGCCTTCCAGCAGGTTGATCTCAGCTCTCTTGAGTAGGGCATCATTTGAACCGGTGGCGGAAAAGACTCCCGCCAGCAGGCTATCGGCAGCAGAGTATTGATTCAGGTTAATCAATGATTCTGCCATAAGAAGTTCAATCTGGCTCTTCTGAGAACTGTCTGCTGCCTGGCGGATACTTTCTGCTTCCCTCAGGAGTTCTTGCCACAAGGAGCGGGAAGCATAGTTCTTCACGAGTATATATTGTAGCTCAAACTTGATGTAATCGGAGTTGTACCTTTCTATCTCTTCGATCAGGGCTTCTGCCATATCTGTGGAGCCGGAGCGATTCATACAGAGCTCTATGCCGGTGAAGGTGGTTCTCAGAATCTGCCGTTCTGAGATAGTGAAGCCAGTGTTGGCGTTGTATCTCCTTAAGAGGTTTAGCCAGCCGGTGAAAGACTCGCTGAAGCGTCCGGCATTGTAGTCCATAGTGGCGAGATCAGCCATCACTTCCTGTATGTGTGCAGAGCTCGGATAAAGGTTCAGGAATCTTTCATAGAGATCCTTGGCTTGGCGCTCCGAGCCGGATTGCATGGCAGATTTGGCAGCCAAAAAAAGGTATGTGTCGGGGTTTGCTTCTTCACCGGAGAGTTGGAGATACAAAGCTGAGGCTTCGGTAAAACGTCCCATCTGGTACAGAGTCAGGGCTACGTAACTTTGGGCTTCTTTCTTTTTTAGTGCTTCCTCGGTGAGATGATATGCTGCCTGGAAGTTCTCTAGGGATTGGGGATAACGTCTAAGCGAGAAATAGCTGTTGGCTTTGAGAAGATGAAGGTCATAGCTGGGGCTTGCGATGCTGTCTGCAATGGCAAGGGCTTCGGTGAAGTTCTGATTGTAGAAGTGGCTCTGAGCTATGCGGAGCATAAGCCCTTCATCGCTGGGATGCTGAGCCAGAAGACTTCTGTAGGCTTGAAGAGCCAGGTTGTAGTTTGCCTGATAGAAATCCAATTCGGCCATATAGTATCTGGCTTCATCCATCAGGTTGGAATTGGGATGTCGGGTAGCAAGATTCCGGAAATAGATACGAGCTTGGTTATAGTCTGCCTTCTGGAAAGAAACAAGTGCCAGATTGAACCAAGCTCTATCCCGATAAAGACCCTGCGGATAGATATTCAGGTAGCGGTTGAATCTCTCTTCGGCCTGATCCAAGCGCTGAAGACGGAACCAGCACTCAGCCGTCATAGCATCGATTCTATCTGCCTGATAGCGGTTCATATCGTAATTGCGGCTTCGGCTGAAATGCCTGATGGCAGGAAGATAATCGTTCTTTTGATAGTAGAAGTACCCAAGGAGATAGTTCAGTTCACCCAGGTACTCAGAACCCTGATTGGCTTCCAGGAACGCCTCCAGTTGACTGATGGCCTGATCCGGGGAGTGGTCAAACACAAGCTTAAGACGTTCAAGATAGCTAAGTAGGGCTATGTCTGTATCGCTGGATCTTACGAGGCTGCTAAAGATACTATCTGCTGCAGAGAGGTTAGCTCCGGATTTGAGCAGCACGGCATCATAATACCTGCTTTGATCTGTGGGAGTTGCGATGTTTTCCAGATAGTGTCCTGCTTCTGAGAACCAGTTCTCCAAGAGCAACCTGCGCACGATCAATATACGAAGCTGGTCACGGCTCTGTTCAGGATCGACGTTATAGGTTCTCAATGCGGCGTCAAACTCTTGGTAGAGTTCATTGTTCAGATAGTAACTAAGCAAGGTCTCCAGGAAGAGGGGGAACTTGGGTGAGCTTCTGTCAATCCCACTTAGGATAGTTTCTGCTTCCTGGGTTTTATTGAGATTGAGTAACACGGAATAGAGCTCCAGCTTGAGCTCCACATTCTCCGGATAAGCAGTGAGCGCCAGATTGAAGTATCGCTCTGCACTGAAGTACTGCCCTCCCTCAGAGAAGATCCTGGCCATCCACATAGCTGAATCGACTTTGTAGCTCTCAAAATCATACTCAGAACTAACGACCTGAAAGAGCTCGAGGGCTTTATTGTAATCTCTCAGGTAATAGCTGCTGATGCCATAATGATAAAGCAATTCTGCTTTAATCTCCGGTTCCATATCTTGATATCTGAGCTCTTCATAGATAACGGAAGCTTCGTTAAACTGCCCTTGGTAGTAAAGTATCTCAGCCTGCATGAAACGAACAGAGACAATAAGCTCACCTTGGGGATAGCGTGTGAGAAACTGGTCTATCTCCAGCAGTGCTTCACTGTCGTTCTGCCGGCTGTATAGATCATATATATAGTCGTAGTCACGTTGTTCTCTCTGGGATTGGCCTGCCAGTAAGCTAGCGCAGACCAGCAGGATCATAATAAGGAAGTACTTCTTGTAACCGGGCAATTAATCCTCCTGAAAGTTTATATGGGAAGGCTCACGAACACAGTAGTGCCTTCTGCTTCCTTGCTTTTTATCCAGATATCTCCATGATGAAGCTCTGTGATTCTTTTAGAAATGGCCAGGCCTAAGCCCAGACCACTGGACTTAAACTCAATGAGACCCGATTTATGAGAGTAAATCTCGTTCAATTCGTAGAACTTCCGGAAAACATTCTTCAATTGGTGCTCTGGTATGCCGATGCCATTATCCTGAATAAAGATGACCAAAGAGTCCTTGCCGTTGATCTTCTCCTGTGGAAAAGCAGAGCGTCGAGCACCTATTACCACTGTACCAAAATCATTGGTAAAGCGGATGGCATTGAGCACCAGATTATAGATCATCAGGTGCATAGCTTCCCAGTTGGCATTCACGTCCGGTAAATCTTTCTCCAGCTCTATCTTGATGAACATCCGCCGGTTCCTTGATAGGATCTCCACTTCCTGATGGATAAGCTCCAAGATCTCCTGGATGTTTATCTTTGCCAAGACTAAAGACTTGGTAAGGTTGTATTTGTTCATGGTAGTAATATCATTACTGGCTAGAATAAGCTTCTTCACAGACTTCTCTATCTTCTGAAGTATATCGTTCTTCTCGTCTTCATCAGAGTATAAGTTCCTCTTAAGCCTTAGAACATAACCCTGCAAGGTTGTAAGGGGAGTGTTCAGCTCATGGGCTACAATGGCCATAAACTCATTCTTGAGGTCTTCAAAGGCATTAAGCTCGGCACTCTTCTGCAGAACTGCGGAATACTGCTTGGCATTCTTCAAAGCCACAGTGATCTGCTCCATGAAGAGATCCACTATCTCTTTGTTCAGATACATCTCACGATTTGTTTGGTTCATGTTATCAAGATAGATGAAGCCGTAGATTGTCTCGTCCAGCCTGATGGGAGCACAGAAGATGGCATTGATCTGAAAGTCCTGCACACTAATTGAGCTCTTGAACTGATCATCCTCAATAGCATTGAAAGAGTACACTGCTTGACCCGTACTCTGACACGTGCTGATCACAGATTTACTCACACCACTGATCGAAGGTATAACCTTCCCGGTACTATCCAGATGTACCTGGTAGATATTATTACCGTCTTTATCCTTCTTGATCAGGAAGCCTCTGCTGCTTCCAGAGAAAGAGATGGCTGCCGAGACGATCTCCTGTTCCAGATCTGGGATACTTACGATCCTCATCAGGTTGTGGGAGATCTGCATCAAGAGGTTCATCTTCTCTATTCGCTTGGTTATCTGGGTATAATCCCGGATTCTGATCAGCAGAGCCGAAAGATGTTGCTTGATGCTTCTCAGAATACTGAGTTCCTGCTTGGTAAAATCCAGCTCGTTGTTATCAGCCACAATAAGCAAACCAACTGCCTTGGCTCCAGTAACCAAAGGAACAATACAGGTATTCTGGCCCCGGTACTTTGTGATCACCAGGTTATCGCTTTTAACTGCTTTTCTGGCCTGATCACTTAACTCCGCATCATAAGCAAAGTCTTTACCACAATTGTAACATTGAACGTTGAAATAATCCTGATACCTCTCAGAGTACTCCAGAAGCATGAAGCGGTAAGGTGAGATAACTTGCTGCAATCCTTTCTCTATAAGGAAGTGAATCCTTTCCACCGAGTTCACGTTAGCGATGTTGTAGAGCAAATCATTCCAGTTGTTCCTGATGTCTTTCCTTCGAGAAGTTATCTTCACCAGATCGAATTTCTTCAGATTCTTCAAGCCATAATGACTTATAGCCAAGAAATTCTGCCTGTCGTCCTCGGCAACATCTTCAGTCACTTGATCAAGATATGCCCTATACTCTTCGAAGAGCTCTGTTGCAACCGTTTCAGCTCCCATCTCCAGCAGAATCTGCAAGCGGATCTGATAGAGTTCTATAACAAACTGGTAGTATTGGTTATCCTGGCAACCGGTGAAAACATCATTTGTGCGTCTCAGTAGAGAACGAAGCGGTACGTCTGGATTCAGGAGATTCAGTTTAATCTCGAGCACATAGATATTGTTGAGCCAATAGTTATAGTTCTGCTCCATAATCATGGGCTTAGCCTGCTCGATCAACTCATTGGCTTTCTTAAGATCCCTCAATCCATAATAACAGGTAATCTGCAGAATATAGAAGACAGCGATGGCATAGTTGTTATTGATACTACCTGCAAACTTGGTAGCAGTCTTCAGCTCCACCAGAGCTTTCTCATAATCCTTTTCTGCCATAGCCAAAAGACTTAAGCTATTATGATAGAATTCCTCTTCATAGATATGCTTATAGTTTATATGGACGTTCTTGCGGATCAATCTGCGTAGCTTCTTGGCATTTGCAAGCTCGTTCAAGTAATAGAAATAAGTCTTTACCAAAGGATTGATCTGTTCGATATAGCCCGTCATGAGCTTGGGTTCATTCTCCGTGATGAAACGGTAGTAATGCCCAAAGCCTTTGATCTTGCTACGAGCCAGTGCAAGATTGGTCTTTACTGCAGCCTGATACTTCTTGCTGCCAACCTGATCCATAATCTCCTGGCTGGCCTGAAGCCTTTCCTCGGCCTTAAGAAAATCTCCCAGCTTGATCATTGCTTCAGCTTGATTAAGTAGAGACATAGCCTTATTCATGGGGAGATTCAATTGATCCGAATAGAGATACGCCAAATCTGAATACTCAAGTGACTTGATAGTAAGCCCCTGCTTCAGATAAAGGTCTGCCATATTGTTGTAGATCAGCCCCATGTAACGCTTGATGTTATAACGCTTCCAGATGTTTAGTGCAGCGTTCAAGTGTTCTGTGGCTTCTTCGATGTTCTTCTGATCACTGTAGAAAACGCCCAAATCGTTGTGCATTCCCGCCAGCCTGATCATCACGCTTGTGTCGTGTTCCGGAGGCAGAGTCTCAAAGAAGCCTTCTATCGTTTTAATAGCTTTATCTTTATCGTTGTTTGAGGCATAGTATACAGCCAATCTGTCTGTATAAAGGATCTGCATATCCAAGGGAAGGGAATACTTACCCAGAAGATCAAGATAGTTCTTCATCTTCTTCAGATCGGCACGGGAGTATATCTGCGTGAGATATTGCCAGGCAATGATGCGCTGCTTTCCTGTCAGAGCCAGTGTCTCCGCATTGCTAAAGAGCTCAATTGCGCTCTTAACGTTCTCCGCAAGTAACTGCATGGTTCCCAAGAGAATATACTTCTCAAAGATTTCTGGAATCTTCTCGAGCTTGCCAAGCAGAGATTCCACCGGCTTCACAAATCCCGTAATCTCCATCTTGGATTGCAAGCGGTTCATGTCCTCTATCAGTTCCTTCATGGGAACTTCAACCCCGGAATCAATATCCAGATCTATCACTTCCAGAATGGTGGAAAAAGCCTCTTCCTGCAAGTGATCTGAATCCTGCAGATAGAAAAGACGCAGCATGTAATCCCGGGTGGCTTTCAAATCCCCGGCAATCCTTGCATTCCGGATCACGCCCCTGCAAACATCCTGATCGAATATCAGGTTATGCCTGTAGAAAGAAAGCACTTTCTTCGAGACCTGAACGTGTATGCGGGGATCAAGTTCACTCTGAAGTCGCTGGACGGCTTCAATGAAGGAGTAGCTATAGTCTTTGCCTTCCTTGGAAAGAAGCTCATTGTGCAGGCACTCGTTTAAGAACCCATATAGCTGAATGTCTTCAAGCTTGAGGATGTGGACTATCAGCTCTCTATTCAGCGGAGTCTCCACCACGGAGAGTTTCTGCAGATAGAGATAGTTGTTCTGACTCAAGCGGCTCATCCTGCCATAGACTGATTGCACCAGACGTTGTGGTAGTTTATAATCACGGATGCCTGATAAGTCTTTGGATAGCTCGTTCAGATTGAGCTTATTCTTAACGAAGTCCACCAGTATCTCGCGGATAAAGTGAGGATTTCCTGCACTTCTCTTGTATATAATGGGAACAACGCTATCCGGTACCGGTTCATACCAGAGTTTTTTGATATAGCTTCCGGCTTCCTCCAGAGTGAGGGGCGGAACTGGAAGTAAGATGGTATGCTCGATCTGCTTGATCTTGGTAAAGTCATTGCAGGCCAGAATGATCATCACCTTGCTTTTAACCAGGAAGCCGGAGATGAAATTCAGGAAGTCTATCGTATAGCGGTGAACCCATTGGAAATCCCGAATAATAAAGATAACCGGCTTACGTTCCACCAAAGTCTTAAGTAGAGAACGCACAGTATCAAAATCTGCCATGAGTTCATCATGCGACTGGGTGATTCCTTTTGCCTCCTTCTCAGATTCAAAAAGGAATCTCTTGAACTTTCCGGAGATCATAGCGAGTTCCTGATTTGCCGCCAATTCCTCTTCACTAAGTGAATTCACATACTCTTTCACCAAAGAGAAGAAGGCTTCATGATCCGTGCGGGTACAGCGATACTCAAAGAGATAGTATTCCCCGGAGAGAAGATGATATCGAAACAGGGAAAGCACACTGTCTTTGCCCAGACCGTCACCCCCCACTACCGAGATAATCTTGCCATTTTTAGCTTCCACAGCCGGAATGAAATCAAGGAGCTGATGAGCCAGGTTTTCACGGACAATGTAGCTATTGAACTTAAGTGTGTTTATCCGGTTCCAATCTACCGAGAAGTCATATTGCTTGGCCTGGATCCGGTTTATATAGGCAATGATCTCTTCTGCATCTCTGAATCTGTTTTCAGGATATCTATCCAGCAGCCTGAGAATGAAGTTCTCAAGTTCCGGCGGGATATCCGAATTCAACTCCGAGGGGAAGATAGGTGCAAAGATTGTCTGATTCCCGGTTATGAGAGCATTGATTTTATCGACACTAAAGGGTAGTGAGCCGGTTGTGAGCTTGTAGAGCATCACACCTAAAGAATAAAAGTCACTGCCTATCGAAGGAGCTTGTCCCAGATATATCTCCGGTGCCACATAGGGCAGAGTGCCGGAAATCAGGTTGCTGTCCTTACCGGACTCTATCTTGGAAAACCCGTAGTCTATAAGCCGTAACTCGATCTTGTTGTTTTCAATCCGGTATAGAACGTTTTCCGGCTTGAGGTCTTTGTGCAGAATCCTCTGGGTATGAAGGGCATTTAGAGCATAAGCAATGTTTACTATCAATTCGTAGAGCAAACTGATTCTGTTCTTACTGAAGCGGAAATGATTTAGAGTGTTCCCCTCGAAGTAATCGCTGATAAAATATATGTGATCGCCCACATGTCCAAAATCAACCACCCTACTTAAGTTGGGATGCTCAATTTTGCCGATATGATGCATCTCTTCAGCGGAAAAACGGTTGTAAAGCTCGTCTGATGAGATATATTGGAAAAGCTTGAGGGTATAAAGCTTGTCGGTGCGAACGTCTTTTACTTTGTAAACTCTTGCCCAGGAACCTGTTCCAAGGCTTTCAAGCACTTCGTATCTATGATCTATAAACATCCTAACTCCTATGGCATCTCAACGTTCCAAGCTCCCTGTGCTCCAGATATTTGTCAACAACTACTTTTCCGCTCTAGCACACTCAATTCAGCCACTTTTTATAGAATCAGGAACTCGAGTGATAGATATCCCCTGCTGAGCTCTCCTCTCGAAACAGCAGCATTGGGCGTAAATACCTCTGGAACTACATAATCCACTCAAACGCATACAGATAGTTCTCCTGCTTGTATCTTATCCAATAACTTATTGCAAGATAAGCCTTTCCTAAACCAAGGTTAAGGAAGGGTTAAGGAATCGTATAAGGAAGCCATAGGTGAACGGGGAAGTACCCATTTCCTTGATCCTGTATTCATCATCAAAAAAGTGCCTCATTGCTGAGGCACTCCTGATATTTAATGTATTATACTGCGGATTAGAGTCCTGAAGTTTGGCTGATCAGAGTCTGAACTCGGGATATTCTAGTGTTGAGATCGTTGATGATTTCATTGTCGGTTGTGCGACTACGGGCACTCTGCAATTGATCCAGAGCTCTGCGGAACTGGGTATTGGCCTGAGTTTTAGCTGCATCTCTGTCACGTCTCAGGTTGGTGGCTGTTCTACCAACTGCACGGGAAGCGCGTTGTTCAAGATCAACAAAGCGGTTGTAAGCTTCTGTTCCTCTTGATTGTGCGATGGTGGAGAGGA
Source organism: Candidatus Cloacimonadota bacterium (assembly GCA_029567705.1). GTDB lineage: Bacteria > Cloacimonadota > Cloacimonadia > Cloacimonadales > Cloacimonadaceae > PHBP01. The sequence continues at coordinate 13,097 of JAKPXC010000054.1, forward strand.
TCACGTAGGGCAGGTAGAGGGTGGGATCCTTGGTGAGAGCAGTATTGGCATTGGTTTCAGCATTGGTATTATCATTCTGGGCCAGGTAGATACTGGCTAGATTCAAATAGGCAAGGGCATTATCCGGGGCAGCAGTTTTCAGACGGTTCATCAGAGCGATAGATTTGCGGTTCATTTCCTGTGTAACAGCTGGAGTTCCGGCTTCACTGGCTTTGATGCGATAGAGGCTAACCACGTTCAGATAAGCCTGAACGCTTTGGGGATTACTTTCGATTGCTGCTTCATAGCGTGTGATAGCGTCATCGATGCGTCCGCTTCTTTGATAAGCAAGGGCTAAGCGACGTGAGATAAGATCGTTATCCGGATACTGGTTTGCTGCAAACTCTAGGTGTTCGATAGCTTCACTATAGTTTTCCTGGTCATAAAGCATGAAGGCCAAACGATACTGAGCCATAGCATACTCTGGATTAATTTCCAAAGCTTTGCGGAAGGAAGCCACGGCTTGAGGGTTGTTATTATTTTCGGCATAGAGGTTACCGATATTTAGCCAAAGTTCGGCATTTCGGTCCTTTTCAGCAATCCGTGCCATTGTTTCGATTCGGCGCAGGGGTTGATTGGAAGCAGCATAGACTTCCACAAGTTGGACTAAAGCCTGATCATAGTTCGGATCTATCTCCAAAGCTCTATTCAGAGAGGCAATAGCCTGCTCGTTTCTCTGAGTGCGGAAGTATACCTGACCGAGGGTGAAATGAGCTTCTTTCTTCTGGGGATCAAGGCCCAAAACCTGATTCAGGGAAGCTTCGGCTTCAGGGTACTTCTCAAGGAGATAGGCATTTTGAGCAATGTTGTACATCTTCTGCACTTCACCGGAGATGAAGCCATCAATCTCTTCCATAAAAGAGCCATTCAAAGTTTCAAATCTCGTGGTTCGATCTTTCACCATGTTGAAGTTGGCTTGCTTCAATTCCTGGGAACGGGGACTGTAAAGACGAACAGAAAGCCTGAAAGTGCTGGGATTTACCGTGCTGACATTACCGATTACCAGCAGGTCTGCTCCCAAATCCCGTGCGACTTCCTGCATCTCTTCGGGTTCCAAGCCTTCCACATCGCGATGACCGGATTGCTTGTACAATCTTTCCACTTCTTTCATATCCAGCAAGTTGTACTTGGGATGATCGTTGAAAACCATGGTCAAATCACGCTTGGTGAGGATGGTTTTGATATATCTGCTATTGCTGTCCAAAGCCTTAATCGGCAGGAAGGCGACTTTGGTGACGGTGCCAATAGCTTCACCGGAGTTATTGGAATTTTGGGTCATGCCTTGATTGCGTGTCATGGTGGAGCACGCACTCAGGATCATCAGAAGTCCCAAACTCAGCATAATCACTGTGAATAACTGGACTCGTTTTTTCATTATTCCTCCATCGAACTAATCTTTTTTATCATTCCTTTTTTCGAAGTCTTATCTGTCAATAGAAAAGTCCCGGTTCTCTATTTGGTTATAGTTTTAAGAAGCTGAAAATGCCATTGCCAAGCTTCAGAAAATAGATCCCACTGCTTACCTTGGTTCCCCGGATATCCTTCCCGTTCCACTCCAGAAAACCTCTCCGGACTTCTTGTGGCTCAAAAGTGTAAATCACTTGTCCTCTTATGTTATAAATCTTCGCGCTGTCATTAAGATTAGATTCTTTTAGCTCTACCCGGAGATAATCTCTTGCCGGATTGGGCCATAACTTCACCTGGGGAGATGGATTTACCTGGTCTTCAGAGCCACTGGGTGTGGGTGAATAGATAGCCACAAAGCCGTTTTGATTTGATGAGTTTGTGCTATCTATGACATGAGCACCAAATCTGCTTTGACCAAAGTGCCAGCCGGATACGGCAATGTCGCCAGTGCTGAGCAGAGTAATGGCAGTTGGGGAATCATTATCCAAGCCGCCTGCTGTTATGAATATCTGCTGACCATCCAAACGGTAGTATATAAAAGCATCTTCGGAGCCAAGGCTGGTGAATGTGTGATCACCAATCTGAAGGCTCTCTTCGAAGGAGCCAACCATGATCGGATAGTTTATAAATGAAGCATCCCGGGATTTATCTGCTCCGGGACCGCCAAAGTATTCAAGATGCATCCACTGCCCGTTTTCCAGATCAAACTCTGCCCAATAGGCATCATTGGAAAGGTTATTGGTCTCAAAACTAAAGTCTCCAATAGAACCGGCACCTGGTAACCTGCCAGAGACCAAGCCTCTTTGTCCGGCAGTCGTCCCGGCTTGAGCTTCAATACCAATCACTGCAGCGTTGTTTGAGCTATTGATCCATTGAATCTGCCCTTGCGGATTATACTTGGCAATATACATTCCACTGGAATCAAGGATATAGCTTCCGAATTCTGCACCAACCCCTGCAGAGCCTGTGATGTAAGTATTTCCAATCTCGTCATTAGCTGCCTTATAGGCATAATCAACTCCGGTTGTTCCGGCACGTTGAGCCCAAAGCAAACCGCCAGCACTATCGTAGGCCATGGCGAAGATATCGCTTCCTCCTGCGCTGGTCAAGATGTGGTTGTTATCGAAGACTATCTGATCCGCAAACCAACCTGTAACACTGACTAATCCAGATGAGTTCACATCTACACCATAGGCAATGTCGTTTAGAATGCCTCCAAAAGAATTGAGCCATTGCAATTGCCCACTGCTATTGAACTTAGCCACATAGGCATCCCAGAGTCCATCAGACACCACTTGTGTCCCTTGGCAATGAAGTGTACCGATGAAGTATCCGCATACATAGGCATTGCCTTGAGCATCTGTCCCAACTCCCAGGCAAACATCCTCTTCTGTGGAACTGAGGCAAGCTCCCCAGAGTGCTTCTCCCCCACTGTTCATCTTCAGAACGAAGCTATCTGTAAGACCGGAGCCAAACAGCATGCAGTCATCCAATGCCAGAGAATCAGTAAACTCTCCCACAATGAAGATGTTATCATCTGTATCTGAGGCCATATCCCAGATTCTTTCCATGCCCCCGAAGCCAATGCTCCGAGCCCATGACCATTCTGCAAATAGAGCCATACTACAGGACATTGTTATCAGGAATAGTAAGACTTGTTTCATTGCTTTATACTCGGGTCTACTGCCAGTCCTCCGGCATTGAAGGCTTTGATTTGACCGTCTGAAGTCTCCAAAAGCACAGCTCCGCTGTTATCCAAGCCACGGATAATGCCTCGGCTTTTGTTTTCGAACATGTTTACGGTAGCATACCTTCCCATACCATAGAGATTGTCGTTGCAGTAATCAAGATACAAGGAGGGATTCTTGATCTGTGAAAGGTTCTCCACAATTGACAGCATGAAGATGTGCATCAGTTCATTGTTTGAAACTGGACTGCCGATGATCTGGGTAAGGGAAGCTGTGTTTTGCACCAGATCAGGATTCTCGATCGTGTTGTTTGTGTTTATGCCAATACCGATCACGTAACCTGTTTCAACGCTGTGTTTGCAAAGTATACCCGCCAGTTTTCGGTCATCATAGAAAAGATCATTGGGCCACTTGATCCGGAGATGTGGTTTCATGCCATCAAACAGAGAGAGCAGGCTTCTATGCAGGCAGACACCTACATACAGGGCAAAAGAATCCACCAGTTCAGGATAGAACAAGTCGAACGTGAACCATAGCCCCCCTAGAGAAGAATCCCATTGATTGGCACCCCTGCCCAAACCTTGGGATTGTCTATCTGCTCTTACGATTTTGGCGCTACTGATTTCTATACCACAGAGTCTTTCATACTCCTTCATAGTGCTATCTAAAACGTCGTAATGGAAGAGGTTTCTACGCATATATCCTCCTATAGTATAAACATGGCATCGCCGTAACTGAAGAATCTGTAGTCCCTACTAAGGGCTTCGCTGTATGCCATTCTGGTGAATTCATATCCTGCAAAGGCAGAGACAAGCATAAGAAGTGTGGATTTGGGGAGGTGATAATTGGTTATCAAGCCGTCAATGCTACGGATGTTTTTCCCTGGATGTAGGAAGATATTAGTCCACTTTGAACCAGCTTCCAATCCATTATCTGTGTAGAAGCTCTCCAGAGTACGAAGGCTTGTAGTACCAACTGCTATCACTCGATGGCCACCGGCTCTGGTTTGGTTGTAAAGGGCTGCCAGTTCAGGATTGATCGTACATTGTTCAGAGTGCATAACATGCTGGTCTATTCTATCAGTTTGCACAGGGAGAAAAGTTCCCATCCCAACATGGAGCACCAGATTTGCCACCTTGACGCCCATATCTTTTATCTTGGCCATGAGCTCATCTGTGAAGTGAAAGCCTGCAGTTGGTGCAGCAATTGATCCAATCTCATCAGCATAGATCGTCTGATAAGTCTGCTTGTCCAGGGGCTCATCTGTTCTGTCAATGTAAGGAGGTAGTGGCACATGACCTATCTCTTCTATCACATCGAAGAAATTTCCCTCGTGTTTGAACCGGATGATTCTTAAGCCATTATCGTCTGGCAAAGAGATTTCTCCGGACAACTTATCGGAGAAGAAGAGAGTCTGCACTTCTTTCAATCTTTTACCAGGCTTAACCATTACTTTCCAGAGTGAGGGCTCCACCTCGTTTACCAATAGAACTTCAATCTGAGTACCGTTCTCTTTGATGGCATAGAGTCTGGCGGGAAAGACTTTGCTGCTATTGACAATCAACAGGTCCCCCGGCTTCAAGTATTCCACTATATCTCTAAATACTCTATGCTCAATGCTCTTCTCTTCCCTGTTTAGTACCATAAGCTTGGAACGGTCTCGGGGGCTGAGTGGATACTGAGCTATTCGCCCCGGCGGGAGTTCGTAATCATATGACTTCACATCATAGAGATCAGGACACACTATTGAATCCTCAGCGGTACATTTCTGGCTTCAGACAGGGTTGCTATAAAGGAACCAAAGGTGATGGCGCTATCCAGCTTCACCGGAATCTTGTACTGATCGTCTGTGAGCCAGATCAGGATTCTGCCACTTTGTTTGAACACACCTTCACCGGCAAGCTTTGGTTCAATCACCAGGCACTGCTTGCGGCCAAAGATGGTGTTGATGGTCTCTCTGCGGTGGATAACTACTTCTGTATCCACTGAACGGCCATCGGCAGTGATATTTACATAAACCGAACGTCCGGGTGTGAGGTTCTGAGTTCTGACCCAGTAAAAGGCACTCAGAATATCCTGAGAGCGTGCTTCCAAGGGCATGCTTTCACTCTCAAACCGGTCCTGTCTGAACTTATACTTCTGGAAAGTAGTGGTTCTTTCCGCATGATTATAAAGGTGTATTCTATATTGTCTGTATCTGCCTTCCTGAAGGTTCTTGGAGAATTTCATAGGCAGGAGTGTATCTTTTCTCCACCAGGACTCCACTCTGTCTCTGATCCTAAAGAAGGAATCAAAGAATCTATGGGTATTTGCATTGATCCGTAGATGCCAGACTGGGACTCCCTGAAAGGTACTGCTGCCGGCTTCGACAGTTGCCTGGGCAGCATTGACCACACCATAACGCACGTTAAAAACCAGCTTCTCACCATCCCGGAAAGGAACCTGCTGTGCCAGCCCCAACCCGCATATCATTATCAGTGTAGTTATTAGTATTAACTTCTTCATCTTCACTCCCTATAAAGTAACTTCTTGTCCATTGAGGTTATGTATGTTCTCTGATAGCATGAGGTCGCAGAGTTCAGCTATCTCTGAAACAGAGCATAAACGCTTGGAGGGATTATCCCTCAGATATTTGGCAAAGTACTCCCGGCGAAACTCCAGATAATCTCCCTGGTAGTCTTCTTCCAACTTTGTTTCAACAGGACCAGGCGATATAGCATTGAACCTGAGGTCTTTATCCGGATTCTCCAGAGCCAGAGAGCGGATCAGGTTAACCATGGCTGCTTTTGAAGCTGCGTAGGCAGTGCCCCGGGCCAAGCCTTTACTTGTTACGTCGCTTCCCATAAGAACTACTCTGCCGAATCCACTTTCCTTCATCCCTAGAAGCATGAGCCTGAGGATGTTTGTAAAACTATATATATTAGTCGAGAATACTTCTGTCCAGATATCATGATCAGTTTCTTCAAGACTTAGTGCATCTGAGCTTCTCACTGAAGCCGTATGAACCAGACTATCGGGCTCTTTACCAAAGAAATCTACAGCCTCCTGATACACTTCTTTCAGTCTGTCGTCATCAAGCAGATCACAAGCCTCTGCGAAGACTCCCGGATCAGTCATCAACGCTTCCAGTCTGTCGGTTCGCTTATGATAGAGCAGGATCAAGCCTGAACCCTTTTCCAGGTAATGCCTGGCCAGATATGCACCTGTAGAGCCATTGGCACCGGTTATCAGTATCAGTCTATCTTTCATAACTGCTTCATCAAATCCAGGATTCTGTGAGCCACATCAAACTTTGTACCTGCCAACTCATGCGTTTGATGTCTGTCTATTGCTGTAGCTGTGGTGCAGTCTTGCTCCACCACACTAAGATGATTGGCTATGATCAAGTCTAGGTTCTTGGCCTTAAGCTTCTTTTTTGCATTAGTTATCAGCTCATCCGTCTCTGCTGCAAAACCCACCAGTATCTGCCCGGGCTTTTTATCCTTGCCTAGCTGAGTCAGAATATCCAGGGTCTTGTGCAACTCAAAGCTGAGAGTATCCTGTTTTTTAAGCTTGGATAATGAGGTTTTGACAGGCTTATAATCCGATACTGCTGCTGCCATGATAACCCAGTCGTTATCTTGAGCTTCTCTCAAAACAGATGTAGACATACTTTCTGAATCTGCTGCGTGAATGGCTTTTGAGAGATAGTGCGGAATTGCTACACTGATTCCACCATAAACAAGCGTTACGGAAGCTCCCCGAAGAGCTGCTGCTCTTGCCAAAGCCACTCCCATCTTACCACTTGAGAGGTTGGTGATGCAGCGCATGGGATCTATCATTTCCCGGCAGGAACCGGCAGATATCAATACTTTCTTACCATAAAGATCAGGCTTGAGATTCAAATATGTCTCGATAGCAAAG
>JAKPXC010000075.1 GCA_029567705.1 Candidatus Cloacimonadota bacterium
TTATAGCATTTCAAACTCTTCTGGATGGGGATGCGGTTGAATCCGCTCAGGCTCAGGAGATAAGTCTCCCCATTTTGGAGTTGCTCGCTGCAATAGACATCGGCGATTCCATTCGCATGTGAGAATCCGCTGCCCAGGGTGACGTTGTCTTGGGATATAGATACCAGGATGTTGGGTTCTCCGGTATCTATCCGAAAGTGTACTGTTCCGGAGAGGAGGACGATGGGAATCTCGGCATGAATTTCTTCGGCGGGTTTGGTTCTGAGAATCAGAGAAGGATCTCCAAAGAGATTCCAGGCCAGGAAGTTATATGCCCCGGCTTCCCCATAGGCATCTATCATGCTGCAGGAGCCGTTGTAACACAGACCGCCGATGCTGTGTTTGGAATCCGTTACCAGCAGTTCCACGGTGTGATCCTGCGCTTCCATGGGCGGATAAACTCCCTGCTCGGGGGCAGCGGCGTAGATGGCGAGGGCACCCTTGGCCTCCTCGGCATAGGCATCACAGCTCCTCATCAGGGCTTCGGCCAGGCAGGTTCCATTGTAGAACTGTCCCGTCCAGCAGGATACAGAGTGGATAAAGGGCAGCATCCCGTAATTGCTGAGGCTTTCCACCTCCGGTATGCCAAATTCCGGAGCCACCCAATGGCTGGGATAACCTTCTCCGCAGTAGTTTAGCAGGGATTTTCCCGCATTCAGGCAATTTACCAGGTCTTGAGTATCCGCGCCTTCATTGGCATAGATGCGGTCAACCTCCGTGTAGCCGTAGTTCAGAAGCTGAGCGCGGAGATTATCCAGATGCTCCCAATTGTGTTCATCGTCATCCCCGGGGATGGGCGGATTGCTGGAACATACCCCCGCTGCATGGCTAAGCCAATCTCCGGATACGATCCCCTTCTCATAATCCAGGCTGCGTTTGACCTGAGTGTAGAGATCTGCCGCTGTTTCGGCGGAAAACCTGCCCACAAGTATATCCGGATACCAATCATCATCCTGCATCAAACTGTAGAAGGCATCCATGCCTCCGGTATTGCCGGAAATTGTGGTAACCAGGCAGGGAATCACGTTGTAATCGCCCACAAGCTGGACATAAGTGAGATTGGGATCTGCCTCATACAGGCCACGGATAAAATCCCGGATCTCCTCATAGGTGCTGCCGGCGGTATTGGTGCTGTATAGCTGGGTGGGAATACCCAATTGGTTCTTCCAATCCACCCAGGGCTGAATCAGACTGGGAAATCTCTGTATCTCTTCGTCGTAGCTGGTGCTTGGGCAGATCACGGCCATAGTACCGAATTCCGCAATGTCCTCGTATCTGGGCTCGAAATTGAGGAAGTGCTGCTTATAGAGATCCACAAAGTAGGGGTTGAGCTTTGTATCTCCATAGGTATAAGCAGTTTCCTCTGAGGGGCCTTGTCTTTTGATATCTATATCCAAGCTCTTGTAAATCGCCAATTCTCCGTCCTGAATCTGAACAGGAGAAATGTAGAGATCCACGCCTCTGAGGTTTCTGAACCAATAGGGTTCGCTGAGAGAGACAACGGGAGGTACCTGATCTTGGGCAACAGGGGCTCTGATCCCGGTTTGCACGGTGCTGCCGGTAAACCGGCACTGATAGTCTCCGGTGCTGGCAATAGCCAGGTGCACCACCAGGCTGGAGGAGGATTGAGTGGATCGCTGCAGCGGAATCTGCGGGGGGAAGGACACCTTTCCGGTCTCATCAAGCTCCATGGATGGCAAGCCTATCGATAGCCTGATCTCAGACGGATTATCTTTTGATACGTGAAGGTATGCGGAGCTTGAATTCAGTTCCAGGGTTACCGCAGATATCCCCATTGCCAAGATGCATAGTGCGATAGTGCAAGCAAATCTGTTCATGTTCACCTCCTAATCAGTTACGCTGTGGCTTGAGAGTATCACGTTATGCTGAAATCCCCGGGGATTATCTGTCAAGTTAGTTCTTCAGAATGAGTTCGATTTTTTATCATTTACGAATTGAAATGAGCATTGAATAATTGTCCAGAACCCATGGTAACAGGGATGTATATATGTTCTAACCATTATTACCCAGTGTTTACCTGTGCCGTCATTCCAGCGAAGGCTGGAATCCAGTCATTATGCATATCATTGAACAAGAGTAGGATAACTGCTTGACTGGATGCCAGCCTTCGCTGGCATGACGCTGCGTGAAGTATGGGGGGGTACCCCAATAATCGCCTTGTATTGCCTTATGTGCAACGGTCTCTTGAAACATTGAATAATAATCCAATGACAATGTAGGCAGGTCGGAAAAAACCCCACGGAGTGGGGTAAAGTAATATAGCCTATGGTGAGCGCAACGAACCATGGGTGGGAGATACGATCGATAGGAAAAAAAATAGCTAATCCTCCCGCCGGAGCGTTCTGCTCCAATTGCCGAAAGTCCGATGGCATTGACGACAGCTAATCCCCCCGCCGGAGCGTTCTGCGCTCCGGCGGGGGGATTAGCTTCGAGAAAGGATAGGTGGTGGGAGGGCGGTTTACCCATGGTTCGCTCCGCTCACCATGGGCTATGATACATCACCCAGCAAAGCCGGGTTCCGGCGATGATACCTTTGTCCATCTTGGGAGAGTCCCCCAGTCTCTGTTGCAAATCGGAGTTTCCCACCTCAAAGAGCGAAGCAGCGCAGCTCTTGTCACTGGTCACTTGTTACTCGTCACTCCCCAATTTCTCCCGGACTCTTCACCGTGTCTTGGCCGACTCTTCCCGAGCAAAGTGTTCGGGAAGAGTCCTGCAAGAGTCGACGAAGACTCGGCAGCTTATTGGATATAAACCGGAGACCGTCCACAAAGCCAAGCTTCCTCAAAAAGCTCTTGACCAATCTGCAAGACCCCAAAAGAATAGAAAAAATCTCGAAACAGAGGGAACAATGAGCGAATTCGCCATCAGGAACTATCTGAAGGAGCGCGATCATCTGAAGCGTCTGAGCGGAACCGGAAACGAATCTTCCATCCGGCAGGCGATGATCACGCTGATCAATGAATATGCCAAAGCCAAAGACCTCCGTCTGGTGGCAGAAGTCTCTATTAGAGGATCAAAAGGCAGCACCATCCGTCCCGATGGCACCCTCAAAGACAATCTGGTGCTGGATTGGGGCTATTGGGAAAGCAAAGACGAATACGATGATCTCGAGCTGGAGATTACCACAAAGTTCGAGAAAGGCTATCCCAACGACAATATCCTCTTTGAAGACGGCTTGCGGGCAGTGCTCTTCCAAAACGGTAATAGAGTAAAGGAATGTGAATTTACCGATATAGAGGCTCTGGACAAGCTGCTCAAAGCCTTTGTGAACTACGAGCGTCCCGAAGTGCGTGAATTCCGCCAGGCTATTGAGCTCTTCAAAGGCGACATACCCAAAGTTACCTCCGCCCTGCGTGATCTGATAATCCAAAAAGCCGAAAGCAACGGCGACTACCGTTATGCCCGGGATTTCTTCCTGGAGCTGATGCGGGAGGTGGTCAATCCTGCCGTTACCCTGGAAGACATCCGCGAAATGGTGATCCAGCATATACTCACCACGGATATCTTCAATACCATCTTCGATGATCCCTATTTCCATCAGGATAATAATATCGCCCGTGAACTCGAGAAGCTGGTGAGCACCTTCTTCACCCGGGAGCTGCGTCAGCAAAGCCTGGCCAGCATCAAACACTATTACGACACCATCAATGCCCGGGCTGCCCAAATTGCCGATCACCACGAGAAACAGAGATTCCTCAAGGTGGTCTATGAAACCTTTTACAAGAGCTACAATCCCAAGAAGGCCGATCGCCTGGGCGTGGTCTATACCCCCAACGAGATTGTGCGCTTTATGATCGAAAGCACGGACTACCTGCTGAGTAAACACTTTGGCACCATGCTGGAAGACAAGGGCGTGGAAATCCTCGATCCCGCCACCGGAACCGGCACCTTTATCTGCGATATTATCGATCACATCAGCCCCCACAAGCTGGAATACAAATACAAAAACGAGCTTCACGCCAACGAAGTGGAGATCCTGCCCTATTACATCGCCAATCTCAATATAGAGTTTACCTACAAACAAAAAATGCAAAGCTATGCCGAGTTTGAGAACCTCTGCTTTGTGGATACATTGGATAACTATGTAAACTACCAGAAAGATGGCCAAATGGTGATAGGTAGTGTCTCTGCAGAAAACGCAGAGAGAATTCAACGCCAAAACGAACGTAAGATTTCCGTGATCATTGGAAATCCTCCCTACAACGCCAACCAGATGAACGAAAACGAGAACAACAAGAACCGGGAATATCCCCAGATAGACAGACGCATCAAAGAAACCTACGTAAAGCATAGTAAAGCCCAGATGACCAAAGTCTATGATATGTATGCCAGGTTTTACAGATGGGCTATGGATAGGGTTGATAAGAACGGGATTATTGCATTTATTACCAATCGATCATTCATCGATAGCCGTACCTTCGATGGTTTTCGCAAGATTCTGAGAGATGAATTTGATTTTGCCTACATTATAGATACCAAGAGTGATGTAAGGCAAAACCCCAAGATCGCAGGAACCTCTCACAACGTTTTCGGCATTCAGACCGGGGTTGCCATTATGTTCCTCATTCGTAAGGAACACAAGGATGATAAGAATTGCCAGATTCAGTATTATACGATGTCTGATGAATGGCGGAAAGAAGACAAGCTGCAATGGTTATGCAACCACAAGATACACAATATCCCCTTTGAGCATATCCAGCCTGATAAAGACAATAACTGGGTATACCTTACAAATAACGATTGGGATGCTTTGATGCCTGTCGTTGATAAAGCTGTTAAAGTTGGGAAAGAAACACAAGCATTATTCCAACTATACTCATTAGGTGTTTGCTCACATAGAGATGAATGGCTTATTGACTTCTGTTCAAATTCATTGTCCACTAAAGTGGAGTATCTTACTGAACTCTACCACAAAGAGGTAGCTAGGTGGAATGCTTCAAGTCAAACAATGAACTCAAACGACTTTGTTGATAGATCAATCAAGTGGACTGGTGATCTAGAAAAGCACATGAAGCGTAACACAACTTTACATATCGATAGCAACAAGGTTGTACCGACGCTTTATCGTCCATTTGTGAATAAACTAATGTACTACGATCGAGTACTCATAGATAGGACGTATCAGTTTGATTCTATTTTGCCATTAAATGGCCAGAACACAAAAAACGCAGTGATCTCCTTTGTTACTGGTGAGAGGTTAGATTTTGCTTGTTTGTCATCGGATAAGGTGCTCAATCTTGGATTATTATCTCTTGATCCAATCCAGAGCATTCCTATGTATCGATACTCTCCCGACGGCACCCGTCAGGACAATATCACCGACTGGGGCTTGACTCAATTCCGGGAGCAATATGGTGATTCAGGTATCCAGAAGCAGGATATCTTCCACTATGTTTATGGCGTTCTGCACAATCCCGCTTATCGCAAAAAGTACGAGCAAAACCTGAAGCGCAGCCTGCCGCGCATCCCCTTCTATCAGGACTTTTGGCAGTGGGCAGCCTGGGGCAAGGCTTTGATGGAATTGCATATCGGCTTTGAAGAGGTGGAGCCCTGGCTGCTGGAGCGTTACGACGCCCTCCCCCGGGAGGATGGCAGCCTCCCCAAAGCCAAGCTTAAGGCGGATAAGGCCACCGGCAGCATTATCCTGGATGAAGATACCAGCCTCTCAGGTATCCCTGCCATAGCCTGGGAATACAAGCTGGGCAATCGCAGCGCCCTGGAATGGATATTGGATCAATACAAAGAGAAGAAGCCCAAGGATCCCACCATCGCCAAGCTCTTCAATACCTATCGCTTTGCCGATTACAAAGAAAAGGTGATCGACCTGCTGATGCGCGTCTGCACCGTGAGCGTGAAGACTATGGAGATTGTAAACCAAATGACAGAGAATAAACAATAATTGGAGGAACTCAACACATGCCTACTCAACGTTACATTGTAACACCCCGCAGCATTGAAACCATAATCTCATGGGTTACATCAAGAGAAATCGCCATCCCGGAAATTCAAAGACCATTCGTGTGGAATTCCACCAAGGTCAGGAACTTATTGGATTCGCTTTATCAAGGCTATCCGATCGGCTACTTGATCGTTTGGTGTAATCCGGATGTGAAACTAAAGGATGGCTTGAGATCACATGGGAAGAAGATACTAATAGATGGTCAACAACGTGTAACTGCACTGATGGCAGCCCTATTGGGCCAAAAGGTTTTGGATAAGAATTATAATACAATGAACATAAAAATAGCCTATAATCCCATTGAAGAGAGTTTTGAAGTATCAAATGCTGCCATCCAGAAAGACCTTACTTGGATACAAGATATTGCCAGCGTCTTTTCTCATACTTTCAACAGTTACAGATTTGTCACAGATTATTGTAATACCAATTCTATAACTGACCCTGAACCGATATCGGATAATATTACCAAGTTGTTACGCATTAAAGATAACCAGATTGGAGTTATAGAATTGGATCATGAATTGGATATTGAAACGGTTACTGAGATATTCATCAGGGTCAATTCTGCAGGAGTGGAACTATCTCAAGCCGATTTTGCTATGTCCAAAATAGCCGTTAACGAGACTTATGGAGGTAATCTGATCCGTAAAGCAATAGACTACTTTTGTCACTTGGCAGTTAATCCTGAATTCTACAGAACCATAGAGCATCACGACAAAGCGTTCGTTGATAGTGAATACTACCCGAAAATGAAGTGGCTCAAAGATACCAATAACGATATTTACGATCCAAAATATACTGATATGCTTAGAGTCGCATTCACGTCTCAATTCACAAGAGGTAAGCTGCAGGACTTGGTTGCGTTGTTATCCGGAAGAGATTTTGCGACCCACGATTATTCGGAAGAAATCAGCGAAGAATCATTCAACAAACTGAAGAAAGGTATCATGTCCTTTATGGATCAAACAAGTTTCGAAAGATTTGTTATGATTATCTCATCTGCCGGGTTTATTAATGGAGACCTGATAGGTGGCAGCAATGCGGTTAATTTTGCTTACATCGTGTACTTGCGTGCCAGATCCAAGGGCATTGATCAGGCGGTGATTGAAAGCCTAGTAAGGCGATGGTATGCCATGTCTATTCTTCGAGGACGTTACACTGGTAGTCCTGAGACGATTTTTGATTCAGATATCAGACAAATTGACAGTCAAGGACTAGAACAGTTTATCAATAGCGTTCTAGAGACAGAACTCCCGGATAGTTACTGGACGGGTATGCTTCCTCAATTGATGGACACTTCTTCCAGTCAAAGTCCATATTGGTATGCCTTCTTAGCTTCACAAGTCAAACTCAATGACAGAGGTTTTTTATCCTCAGATATCACTGTAAAGGCCTTACTTGAGTTAAGGGGGGATGTACATCATGTTTACCCAAGGGACTTCCTGAAACAGCAGGGTATTCAAAGAGGCCAGTACAACCAGATTGCGAATTTTGTTTTGATGCAGAGTGAGATAAATATAGCCATAAGCAATTCTGATCCTGCCCATTATTTCTATATACTAAAGTCTCAATGCAACGGTGGTGAACACAAGTATGGAGGCATAAGAGATATCGAAGAACTCAAGAAAAATCTTGCTATGAACTGCATTCCTGAATCCATGCTTGAAGGTCCCATTCCCAGTTATGATGAGTTCCTTAAAGAAAGAAGAAAGCTGATGGCTCTGAGGCTGAAAGATTGGTTTTCCAGTCTTTGAATCTTTGTCCAAAGGTCAAGTACACCGGACTGGAAGTGCATTGGAATAGTACCAAGTGTGGATGCCTGCATAACTGGAAGTATGTATCAGATAAAAATCCGTTTTAACGGATTTCCAGACGAGAGGCGGTGGTTTTAACCACCGTTCTCATGCGAGTCTCTATCAGCCATTTATCATAGACTTTGCGAGGAATTCATTCCGAGCTTTGCTTCATCCGCCGGGTTCGGAATAAATTCCTCGCGGAGTCTGGAAACCCGTTGAAACGGGTTGATGTAAATCAGATGGTGGTAACCATATACGGTGGTTGAAACCACCGCCTCTCGTCTGGAAAACCCATTGAAATGGGTTCGCCGGGTGTGGATAGATATTTCCAGGGAATGGTTCTGGAGCGCTCTTCTACCGCTGTGGCATTTCGGAGATTGCACCACCAGTTTGAAATCGTCCTTCGGCTGCTGTGGCATTTCGGAGATTGCCCCACCAAACCTATGTGTTCACCGTGCCGTCATTCCTGCCTCCGATAATGTGTGAGAACCCAGGGGAGAGTCCCGATGGGACTCATTACATCCTTATGGATTCCTGCCTTCGCAGGAATGACGGCACGTGGACACTAGGTATCAATGGGTAGAAACAGATCCGTATGCCAGGTTCTATGGGCTTTGTTCTGTTATTCGATACTCTCTGAAATGCCGTCCCGGGACTCTGGGGTTCTCGACAGGTCGCGAGATGCTATCTAAATAGAGTACCCTTCCCCTCTCTGCCCGTCCTTTCTCTGCTCTTCCCAGCTTCCCTCTGTGTTCTCTGTGGTTAAAAAAAAGTTCATCCCTGTAATTGTAAACCCAGCAGCGCGATACGCTTCTTGCGGAAAAGATTCCACAGAAAACTGTCCAAATTTCAGGGAAAGTGTCCACGTATAAATAGTAGGGGGAGAGTTTCTCCCGAGTGTTCTTTCAAACAGTGCATAGAGTGTTAATAGTGTGAGAATCAGGCAGGCGTGACTCTCTTTGAGGCCTTCCGAAAGGGTTTTGGCAGGTTTT
>JAKPXC010000099.1 GCA_029567705.1 Candidatus Cloacimonadota bacterium
CTGCCGGAAGAGATTGTGGGAAATCAGCTTGCCAAAACCCTGATCTCCCGTAATATCCTGGAATACATAAACCTCTCCAGTGGCCATATCGTGATCGAACTGGTGGTACCCAAAGACTTTGTGGGTAAAACTCTGCAGGAGCTGGCGCTGCCTTCTACCCGGGGAATAAACGTTATCGCCATCAAATATAACTATTTAACGGTAACAGAAGACGGAAGAAACGTGATCGAGAAAAGGTTGAACGATATGCCCGGTGCCAACGACGTTGTGGAAGAAGGCGACGTGCTCATCCTGCTGGGTCCCAAAGGGAATATCGACAAGCTGATATACGACACTGCCACCAAGAGGGATTGAGCCATGAAGAAATCTTTCAAACAACGCTATCATCTCCTTATCATAGTCCTTTTTGCCATTATCGTGCTGGAATCCATCCTGCTGTTGGTCTCTCTGGCTTCTGCCCGGAATCTGGCAGGATTGGTCTCCGATATGCAATCCATCATCATCATTTTTGTCTTTGCCATCTTTGTCTGTCTGATCGTGATGTACAACTACATCCCCTTCAGGATGCACAAAGCGCTCAAAGAAGTGCGGGATAAGATCGGTGAGATCTCTCAAGGCAATTACTATCTGGATTTTGATGCTTCTCTCTACGACCAGGATAAAGACATTCAGGAGCTGATCCACGCATTGCAAAAGATGCTTGCTATAATCATCAGGTTTGATACTGCCAAGGCGGATAAAATCTTTGAGCATCATCAGAGAATCAACCAGTTAATCAGCATGCTCAAGCAAGCCATCCTGATCACCAGCATAAACGGTGATGTAATCTATTGCAATGATGTGTTTCGAAGAGCATATCCATCCATCAGCGAGATGAGCAACCTCAATGAATTGATCTTCAAAGATGATTTCAACCGCAATCTGTTTGATACCATTCTTGCAGCCTTGAGATACGGCAACAACCTGTCTGAAATCGTTGTGAGAGATCCCGTTGGAAACCGTGCCCTGAATATCGAAGGCACTATCATTCGCAACCGCAAAGGCGTTGGCACTGGTGCTGTCTTCGTTTTGGATAAAGTACTTGAACAAACAAAAGATCAAAGTAATCTACGATAGAGAAGAGCCCGAACGGCTTGATAAGTTCCTGGTCGATATGAAGATACAGGAGCTTTACTCGCGGAGTTTCATAGAAAGGCTGATCGAGGAAGATCGCATCCTGGTAAATCTGATCCCGGTGAAGAAGAGCTACAAGCTCGCTTCCGGAGACCAGATTGATCTGAATCTGCCCGAGCCGGAGCCTATTGATGTGGTGCCACAGGATATCCCACTGGATATTATTTACGAAGATGAAGACCTGGCCGTCATCAATAAAGAAGCTGGAATGATCGTGCATCCGGGCTTTGGCAATCCGGATCAAACCTTGGTCAATGCCATAGTCTTTCATTTCGGTTCCAAGCTTTCCACAGGCAGGGAACCCAGCCGGCCGGGTATTGTGCATCGCTTGGATCGTGGCACTTCCGGGCTGATGATTATTGCCAAGAACGACCCCTGCCAAGCTGCTCTGAATGAGCTTTTTGCCAGCCGGCAGATAAAAAAGACCTACCTGGCCATCTGCACGGGTATCCCTGAACCTTTGCAGGATAGCATTGAAAGTCACCTTACCCGCAGCCTGAGCAATCCCCGAAAAATCTGCAGCGCTGTCGAAGGACGCTGGTCTCTGACACACTACCGGGCAATAAAGTTGTATCACTATTTTGCCCTCCTCCGGGTGCAACTCGAAACAGGCAGGATGCATCAGATCAGGGTGCACATGGCAGATCGCAACTATCCGCTTCTGGGTGATCTGCTCTATAACTCCCGCAGGTATGTTCATTCCATCGTCCCGGAAAACATGAAGCGAAAAGTCACGGAACTGCTCACTACTCACTTGATAAGACAAGCTTTACATGCCTGGCGGCTGGAGTTTATTCATCCCATCAGCGGGAAAAAGCTTGACTTGCAGGCTCCCTTGCCGGAAGACATACTATATACGCTGAATTGGCTTGAGAACTACTTTGCTCTGGATACGGACACCCGGTCTGTGGACGAAGTACTTCAGGAAGAGCTGCATTATTCTAACATAGATAAGGAACTAACATAAATGAAGCACAGTATCTTTACAAAGATTGAAGACGCCATCACTGCCATCCGCTCCGGTGAGATGATCATTGTGGTCGATGACGAGAACCGGGAGAATGAGGGTGACCTCCTCATGGCGGCTGAATTGATCAGCCCGGCCCATGTGAACTTTATGATCACACATGGCAAGGGACTCCTCTGCGTTCCCATGGAAGAGGATAAGCTGAACCAATTGGAGATTCCGTTGATGACCAACGAGAGTTCAGACAGACACGGCACCAAGTTCACCATCTCCGTGGACGCAGTGGAAGGCACCACCACTGGCATCTCAGCCGCAGAAAGGGCTCTTACAATCCAAGCTCTGGCTGCTCCCAATGCCAGAGCAGATCAATTCATGAAGCCCGGCCATATCTTCCCGCTAAGAGCAGAGAAAGGTGGAGTTCTCAAGCGAGCCGGGCACACGGAAGCCGCTGTTGACCTGGCCAAACTGGCAGGATTATCACCCATCGGTGCTATCTGTGAGATCATCCGGGAGGATGGTGAAATGGCACGTCTGGACGATCTTATCCCCTACGCTGCCAAGCACAAACTCAAGATTATAACCATAAAGGATCTCATTCACTACCGCAGGCATCAGGAAAAGCTGGTGAAGCAGGTAAGCAAAGCCATGCTGCCCACAGACTATGGCCAGTTCGAGATCATGACCTATATCAGCACGGTGAGTGATGAGTACCATATCGCATTGAAGCTGGGAGAAGTCTCCAAGGAAGAAGCAACCTTGGTGCGGGTGCATTCTGAGTGCCTCACCGGAGATGCACTGCATTCCCGGCGTTGTGATTGCGGAGAGCAGCTCAAACGCAGCTTCGAGATGATCTCCGAGGCAGGTAAAGGTGTGATCCTCTACATGCGTCAGGAAGGCAGAGGTATAGGGCTTTTGAACAAGATCAAAGCCTATCACCTCCAAGATCACGGCAGGGATACAGTTCAAGCCAACCTGGAGCTTGGTTTTGAGGAAGACCTGAGAGATTACGGTATTGGTGCCCAGATTCTCAAAGACTTAGGATTGAAGAAGATTCGCCTCCTCACCAATAATCCCAAGAAGATCGTTGGTTTGGAAGGTTATGGCCTGGAGATTGTGGAGCGTGTCCCCATCGAAATCAATCCGGTGGAGGACAATCTGAACTATCTCAGAACAAAAAGAGACAAGATGGGGCACTTGCTGAATGATCTCTAAGCTCAGCATTACACTTAAGCGTTCATTACTGCTTCTTGTAGCACTGCTCTGCCTGTGCAGCAGTTTGGCAGCCGAGCTCAGCTTCCCCCAACCCGTGGGTTTTGTGAACGACTTTGCCCGGGTGCTGCAGGATTCTACCACTATCAGGATAAACGACTGGGCTATTGAACTCAAGGAGAAGTGCGATGTGGAGTATGCTGTTGCCATTATGCCGGATCTGGGTGGCACAGATGAATATACTTACGCTGTTAAGCTCTTTGAAGCCTGGAAGATAGGCAATAGCAAGGATGAAGGTGTCCTGCTGCTGATGGGCGTGAATGACCGTCGGCTCAAGATAGAAGTGGGCTATGGCTCCGAAGCTTACGTTACGGATGCTTATTCCTCCCAAGTCTTGCAAGCGATGCGGGGATACTTGGGCAAGGGACAGGAACAATGGGACCAAGCCTTTATCCAGGCCAGCCTGATGATCCTGAATACCATCGCCACGGAAAAGGGCATTACCATCACAGGAATGCCCGCCTATCGTCAGAGGCAGTTAAGCGGTGGTCCTTCCGGAGCGGGCGTGATCGCACTGATCGTTATCTTTATCTTCTTAATGATAGTAACCCGTGGAAAGATACTTGACATACTTCTCTGGATGTTCATCTTTGGCGGAAGGGGTGGCGGACCCGGTGGATTTGGAGGCGGAAGCTGGCGCGGTGGTGGCCGCAGTGGCGGAAGCAGCGGCGGATTTGGCGGATTTGGAGGTTTTGGTGGCTTTGGCGGAGGACGTTCCGGTGGCGGTGGTGCAGGAGGAGGTTTTTAATGATAGTCCTAAAAGCATTTAGTTTTATAGTTTGGAATATCCTGCTGGGCTTGAGCCTGGTGGAGCTGTTCAATTGGTTCTTGTTTAACCGCAAGGCACGCAGTATCTTTGGTTGGCACTTACCGCTCACACCGGGCTTTCTGGTGCGGAAGCGGGATTGGCTTTTTACCAAAGCCAAGGACATTCTGCACGATTATCTGGATCAAGCCAGTGACTATGCCCGTAAGAATGGTTATCTGGCCAAGTGGGAAAAGATGATCCGGGATCTGGTCTTTGAGAAGACGAGCTTTGTGGATGATTGGCCTCTTCTGCCCCGCTCCTTCAAAGACAAGATTCATGCGCAGATGGCAGATTTGGGGAAAAGCCTGGCCAGCAGCATCCTGCGCAAGCTCGTACCCAGCCTGATCGAGCAATTCCGGATTGAGCACAAGATTGAAGACTTTGATGAGCAATTCAATATCGAATTCTTCTATGGCTACTTCCACAAATACGTCTATAAGCCCATGATCTACGCTTTCATGGCCTTGAATTTCCTCATCGGCCTCACCAATATGATCCTCTTCCTGATCTTGCAGCTATTCTAAAATGAAACTGCTCCGTCGTTTCAGAAAGCCCCGTTTCTTCCACCGAGTGAGTGGAACTGCCTTTCTGAACGCCGATTACCGTAAGCTCATCACCAGGTTTCTCCTGGTGCTGCTCATCATAGTATTTCTGCTTCTGGTCTCGGCCTATTTGGTCTGGAATTTTGAGGGCAGAGCCACCGCAAATCCCTCCATCAGAAGCTTCGGGGATGGTTTGTGGTGGGCAGTGGTAACCATAGCCACAGTCGGATATGGAGACGTGGTTCCCCAAAGCAGCTCAGGCAGAATGGTGGGTTATGTGCTCATTGTGCTTGGATTTGTACTGCTTTCGGTATTCACCGGTTTGATAGCATCCCTATTGGTCGAAGATAAGATCAAAGGAGCCAAAGGTTTGAAACAGATTAAAACCCATAACCACATCGTGATCTGCGGCTGGAACAAGACCGCATCAGCCCTCCTGACAGCGCTGCAGGAAAAGACCCGCTCCAATCTGGAGATCTGCCTTGTAATGAATCAAAGCGCAGAGTTCTTTGAGAGCCTGGAGAGCCGTTTTAACGCCCTTCAACTCCGCTTTGTGAGAGGAGAGCCCAGCCAGGAAGAAGTCTTGCGGCGCGCCTCCATCAGCACTGCTTCTCAGGTGATTGTTCTGGCAGACCAGAATCTGGATTGGCAGATAGCTGATGACCGCAGCATCATTATCGCCAACCTCCTGCAATACATGACTTCCAAGGATAAGATCACCGTGCAACTGCTCAATCCCGATAACCGCAGTCTTCTGCTGCGCAGCGGAATCCGGGACATCCTGATCTTTGACGATCTGGGCGGTTACCTCCTGGCCAATAACATCCTGGACGACAGCAGCCTCTGCATTTTTTCACAGCTTCTAAAATCCAATGACCTTCATGTGTATACCAGAGAGATACCGGAGAGCTTCATTGGCAAGTCCTACGGAGAGCTCTTTGAAAGTTTCCGCAAGGATGGAGGACAGATACTAATCGGCCTTATCAACAAAGAACCGGAATTGGAGCTGGATTCCATCTTTTCGGATAACTCCTCCGCGATCGATCAATTTATCAAATCCACACTGGCCAAATCCAGCCGGAATAGAACCGAAAACCGGGAAAATATCCGCTGGAACCCCTCCAACAACAGCCAGATACAAGGTGATGACCTCGCCATCGTAATGGGAGCGAACAACTGATGATAGATACTGGATTACTAAAAAAAGTTCGCATCCTGGAAGGCATGAACGACGCTCAGTTGCTTCTGCTGCAAACCATGCTGAAGCCTCAGAACTTCAAGTCCGGAGAGTATATCCTCAAAGACGAAAGCTTTGGAGATATGCTCTACATCCTGGTAGAAGGCAGAGTGCGGGTAACCAAAGAACTGGTCAAAGGCATAGATATCGGAAGAGCAGACGAAAAGGTGCTCGCCAGTTTGGACGGCGAGCTCTTACCCACTTTTGGAGAAAACGGTATCCTGGGACACGCTCCACGCACAGCAAACGTGATTGCCCAGACCGATTGCCTGCTCTACTTCATCACCAAAACAGATTTTGAAGAGCTCGCCAGCCGTGATGTTGCCGCAGCCTACCTGATGATTTTAAACATTGCCAGAGTACTCTCAGATCGCCTGCACACCACAGACGACAACTTGGTCAAGCTGGCCACAGCACTCTTCATCGCAGCGCAACAATAACCTATACCCACTCTCCGACATTCCTGACCTGCAAAAAGCGGGCAGCAGCAGGAAAAGCCCCGCTACCACCCGCTTTATCTGTATGAGCAAGGATAGTCTATTCTTCGAAAGCCACTTCTTCCCGACTATTTGGACATAAAGGGATATTCGTAGTTTGCGGCCGGAACGAAGTTTTCCTTGATGGAACGGGCTGAGATCCAGCGCTGCAGGTTCAGCGCTGAGCCGGCCTTATCATTAGTCCCGGAGGATCTTCCGCCACCAAAAGGCTGCTGACCCACCACCGCACCTGTGGGCTTATCATTGATATAGAAGTTCCCGGCGCTATGGCGTAAGGCGTTGTATGCCACACAGATTGCACTACGGTCGTGGGCAAAGATCGAGCCGGTGAGAGCATAAGGTGAGGTTTTGTCACAGAGCTGAAGAGTCTCCTCAAATGCTTCGTCCTTATAGA
The DNA here is from genome assembly GCA_029567705.1 of Candidatus Cloacimonadota bacterium. Classification (GTDB taxonomy): domain Bacteria; phylum Cloacimonadota; class Cloacimonadia; order Cloacimonadales; family Cloacimonadaceae; genus PHBP01. The sequence goes on from JAKPXC010000099.1 coordinate 6,888, forward strand.
CATAGACCGTCAGCACGGGACCGAATATCTCCTCTTGCATAGTCTTGAAGGTAGGATTAGTGGTCTTGATCACAGTAGGCTCAATAAAATAACCGATGGAGTCGTCACACTTACCACCAAAAAGAATCTCTGCATCTGAGGCTTTTTCAGCATGTTGGATGTATGAACTGATAGTGTCAAAGCTCTTCTTGTCGATCACTGCGTTCACAAAATTGGAGAAATCCCGGACGTCACCCATCCGGACTTCAGCCAGCATCTCTGCCATGTGCTCATGCCACTTGGCATACAGAGATTCGGGGATATAGAGCCTGGATGCAGCACTGCACTTTTGGCCCTGATACTCAAAAGCACCGCGCAATGAGGCAACTGCCAGAGTTCTGGGATCGGCGGAACAATGCGCAAAGATGAAGTCCTTTCCACCTGTTTCTCCCACCAATCTGGGGTAGGATTTATAGAGATGGATGTTATTGGCTGTGCGTTGCCAAATTTGGTTGAATACTCCTGTGCTTCCGGTGAAGTGGACACCAGCCAGTTCGGGAGAATCCAACACCAGATTACCTATCTGAGAGCCAGCACCGGGAATGAAATTGATCACTCCATCGGGAAGCCCAGCTTCCTGCAGAATCTTCATAATATAGTAACCGCTGAACACTGCAGTTCCAGCTGGTTTCCAGATCACGGAATTGCCCATCAAAGCCGGAGCTGTGGGCAGATTGCCGGCGATAGCAGTGAAGTTGAAGGGAGTAATGGCAAAGACGAAGCCTTCCAAAGCCCGGTATTCAGTGAAGTTCCATTCACCCTTGGGTGAGATCAGAGGCTGTTGTTCATATATCTTCTGTGCGAAGTAGGCGTTAAACCGCCAGAAATCTATCAGTTCACAGGCAGAATCAATCTCAGCCTGATGTGCATTCTTGCTTTGACCCAGCATTGTGGCGGCATTGAGCAGGAAGCGGTACTTGGTGGAAAGCAGTTCAGCCGCTTTGAGGAAGATGGCGCTGCGGTGGTAAAAGGGCATCTCCTCCCAATCCCGACGCACTTTGGTGGCACTCTCGATGGCCATCTGTATCTCAGAACTGCTAACCTTGTGATACTTGGCCAGATGATGCCCGTGTTCCTGAGGACAGATAGAGTAATCCGTATTGCCGGTGAAAACTTCCTTGCCTCCGATGATGGCAGGGATCTCAATCTCTTGAGAGTAAAGCTCGGAAAGCGCCTTTTCCAAGGCTACTCTTTCAGGGGAGCCCGATTTGTAGCTGAGCACCGGCTCGTTCTTGGGGACCGGAACTTCGAAAAACATGGTTTTCTCCTTTTCTTTTTTATGCGTGAAAAGGAGGGACACAATTGACCGGGACGCGGATGTCCCCATGCGTGCCATATCACCTTTTCACACTGGAAGGCATTGCTGTTTCCGGCAATACCCTATCGGCAAGCAGCCATGGCTGATCAGCTTTAGGATAGCTTGCTCAGTGATTGAGCTAGCTTTCTTTTACCTATTTTTGCGTCAAGCTTTACTTTTTTTGGACTCGTTTTATATACTATGGTGAAGTAGCCAGAGAATATCCTTCACATTTAAGTGATTAACTTACCTAAAGCCAGCATGAATAAGCTCACTTCAGTGTTATCAGTATCTCATCAGTCATCCCTTACTGGTCGCCAAGTCTTCGCCGTGTCTTGCAGGACTCTTCCCGAGCATTTTGTTCGGGAAGAGTCGGCCAAGACACGGTGAAGACTCCGCAAGTCCCTTGAAAGGAGTTAGAGGAAAATGAATAGATATAAACCCAAGAGAGCAAGAGAATGTCGGACAAGCTTGATTCGAGATTCTGCTTGACATCTTCCTGATAATCAATAGACTGAGATTTCAAAAGGCTATAAGGGGTAGTGATGAGTCCAGAAGCTGATACCGAGCCATATTTTGATCTACTTGACCCATTTGGAGAAAACGAGCTCCAAAGAGAGAAGCTCCAACTCAAGGAAGGCGAGCGCCGTGAAGTGGCGATTCTTTTTGCCGATGTGGTAGGCTCCACCAAATTGGGCGTCAAGCTCGATCCGGAAACCTATAAGTCCATCCTTGATCCTCTGATGAAGCGCTTCAGCCGCTGTATATCATATTACGGTGGATTTGTTGATAAGTATATGGGAGATGGCATTATGGCGCTCTTTGGCGCACGGCGTGCCAGCGAACAGGATACCGAACGAGCCGTGATGGCTGCACTCAAGATGATCACTCAATTGGATTGGCTAAACCGTAAGCTTGCTTCAGAAAACACTGCCGATGCTCCCGAATTGGCCGTCCGAATCGGCATAAACACCGGTTTAGTGGTGGTTGGAAAAGTCGGTGAAGAACGGGAAGGGGATTTTACTGTGATCGGTGCTGCAGTGAACTTGGCTCAAAGAATGGAGACCAACGCTCCCAACAACGGAATCCTGCTGCCTCATCACGCTATGCAAGCAGTTGAACGTTTTTTTGAGTTTGATTTCTTCGGTCGAGTTCAGGCCAAGGGCTTTGATGAGCCCATAGAGGCTTATCGGGTCTTGGGACAACGCTCGGAAAAGGGTCAAAGATGGTATAGACGCAAATCTGTCTTTATCGGGCGCGAAACAGAGCTGCGGACTCTTGAAAAAGCTTGGCAGGCTGTAAAAGTGCAGGCTGCAACCGGCGAGCAACCCAAGATCATTGGCATCATGGGTGATGCAGGATTGGGTAAAACCCGTCTAGTACATGAATTTCTGCTTCAGAAAGAAGAGCCGCTGGTGATTCAAGCCACAACCTCTTCCCTGGTAAGCTCTCCCTTGAACCTCTTTGTCAATCTTTTAGAGAGCCAGTTTCGAATACATCCTGCTGATGAGCCCGCAATGCGAAAATCCAAACTGGAAGAGCAAATTGCTTATCTGGGAAGAGACCTGGATGAAGATAAACGCAACGAGCTACAGGGCGTTATCCCTCTGCTTGGAGCGCTTCTTGAGATTCCCTATTCTGATCCACGGTTGAAGCTGAGTGGAACCGAGCTGATTACTCATCTCAAGCTGGCAATTTGTACTGCTGTTTATAGGATACTACTCGATAAATCTCGGAGTGGGAAACCGGTTCTTCTAGTTCTGGACGACCTGCATTGGATGGATGAAGCCTCAGAACAGGTCTTCCGCTTCCTCGTGCAGAAACTTCTTCTGGATAAAGACTCATCTCTGAGAGAAAGTCTCCTGCTCTTGATTCTCTATCGCAAGGGCTACAATCCGGGGCTGGCTGATGGAGAAGAATTCCTGGAACTGGAGCTGAACCCGCTAACTGATACTGAGATTAACCGCCTCGTAATACAAAGCACCCGGGGACTCTCGATCTCCGATGTACTGATGGAGCGGCTTCATAAGCTCAGCATGGGCAATCCCTTCTATCTGGAGGAGTGGTGCAACTATCTGGAGGATATCTCCGCAGGAGATTTCTCTGAACTGCCTATCCCGCCAAATCTGAATTCGCTAGTCTTGTCGAGATTGGACATGTTGGAGAGCTCCATCCGTCAGCTTCTGCAAAAGGCTTCTGTGATCGGGCAGGAATTCTTTGTGGATATTCTCACCTGGATCGAGGATAAGCTTTACGCTCCACTGGATGTGAGCGCTACCCTGTCTCAACTGGAGGAGCAGTCATTCATCCTCAGGATGCTGGGTTTTGACTACTCTGCTTACTTTTTTAAACATATCACCACCAGAGACGTAGCTTATCAAACCCTGCTTCTGGAGAACCGGGCTACGCTGCACAGATTATCTGCAGAAGCCATTGAAGAGCTTTATTCCGAGCGAAAGCAGGAATTCCTCTTTAAGCTGGCAGATCACTACCATCGGGCAGGAATTGCTCCCAAGGCTGCAATCTATCTGGAACAGGCAGCCCGGGCAGCAGCCAAAATCTATAACAACCGGGATGCAATTGCCCATTGGGAGAAGCTGCTCAAATGGCGTCCCAGCCTAGCTCAGGAATCCGAACCGACCGAAGCAAGAATCCTGATAGAATTGGCGGAGCTGCACCTGCTGATCGGGAATTGGGATGAGGCAGAAGGATATCTGCGTGAGGCTGCACAATCTGCTAACCGCCCGGAAGATAGCTTTGATCAATTGCGTCTGAAGGGCACTCTCTCCTTCCGCCGAGGAGATTTTACCGGAGCACTGGAGGCTTGGGAAGCTTGCTTGAAGCTGGCCTCTACTCCCACACAAGAGGCAATTGCCCATGGGAATCTGGGAATCTGGCACCAACATCATAAGCTTTGGGAACAGGCCTTGGCTCATCACCAGACCAGCCTGGAAAATGCGGAATTGGCTTCAGACAGCCTGAGGGCAGCCAGAACGCTGAGCAACTTGGGCTTCATGTATATGGAACAAAAGGAGTATCCTAAGGCAGAATCGTTTCTGCAGAACTGCCTTGATCTGGCAGAGGCAAATCAATATCTGCAGTTGCAGTCGATAGCCTTGGGAAACCTGGGCTTGCTGCGCTACCGTCAACACGATCCTGATGCCGCCATGCGCTACTATGAACGTAAGTGGCTCCTGGTGGACAAGATAGATGATAAAGCCGAACTCATCAAGGTGCTGGGGAATATCGGCAATATCCACCGTGATAAGGGCCAACACCGTGAAGCGCTGGAGTTCTATCGGAAAGTGCTGGCCATCAAAGAACGACTGGGGAATCCACTGGAACTGGCTGTGACGCATTCTGTGATAGCTCTCGAACTGCTGGCTCTGGAGAATCCTGATGAAGCTTTGATCCACATCGATAAGGCACTTGAGCTATCAGCCGGAACGGCAAAGCAATATTGTGAATATCTGTATTACAAAGCTGAGATACTGCACTCGCTGCATGATACAGAGAAAGCGTCCAGCTCGAATCTTCAAGCCCTGGAGAAAGCAAGAGAAATCGGATTTGGGGCTGTTATCAAATCATGTGAGGAATTTCAAAAGAGATTGCTCTAAACGCATTGGAGATTGAATATGAAGCGTGTAGTATTGTTGATTTATTGTGTTTTGCTGATTGGATTTGCATATTCCCAGGCACCTGACTGGGAATGGGTGAATGTGGGAGGAGGCTCCGGCACATCGGTTATAAGCGATGTTTCTGTAGCAGATGATGGACATCGATACTTGACGGGGCGTTTTAATGGTTCCTGCACATTCGGAGAGTTAACGGCTACTTCCACCGAGCTAATGGCATTTGTTGCGTGTATGGATTCGTCAAACTGCTTCCAGTGGATATATTCATTTGAGCTGAACACTCCCCAGAATCACAATCTGCATATCACACATACAGACGATGGTTTAATCTATGTGGCTGCATGCTATACAAGTGCTATTTCCATCCAAGACACACTACACTCCAATGCTGGTCAAACTGATATTGTTATGATAGTCTTGGACACTTCAGGCAACTATATCGAATGTAATACTTGGGGCGGAGCTGGTTATGACTATGTGTATGATATTGAGTCAGATGACCAAGGGAATGTATACTTCTCTGGTGCAAGCGATAGTGCAACATTACAGTTTGGAAACTATGCCCTAACTTGTCATGCACTGACTGATGCCTATGTAGCCAAAATGAACCCTGAAGGGGAGTTTCAGTGGGTTAATCAAGCCTGGTCTAGCGCACATGATTTCTTCCACTCTATCGATATCCAAGGTGATGAATTTTGTGTTTGTGGATCTCATGGAAAATCGCCGAGTGTAAATTTCGGAGAAATTCAGCTTCTCTCGAATTATAATTGGTCATTTGACGGAGAAACGGATGCCATTGTAGCGCGAGGGAGTATAGAAACCGGTGAATGGATTTGGGCAACTGATATTGAAAATGCCCAATGGAACTCCTATAGAGTCTGGGCTTATGATGCATTGTTCGATTCTAATCATAATGTAGTTGTAACTGGTGTTTTCCCCGGTGTCATTTGTGTCGGAGATTTTGTTTTAGGCCCTTATGGCGATAACTGCGGAGCTCATTTTGTTGCTTCATATAATCCCAATGGAGTATGTATCTGGGCTCGCGGTATTGGAAGTGGTGTCCAGAATCCATTTCCAGACATACATAGACTGGCTACAGATAGTGAAAACAATACTTATGCAGCATTTACATACTCAGGCACAAACTACTTTGGATCCGTAAATATAGCATCTCTTGGCGGTAACGATGGGTATATATGTAAGTTGAATGATAGCGGAACAATTGTGTGGGCAAAATCAATAGGGGGCACTGGATCCGAAATAGCGAAGTGCTTTATGGATTACAATGATGAACCTTTGGTTTTTGGAGGATTCACTTCACAACCCACATATTGGGACTCCTTCACTACCAATGCTCCCGGAGGTGCTGAACACTTTTACATCGGCAAGATAGACAACACGATACCAGAATTCTCAACTTCCGTAAACAGCGGATACTTGCCATTAACAGTTCAATTCACCAATAAGGCAACTGGAAGCCCGACTTCATATCAATGGGATTTTAACGGAGACGGTATTATTGATTCTACTATACCCAATCCAAGTTATACTTACACCACACCAGGGTTATTCACAGTATCACTCACTGTATCGGACGGCACTCATATCAGAACCATGAGCAAGTCGGATTGCATCAATGCTATCATGAAACCGGAGACAGACTGGATGTGGGCAATTTCCTTGGGTGGAAGCGGAAGTGATGAGATCAAAGAAATAGTCAGCGATTCTGAGGGGAACACCTACGTTGCCGGGCAAATGAGCGAATCAATGGAGGTCAATGGCGCAACCTATTTCAGTGCAGGTCTGTCGGATGTCTTTGTAGCAAAATATAACGCTTCAGGGCAGTGCTTGTGGTTTCGGCAGGTTACCGGCAGTGCAGCAGATTACGTTACTGATCTGGTCATCGGGAGTGATGAATCAATATACATCACAGGATATTATGCCAGTTCAAACCTAACTTTCGCTGGCTTGCCCAGTCTTCCTTCACCCGGAGGTAACGACTTATACCTGGCTAAACTGGATACAAGTGGTAACTGGCTTTGGGTACGCTACTCCACAGGTACAAGCAGCAATATCAGGGGCTCATGCATTTGCACGGATATTAATAACAACATCTACGTTGGAGGAAGCTACTACGGAGGCAATACCAGTCTTGGATCGCTGGTCTTTAGTTCTAGCGGTTCCTGGGATGGATTTGCAGCAAAATTGAGTTCCTCTGGAGATTGGTTGTGGGGAACTAATGTAGGAGGTAGCTCTGAAGATCTTGTATTGGGAGTATCTGCCACCAATGATAATTGCATTGCAGTATCCGGTTCTATGAGTGGTACTTCAGTTACTTTCGGGGGCACCTTCACTCTTGCACCTTATGGTGGGAAGGATGTATTTGTGGGGAAGGTAGATTCTTCTTCTGGCTCCTGGGTTTGGGTGAGAAAGGGCGGAGGTACAGCAAACGACTATCCACCTGATGGAGGGGGAGGACAGTATTGTGATTCAGATGGAAGCATTTATTTGCCTGTCACAACGACGAGTTCCACTTCCACGTGGGGTAGCCTGCCGGTTATGACCCTGGCTCCGTCAACCCAAGCTGCATACATTGCCAAGATATCAGGATCAGGTGATTGGCTATGGTTATCCGGCAGCTATTCATCGACTGCGACGGCAAAGAACCTGGTAGTGACCAGTGAAGGCTTCTCCTACCTAACAGGAAGCTTTCAAGGTCGAACCTTCTTCGGTGAGTATCAATTGGATTCTGGTGGTTCTGATGATGTTTTTGTCTCCAAATACGATCCCCAGGGCAATAATCTTTGGGCCATGCGTGCCGGCGGGACAGGCATTGACTACGGCAGTAGTTTGTCTTTAGATGATTCCGGCAGATTAAGCGTTGGTGGTGCATTTAACGGTACCGCTGCTTTTCAAGGCTCCACGGTCAATAGTGCGGGAGGACAGGATGGCTACCTGGCATGTATCAGTGTGGTAACTGCGAGTTTTATTGCAGATGTTACATTGGGACAGGTTCCCTTAACCGTTCATTTTACTGATCTATCAGCCGGTACAATAGACTCTTGGGCTTGGGATTTTGATGGAGATGGCAGTATTGATTCCTATGAACAAAATCCTACCTGGATATTCCATAGTAGTGGATTCTTTGACGTAACGCTTACTGTGACGGAAGATGCGATAACAGAGACAACCACAAAACATGACTATATCCGAAGTTACTACTTCGATACTGATTTTACTGCTGATGTCACAAGCGGGTATATCCCCCTAAATGTTGAGTTTACTGATATAACCGTTGGAGCAATAGTTACACGGATGTGGGATTTTGATAATGATGGAAACACAGATTCTTATGAGCCAAATCAGATCTGGACATATCTATTCCCCGGAGTATACTCAGTATCACTGATTGATACGGATACAACAGGCTCAGATACTGAAACAAAACTCAACTACATCACCGCCTCTCTCGATCCCGCCCAAACGCTCTACGTCCCCACTCAATTCACCACCGTCCAATCAGCCATCAATGCCTCTGCGGATGGGGATTACATCATCGTGGCAGATGGCACGTATTATGAGAATCTGGTAATTGAAGGCAAAAGCATCACTCTGGCCAGCTACTTCTTTGTGGATGGCGACAGCACCCATATAACCAATACGATAATTGACGGCAGCAATGCCATAAACCCGGATCAGGCCAGCACGATTACTATTCTCCCTGCCAGCGGCAGAACTATACCGCAGCCTCATATATCCGGTTTTACGATTAGAAGCGGTAGTGGCCGGAGAATCATTCAGAATGAAGGTGGCACCACTATAGAGAAGAGAGTGGGCGGGGGCATCTATACCCGCAGTGCCAATCCAATATTCAGCTTCAACCGTATTGAAGACAACGATGCTGACGATGAGGGTGGAGGCTCCTATGCCTTCCAAAGTCTGCCCAATTTTGGAGGCATGGTCAATGCCACGGTCGGGATAAGAAACCCGGGCGTCAACCGGTTCCGCAACAATCATGCCGATATCGGCTCGGATATCTATATCCAGGGCATCACCTCCCGGGATGAGGTGAAGATTCAGGATTGCAGTTTTGAGGTTTTTAGCAGTGCGGACACCACTCTTTCGAACTACTGGGCAACCTCCTCTGCCCCACTCAGTTTTAGCGGTTGCGGTGGTCTCTCGGAAGCCATCAGTTCGGATATCTGGGTAGCAACCAACGGCAGTGACACACTCAACGATGGCCTCTCTCCCCAATCCCCCTTCAAGACTATAGATCATGCAC
>JAKPXC010000105.1 GCA_029567705.1 Candidatus Cloacimonadota bacterium
GGAAAACGAGCCTGCGGATAAACCTGCCCGTAAACCTCGTCCTCGCCCCCGCCCCGAGCAAAGAACCGATGCTAAACCGGAAGCCAAACGGAGTACTAACAGCAAAGACTCCGAGCCGGATTCTGCCGATAAACCCAGAAAACCCCGTCCGCGCAGACCCCGTCCTCCCCGCAGGGATGATGGTACACCCAGATCTGGGGACTAAGTGAAGCTTTTCAAAATCTACGCCGGGCATTATTGGTCGGATGGGGGAGCCCTGATGGGGGTTTTGCCATACGCGATCTGGAAGGATAAAATCGGTGTGGATGAACGCAGACGTCAGAAGATGGATCTGAATCTGCTGCTTATCGTAAGCGAAGAGCGGCGGATTCTGGTCGATACGGGTCTGGGCAACCGTCTCAGTGACAAGCAAAAGGAGATCTATCGTCCCAGTGACTTCGCTCTGCCTCTTGCCCTCGGTGAGCTCGGATATCGGGATATCGACATTACCGACGTGATCATGACTCACCTCCATTTTGACCATGCCGGCGGGATAGTAACCGGTTTTGGAGATCGGGACGCGCTTACATTTCCCCAGGCTACATATTGGATTCAGAAATCAGAATGGGAGATCGCCAAAGCCCCTGATGGTTTGAATCAGGCTGCTTACGCCTTTTCTCATCAGCTTTCACTATTGGAAGAGCGGGGGAAGATAAACCTAATCGAGGGAGAAGTTCAAATAGCCCAGGGAGTTAGCTGCGTACTTTGCGGGGGACATACGATCGGCTCGCAGTTTGTACAGGTAGATGCTGATAATGGACTGCACATATACGCCGGAGACATTATCCCCACCAAGTTTCACACGTCGCCAGCCATCACATCGGCTTATGATGTATGCCGCAGAGATACCTTCAAGGCCAAAATGGACATCTACGGACGTTTAAAAGCGAAGGATGGTTATCTGCTCCTGGATCACGATACCCGAGAATGGGAGATACCCATCTCACAACTCAGGGTGTAGAAGTTATTCGGGCCGTTTTTTTTACCGGCCCGATCTTATATCACTATTTCTTTAGCTTATCCTGAAGATCCTTGTACAACTGCTGCAGTTGATCATCGGAAAACTCTTCATCAAAGTGGCTGCCTTCTTCCTCAGAATCCAAGCTTAAAGCTGTGTCCAGCGCGGTCTTTGCTTCCTGGTAGCGTTCAAGCTTTGATAGTGCCATCGCATACCAGATGTAAGCGTCATAATGCTCCTCATTGGTCTCAATCGCCATTTCCAGTGATGTTATCGCTGCCGGGTAATCACCTGATTTGTACAGGGCTTCACCTTTATGACGCCAGGGGCAGGACCACTTGGGGCTTTCCTTGTTCAGCATATCATAGAGCCTGATTGCTTCCGCATACTTTTCCCTACCCAGGTACATATTGGCCAAACTGAAGCGTTCCGCTGGCTTGAGCTCTTTCTCCTGGCTCAGAGCCAGATCCATCAGACGTTTGGCTTCATAATCGGCAATATAAGCCAGGTTCAGCTTTGTCTGCATGGAAGATGAGCTATCCTTGTCCATCTGAGCGAGGTATTGAACAGCAGCGCCGAAGGTATCAGTGCCGGGGTTATCCAGATAGGCGCGAACCGGATTGGTATCGGCGGCAAAGATCATAGCACAGGCGCAGGCGATGAGGATGATCAGGTAACAACGTTTGATCATCATGCGCACCTATTCGTAACGGCACAGATATGCGGTCTGCTCAGTTACCTTGAGCTGAAACTTGTTATTGGCAGGCACGATGAAAGTCTCATTGGCACCAAAGGTCTTCCACTGTGTAGC
>JAKPXC010000109.1 GCA_029567705.1 Candidatus Cloacimonadota bacterium
CATAAGCCTACTGGCGTGCTGCTAATGGTTTTTTTGCAACTTTCTGGTTGCGAGTTAGATAAAATGGATTACCTTCTGCTTAAGAAGTGATAAGATGATTTGCAATAATCGTGATACTCGTTTGAAAAAATCGTGATATCGAGAACCCATAAAACTGCCGATTTGAAAAAATGGTGATACGATTTGTAAAAATAAGTGAGAACGCATATCTTGTGTTTTAAGCATGTGCAATGGTCGTTTCAGATTTTACTTGACTTGCTGCTTATATGTTCTATATAAGCGATAATATTAAATATGGATGGAATAACACTATGAAACACTTGTATTTGCTTGCTTTTGCTCTTCTGTTTGCCCTCTCCCTTAGCGCCCAAACAGGCTTGTTCGATATCTCCTATGATGATAGCTACGAGTATGAATTGGAAGCCCTTGAGAATTGGGAGTATCCTTTCTATCTGGATTACAAAGAAGACCATGAAGCCCGATTCATCCCCTGGGATAATGATTATGTAGATTCCATTCTGCTGGTACTGGGTTCTGATAATTCTGCCGTAGTAGGCTGGATCATTACTTATAACCCTCAGGAAGAAGAAGACATCATGGATTTGGTCTTCGAATGGGCAGAGTATTATCACGAAGACGAATGGATTTATCTGGATGAGGAGGAATGCTATTTCTGGGATCTGGGAAACAGCAGAAGCCTGAGCCTGGGTTATGATGAGAGTGGATACCTGGTAGCCACTTATTATGATGCAGACTTTGATGAATTTTTCCCGGAGTAATGCTATTCAGAATTTCGAGCTAACATTTCTCTGCCTCGTCTCTTATCCGCCTTTTTTGTTGAGATGATTCTACAGGCCTGCTTGCCTGACTTAAAACGTATCTGAATTATACACTTGACAGCATTTGCCCCCTTTTTGGTTTGGTCTCTAAAAGAAAACCAACGAAAGGAGGTATGAATGTATTTCATATCTGCAACACGACTTGATTCCCGCTTGCGAATAGCGATCCTGGCAGCGACATTTCTTTTCTGTCTGCTGGGTCTTAGCGCTCAGACAGCTGGAGACTACAGAACCAAATGGGCAGGGAATTTCGATGATCTGGCGCGATGGGAATTCCACAATGGCAATACTTGGGTAAATGCCACTACCTTACCCGCAACCCCTTTTACCGGGACCTTATATATTCGTCATCAAACGGATCTGTACCGCAATTTTACTGTGCTGGGAAATATTATCATTGCCGGAAACGGCAACAGCATCCGCTTCCGCGTGATGGATGGAGGAGTGTTTACTCTGGCTCCGGCAGCACGGATGGAGTTTGACAATATATACATCGCTCCAGGAGGAGTACTGATCAACAATGGCACTATGACCGCCACAGTAAAGAACTCCGCCTTAAGCATCCAGGCAAATGGTGAATTGATCAACAATGGCATCATCAATACCGCCACTGGAAACCAGATCAGCCTGCAAATCACCATGGCATCATCCGGTGTCGACAATCCTGCCATATTCACTTCCGGTCCCGAAGGTTCTGTCTCTGGCTCCGGAAGTTTCAATGCAAACTACAACAGCGTAATCAACATCGCCAATCCCGGCGGTGTGGATGAGGCTCTTCATCTGTCAGAAGGCAATAGCTTTGCCGGGGCACATTTCACCTTCAATGGCGATACCCCCCAAATCACCGGAAGCACCATGCCGCCATCCGCTCTGGGAATAGTCTTTAGCAATCCTGCCGGCACCGCCTTGAGCCAAGATATCAATATAGTCAACGAAGTGTTAGTCACCCCCGGAAGCACCTTGAACTTTGGTTTTAGCGTACTCAAGAGAGATTATTACGGCGCCGGAGTTTTCACCATGACAGCGGGCTCCACTATCTACACTGCTCACCCTCAGGGAATCAGTTCCTCCATGGATCATGGTAGCGTTCAGCTTACCATCCGCAATTTCAATAGTTCTGCCAATTACGGCTTCAATGGCCAGGAACCACAGGAGGTGGAGGATTTTCAGACTCAGCCTGCCGTTGATCCTGAGGGCAGAGTGGTGGTGGGCAACCTGATAGTGGAAAACGAAGCTGGAGTGAATTTTAGCAACCCCATTCTGGTGGAAGGAACGGTCGTGGTAAACACCGGAACCGCCACCGGAGACGTACAGATCGATGGAGATGAATCCTTTGTGGATGGCATCAACAGCAGCTATTACTATCACAGCTTTGAAGCCAATGGCAATCCCATTCGCAACTACCGTCCTCAGACCGATAACGGCAATCAGCAACAGAGCCAGGTCCGCCGGCGCTGGAGGATTACCGGGCAAATGATGGGCTCTAAACGAGTTACTTTCTATTGGGATGCAGCCGATGATGCACATCTGGATTGGAGCGGGTCACGTCCCGTGGTTGTGAAAGGCAATACCACTCTTACTACCCTTGCTTACGATCTTGCCTCGGAGCCGCGTTGGATCACGGTGCAGGTTTCTGAGCTGGAGGGCAGAGCGAATTTTGCAATTGGAATTGAAAGCGATGACACTCTTCCGGTGGAGCTTTCCGCCTTTGATATGGTGCTATCTCCCGGTAATAAAGTACGCCTGCGCTGGATCAGCCAAAGCGAAACTGCGCTCACCGGTTATCTGATCTATCGTTCCACCACTGAGAATTTGCAGGATGCGATCCTGATCAGTTCGCTGATTGAACCCACCAATAGCTCTCAGACCAGCTATTACAACTTTGATGACAGCACAGTGCAGCCCGGGACCACCTATTACTATTGGCTGCAAAGCCTTGATCTGGACGGCGGAAACCAATATCACGGCCCCATCCGGGCTGATCTGCCTTACCTTGATAGTCCTTCCACGCCCGGCACTTTGCAGACCGGCTTGAACCGAGCTTATCCCAATCCCTTCAATCCCGATCTGACAATCAGTTACAGCCTGGAACGCTCCTCGGATGTGAAGCTTGATGTTTACAATCTGAGAGGCCAGATGATCTCAAGATTGGTTCAAGGCAGCAAATCTGCCGGCACTCATAACTATGTCTGGAACGGCACCGACAGCCGGGGACAGAGCCTGCCCAGCGGAAGCTACCTGCTGGTTTTGGAAGCGGATGAGCACCGCAGTGTGAGGAAAGTAACGCTACTCAAGTAGTGACTAGAGAGTGACAAGTGACAAGTGACGAGTGACAAGACTCTTGGTGTGGAGCTGGGAGATAGTGTCCACATCACAAGGATTTCAGGATTTAAGGATTGGGAGGATTGACCACTTAGAGCACATTCCTGTCTGTTTGTGCTCTTTCATCTGTACTAGTTTGTGGGATAACTCCATATAATCTTAATCATCTGCGTCATCTTGAGTTCTGTTACGTCAGTCAGATCAGGCCGATCGGGTGAACAGAGTTCTTTTATATCCGGCAGATTATAAGTTCTCACCCAAATCTGCAAATCGATATCACATGTCACAGTGGTCGTATGGGTTTATCAGGCAGAGAGATAGATAAGACTGGCTTTGGATTGTGTCACAGTGGTTTTTGGACGTTTCTGGACGTTTTTGTATCAAGATTATTGCAAATCTGCGCTGGTTTTGGACTGGTTTCGGATGATCAGATTTTTTGGAGAGCTCATCAGATTTGTTAAGGCTTTTATTGTCACAGTGGTGGGTGGTGTGGGAGAGCTGGAACAAGTCTGAATTCGGTCTAAAGTGCTTTGAGAAAAGTCCTTATGCTATTTATTTATGGGCTTTGAACAGGGGTTTGCTTCACTGGTTCTTATGCTTCTGTCTGGTTCTTGAGGAATAAAGGATGCAGGGTCTAAAGATAAAAGATGGTCGGTTCACTAACCAGGATTAGTGAGGTAGATTTCTTGTATTCTCAGCGCATTCACGGCAGAAAGGACTTCCCAACTTATTGTAGTACAGAATAGTAGAACCTACTATTGTAATAAGGGAGGCGCTGATGAAAGCGACTTTTGAAGCTCATCGGAAGGGTGATTTATGGCAAGACCACTGTGACAAATTAAGCACTGTGACAACTGTCACAGTGGTTCAGGAAGAACATGAAATGCCGGAGATGCTGAATGGGAGAGGCTTTGAGCGCTGTGACATATTATCTCCCGAGAATTGTGTCACAGTGCATGGTATCCATAACCCAGAAGTGAAATTATGCGATGAGTTACTCATCTCTCATGACGAGCAACCAGGTACCACTGCTGCGGACAAAGTTCACTCGGTAACGGAGTATCCGGATCTGAGTAAAGATGCCAATCTGCCTTTGCGTAGATTGGAAGAGGCAAAACTGCTGGGACATTTCTGCTCTGTTGTGCTGAACCGGCTGCGTGATTGTGAATCCAGAACTGAGGAATGGAAACAGATAGTGCTTGATTACAACCGTGGATTATTGGTGCCGGAACTGTATCAAATGCGGAACAAACGCTGTGAGCGGACTATCCGCACCTGGATAGAGCAATATCTGCAATCGGACTACAACATGTTTGCTCTTGTACACAGCAATTGGAACACTATCCGGAAACGCAGGGTATCAGAGCTTGAGAGCCAAATCCTGCTGAGCATGCTACTGCATCCCAATCGTATCAAGATCGGTTCCGCCATCAAACTGCTGAAAGCCCAAGCCCGGCTTGGCTACTTTGAATCGAGGAGCAGCATTCCCACCCTGAGAAGGTGGTGCACAGACTTCAGGAATAACAATCCAGATATCTGGCAACAGGCTCGCATGGGCAGCAAGTTTGTGGCAGAGCATATCATCAAGACCATCCACAGAGACAGCAGCTTGCTTAAGGTTGGTGATGTCTGGGTTGCGGATGGACACAAGCTTGCCTTTGATATCCTTGATCCCAAAACCGGTAAGGCAAAGCGGATGATGTTGATTCTGGTGCTGGATTGGGCAAGCCGTTATCCGGTGGGAGCTTCTCTTGCCTTTACCGAGGATAGCCAGCATATCCTGGCTGCCTTCCGCAACGGCTTTCTGAATACAGCCCAGTGGCAAGATAGGGATAGCAATACCAATGTCAACGCCAGAGAAGAAACCAACCAGCCCTTTGCCTTCTTACCCCGATATGTCTATCTGGATAATGGCAAAGCCTTCAAGAGTAAGCTCTTTCATGACAAATGGGAAAACCATGATCTGGCAAAGGAACTGGGGGGCATCTTTCCCAAGCTGAAGATCGAGGCGGTGTTTGCCGAAAGCTATAATGCCAAGGCCAAGGTGATAGAGCGGTTCTTTCAGACCTTTCAGGAGCAGTTTGAACGCTTCGTCTCATCTTTCCGGGGTGCTTCAGTTGAGGATAAACCTGCCACTCTGATGCGTAACGAGAAATGGGCAAAGAAACTCTACAAGGCCGAACCACCTACGATAGAAGAAGCCATGAGTATGATCGGTTTCTACATTAGACACATTTATGGTGAGACGCCGCATAGTGCTTTGGCTGGCAAGACACCCTGGGATGTATTCAGGACTGCTGAGATCGCAGGCGAGCGATTCATTGAGCCCTCTGAACTGAACTTCCTGATGCTCTCGGCAGAGAGAAAGGCAGTTCGCAGTGAAGGCATCATCTGGGGCAAGCTGCATTACTGGCATCCAGAACTGATAAATCACATCGGCAAGCCTATCATCTTTCGCTATGACCCGGCAGACATCAGATGGATATTGGTCTATGACACCAAAGACAATTTCATCTGCCAGTCAGAACTGCGCAGGGCACAGCATCCCTTTATCAAACTGGCAGCAGATCAGCCCATGGCCCGGAAGGAACTGAACAAGGAATATCAGCAGATCAAGAAACTGCAAAGACAGACGGAGCAAAGAACCAAAGTCTTGGTAAAGAGCACTCAGGAGGCAGTGGATAGGCTGCTCAGTCCCCATATCAAAACAATAACTCAAGCTGCCAATCCCACCTTCATCCAGACACCGATGCTTACAGCACCCCAAGCAGTTATTGATGAATCAGAGCAGAGCGACGGAACAAAGAGCTTTGCCGAAATGCTCAGGCTTGCCGGAATCAGATAGGAGACACAAGATGAAACAATCCAAACTGGTCAAGACCCGCAACGTAGTGGAGGCAGATGCCTGTATCTCCTTTCTGAAGAGCAGACCCAAGCTGGAAATGGTGGGCTTGGGCTTGCTGTATGGACGTCCCGGATCCGGTAAGACGACTTATGCCCAGCGCATGGCTTTCAGGGAAGGATACCTATATCTCAGGTTGGAAGCTACCACCACACCCAAATCATTTGCCCAGCAGTTACTGCTCGCGTTATACAAACGCTTCAACCTGGGGCAGCATTTACCGTATGGAACTGCCAATAACCTGTTCCAACGCTGTCTGGGTATTTTGGAAGATCGTGCCGATACTGTAATCGTAATTGATGAGATAGATTATGCATTCAAACATGAATCACTATTGGGAGCGATCCGTGACATCGTGGATGAGACGCTGTGCATAGTTATCTTGGTGGGGATGCAAAACGCCAAAGACCTTCTGGCACAGATCAATCCACACTACTTTGACCGCTGCAACTACTTCTGTGAGTTCCAGCCCGCAAGCAGAAAGGATATTGAACTGCTTGCCAAAGAGGTAATGGAAGTGGAAGTAACAGATCGGCTCATAGATACTATCCATTTCAACTGCAATGGTAACCTCAGAAAAGCCATCAAACTGATGTACATCATGGAAGGCAGGATCAAGCAAAACCCAGGCTTCACGCTGGATAATGCGTTGGTGGAGACGGAACCATGACAAACATGGATGTTATCCGAAACTTCGTCCATCAGTACAGAAAGCCGTTCAGCACAGAAACGATAACAGAGCTTACCGGAATCGAGGCCAGAACCGTATCACGGTCCATCAGAACGCTACTCAACAACCAGGAAATCAAGTGCATCTCAACTCAAGACAAGCTCTACGTAAGCAGTAACCGCTATCAATCTCAGGTTGGCTTTAATCAGAAAGGCAAGTGGAACTACAGCATTCAGGTAGCAGAAGAAATCCTAAACTTGCTAAACATCAAGCAATACCATTCCATCCGAGAGATTGCCTTAGACTATGGCAAGAGCAGGCAACTGGTCTTTGTTTATATGGAAGCACTGGCATCTATCGATATGGTGGGCATCGACTGCAGCGGGTACAAAGTCTTATCAAAAGAGGGGATCCTGAAGCTGGGCACCTACATCCAACCCGCCATACTTGGAAAATTGCGTAAGGAATCAGGCATAAAACCGAAACCGAGGATGAGGAAAACAGCTGCATAAGCCTACTGGCGTGCTGCTAATGGTTTTTTTGCAACTTTCTGGTTGCGAGTTAGATAAAATGGATTACCTTCTGCTTAAGAAGTGATAAGATGATTTGCAATAATCGTGATACTCGTTTGAAAAAATCGTGATATCG
>JAKPXC010000110.1 GCA_029567705.1 Candidatus Cloacimonadota bacterium
GTTTGAGCTGCCGCCTCCAGAGCCGGATTGTAATACAACCTCTGTGCTGCCTGCATCCAATACAATACATAAGCCCCTTCCTCCGATTTGGATCGGTAGTCTGTGGCTAATCGGGCTAGATTTCTCATCTTCATATCACAAGTCGGATTTTTCATTCTGAGCAGTCAAGCACTAACTAGGTCTATTCGACTGGTATACCCCATTCTACTGAGGAAATCAATCAACAGCTCACTATTCCTGTCCGGATTTATTCCTTTTCCTAAGTGATTTGAGCCGCTTGGATATCTGCCTATAAACCTGATGCGTTTTCCCCTTCGATTGCATGCTAATACATAGCCTAGCTATGCCTTCCTAATACGCTTCCTTAACCCATCCTTAACCCCGGTTTAGGAACGGCTTATGCTGCAGTAAGTTGTTGATCTGGGAAAGAGAGAGTTCTCTCTCAATACTGATTGAGCAGATCATTACGATTCCACGGATTATGAAAACTACACGGGCATGATCAGTGCAGTCTGCGCCGCAATCTCCGAGCACAAAAAGAAAGCGCTCCGAATATTCGGAGCGCTATGATGTATCAGAGCGGTAAACCGCTGATTAGAACCTATTTGTTCTTTTTGTGACGATTCTTGCGCAGGCGTTTCTTGCGCTTGTGCGTGGCGATTTTATGGCGTTTCTTCTTCTTTCCGCAAGGCATAATAACCTGCTTTACTCGGCGCTAACGTCGACGACAGAAGTCTTGAATTCGCGGGAGAATTTGAAAGTGGGGACGGTGCGGGCGGGTACTGGAACTTTCTCGTCGGTCTTGGGGTTGCGGCCCACACGAGGCTTACGGGTTTTCAGCTTGAAGGTGCCGAATCCGCGAATCTCGATATGATTTCCTTTCACCAAGCTATCTTTAATAGCTTGCAGAAGGGAATCCACAACAACGCCAACATCCTTACGAATGATTCCGGTATTTTCCGAGATGATTTTTACTAAATCTGCTTTGGTCATTTCCTAACTCCTTAGTTATTATATTTTACATTACGCAAATAGTATTAGGCTCGTTAATCAATAAGGTATTCAAAAATATCAGCTTAGATATATGTCAAGGGAAAAATGCAGCCAAGGCATTGGAACGTCCTGTTTTCCCTTATTTTTTCACGCTTGAGCATGCCTTGCAACCAGTTCCGGCAATCAATGAACAAAGCGTTTAAACTGGTCTCCCCATCTCAAGAAATACAGCCCGGCGGGAGCCTGAGAGAGGTCCACCGAACCCTTTATAGAGGGAGATAGCTCCTCATATATCAGTTGTCCGCGGAGATTGTAGATTCTCAGGGCAGGAAGGGGCTCATCTTTCCGCCCTGGATCTTCCAGGCTGAAATAGAGCCGGGATACAACTGGATTGGGATATAACTGCAGCTTGGGAAGGGGAGCATGCTGATCCTGATTGGAGACGGGGTTTTGGTATTGAGCCAAGTGATTAACTCCACCTTCGATATAATCAATCTCCAGTTCCTGCCAGCTATCAACTATAGGAATATCCTCGCTCTCAAAACGGATACCTTGCTCAATCCCGCCTGTGATCGTGGGGTAGAGGTGGTAATCTGCAGAGCCATCCACTCTCACTTTAATCCAGGTTGGATGGTTGAGATCCTGATCATAATAATCGAAGCTTACCCTTAGATTTGTGCTTTCCATTGCAGTAGTTATCCCGCTGATCTGGGGGTTGTGGGCATTGCTGTAGTCTAATGCTATCGGCTTGAGCAACACAGACATCCCGGCAGTCTCATCGGCGGTTTGAGTTCCACCTGTTAACGTGATCTTGTTGGTAAGTGCCATGGTCGAAACCAATGGATACTGGGGATCGTACCAGGAACTGAAGTCGGGATCTGCCAGCAGGTCTGCCAGATTGCAGGATAACACCATCACACCATCAGCTTCATAGTTCGTAACTTCAATACTGCCAATCTGCTCCAGGTCATTGATTCCTGTTCCGGTGATCTTGTAAAGCCCGGGGCTGATCACTCCTGCCACATTCACAGTGTTCATCAGGCCAAAGACGGTGGGGTTGCTGTTTGGGTCTGCAGCAGGATCTCCCAGCACTCCCATATAGGCATAAAAGGTTAATCCGGAGCTGGTGGGGAAGCTATTGGCGTTGACTCTGATGGCAAAGTGCAGCTTCTCTTCACTGAAGGCGATCTTGGTCTCCAGAATATCCAGATGGTTCAGGCCGAAATTGTTATCTCCGGTCAGGTCGCTTTCTACCGGGCAGAATTTGCTGTGATGAGGAAGTCCCTGGGCTTGCGGGAAATAGATCGGGTTAGCCAGGCCGAAACGGTTTCGATTCATAGGGATGGAGTAAGTCCCCTGCATGCCGATCCAAGGATGGGAGGGAGTGGATTCAATGCTGCCGTAGCTCCATTCCTCATTGCCCATATACAAAGTGGCGTTCTGGTTCTGCAGCAATCCAAACTGATCCAGATAATAAATATCAAGATAAGCTCCAGAATTGAAAAGCACATTTATATAGGAGTCTGTTTCACTGCCGGGGGAGAAGTATATCTTGCTGAGTGGCTGGGCGCTGAGGGCAGCTATAATGATAAGAAGCAAAAGAACCAGAAGCTTGCATTTCAGCATAATTACCTCCTAAAAGTTCAGCCCCAGAAGGAGCGAGTAACTCTGGTTACGCAGTTCCACCGGTTCGGTGTAGTCTGACGTGGGGAGCTTGAGGTAGTCCCATCCCAGAGTGAACCGGAATTCCAGGGAAGCATCGAGCTTGCCCCGGTAGTTTAGGCTTGTACCATAGACCAAGCCAAAATCGAAGAGGTTCAGATCGTCCAGCTTGCCTTTTTCTTGGATGGGGACTTCGTCCCAGTTTTCGCCATTGGGCATATAGACCAAGCCATCCAGCATATAGTCTCCGCTTACTTTCAGGGCCATAGCTGTTCCGGTGAGGGCAGAAAGGCTCCAGTTCCCACTCTCCAGAGTCTTCACCTTCAGGTATATAGGCAGCTCCAGATAGTCAATGTTGTAATCTACATGCATGGTTGCCGGTCGTTCCAGGCTTTCGCCCTCCAGTTTCAGGATACGGATGCGTTCCCGGGAACCTTTCTGCACGTATAGCAACTCGTAATTTAAGTCCAGATACGGCAGCAGTTTCATCTCCATGCAAGCTCCACCGATGAAGCCGGGACGTATACCCGGGCTCACTTCATAGACGTCTTCTTCCACCATGGTGCCATAGTGCATTCCCAAGTTCAGGCCGGCCTTGGTGCCAAAGCTGATGCTTGCCGGCTGAGCGAAAGCTAGAGAGCAGAAACTCAGCAGAAGCAGGAGCAGCGCCAGTCTCATGGTTTCTCCAGAAGCTCTCGCTGAGCACAGGCAATGCTGGAGCTCAGGTGTTCCAGCAGGGCATCCCGCTCTTTGTAAATGGGATTATCAGGATAGATGGGATCAAGGATGCGAATCCGCACTTTGTGGGAATGGATACGATTATCAATCTCATAGATACGCCAGGTACCACTGAGGGCAAAAGGCACAATGATAGCTTCTGCCATTTGAGGGAGTTTTAAGCTACCGGGTTTGAACTCGCCCAGTTCGTCGCTTTTGGAACGGGTTCCTTCCGGGAAGAGCACAATCGGGTTTCCCTCAGCTATCACCTGGGCACTCATCTGGAAAGACTTCATGGCTTCCCGGGCGTTCTTGCGGTTGATAAATACGCAGGGCAAAAGCCTCATCCAATGGCTGAGCACGGGGATCTTGCTGAGTTCCTGCTTGGAGATAAAGCCGGCAGGAATGCCGATCCAACCCAGAAGTGCGGGGATATCAAAGAAGGACTGGTGATTTCCCACCAGGCAGAGATTTCGCTCCGGAGGAAGCTTTTCCAGGCCTTCTATCTCCACTTTGCTGCCGGTGGAAAGCACTGTCACTCTGCCCCAAAAGCGTACCCAGCGATATATCATGCGTCTGGCTCTTCGCTTGGAACTAAAGGGCAGCAGCAGATAATAGCCAAAGAGTGCCATCAGGCAAAAGATCATAAAGACCACAAAGAAGATTTGCCACAACAGGGTTAGAATCATAAGAACTCCCGGTGTTTTAGTAACTGAGGTTCACCCATTCTTCATAGATTTTCTGCAGGGAGGTTACCCAGCCTTTCTTTTTGAGTGCATAATCGATAGTGCGCCAATAGAGCTTGCCCCAGCCGGGGTAATCCACCGGATCAAAGGTGGTATTGTGCCACAGCAGAGAAACATGGGATTGATACTTCTCCGCCATGTCTATCAGCCTTCGGAGGGTACGTCCGGCTCTGAGGGGATTGAGGTTCATGGCCTTGTGTGAATGCAGAGTGGTATCCATCACGATCAGAGGAATCTCCAGCACGCGGAAAGGACGGTTCTCTTTGATATTAAAGGGGAAGAAGGGGAATGATATCCCGGCTCTGAAGCCCACGTTTTCCCAATATCCCAAAGTGGAATCGTACTTGATTCCTGCAGCTTCCAGAATGCTGAAGCTCTCCTGATAATCAAAGTGCAGATAGTGTGTGCGATAGCCCACCGGATCAAAGCCCAGATCCCGAAGATTATCCAGTTCCTCTTCCAAAATGTCCCGGTCAAAGGCCGATTGGGGAGAGCCATGCAGGCCGATCTCCAGTTGTCCCAGGTTATCCAGCAGTTGTTCACGAGCCACAACGTTGAAGAGATAGTTCTGCCTGGGATCCTCAAAGTCCTTGCGGGCCAGGAGGAACCAAGTAGCTCCCACGCCGCTTTCCGCTTCATCCCGGGCGATATTCTTCACAATTCTCCAGGGATTGTGGATCAGGTGTTTGTGGATGCTGTGAGCCACCAGTTTGTAGGCAGCAGCCAGGGGACGCTTTGGGAAGGTGCTGAGATTGTACTGCAGATTGGAGCGTTTCTGCTTTTTGTCCCAATAATCCCAATAGTCTATATCGTGGGACAGAGAAACCACAAAACGCTTGTTTTCAGCCCAGTTGATATCCCGGATAAACTCCGGACAGAATTGCTGCAGGGCATAGAGCAACACTTGGGCATAAACGTCCACCACCGGAACTTCGGCGAAATCCCAACGGTATTGCAGAGACTGCTTGTAATCCACCCGGCTGGAGCGCTGGCCACGGATTCCCATGATGTATTCATGCCAACAGCTTAGGAAGTAAAAGCCTCCTGCCACGATATCCTTGCGGATATTGCAATGGTCTTCAGCCAGGTTGAAGATAGCTCCACCCTGAGAGAAGAGGAAGGGAATCTTCTCGTTTTTGAATTTACAAAAATTCACCCCTTCCAGAGGGTAGAGCTCCTGCTTCTCAAAGAAGCCGGGAGTCTCCGGATTCAATAGTATCTTGATAGGCACATTCACCGGGATTTCCGGCCCGTAATAAAGATGTGCTCCTTCGTAATAGGTTCCATAGGTAAAAGCAGGGCTCAGGCGCAGTATATAACAGAAGGTGCGCAGCACAAACTCTGCCTTGGGGATGAACTCCACCGGCAGGTTCAGAATGATCCGGATGGTCGGATATCTTTCCATTACTTGGTTTTCTTGGTAAGTTTACCTTGTTTCACTGGCTGTTTGGGGTTTGGGATGAGTAAACGTTCCAAGACCTCAGATATCCTGGAAACAAAGCTTATCTCCATGCCGGCAAGAATAACTTCAGGGAAGTCCGAGATGCTCTCCCGGTTCTCTTCCGGGAGCAGCACCTGAGTGATCCCTGCCCGTTTGGCAGCCAGAAGCTTTTCCTTCACTCCGCCGATTGGCAGCACTTCTCCATGCAGAGTAATCTCTCCGGTCATGGCGATATCATGCCTCACTTTCATGCCACTGTAGAGCGATGCCAAAGCAGTGGCAAGAGTCACGCCGGCTGAGGGTCCGTCTTTGGGCACAGCACCGGAGGGGAAGTGAATATGGATATCATAAGCCGTGAAGTCTTTGGTATCAATCTTATAGGTTTTATGCTGGGCTTTGAGGTAACTGACGGCAATCCTGGCGGATTCCTTCATCACTTCACCCAGAAGCCCCGTGAGCACGATATTGCCCTTTCCCGGCATGCGTATCGCTTCACAGAAGAGGATCTCTCCACCGTAGGAAGTCCAGGCCAAGCCTGTGGCTATTCCCACCTCCGGTCTGCGGTTAGCCAGCTCCAGAGTGAATTTGCGTGGTCCCAGGAAAGCCTTGATATCCGAATCTTTGATTACATAATTGATCTCTGCTCCGGAGGCTGCTTCCTTGGCTATCTTACGGAATATAGAGCCGATCCGGCGTTGCAGATTGCGCACTCCCGCTTCTCTCACATAATAGCGGATCAGCTCTTGCAGAGCGCTTTTGTGCAGCTTCACCTTGAAGTCTGCCAGCCCGTTTTCCTCCAGTTCTTTGGGGATCAGATAGTGCTTGGCTATCTCGATCTTATCGTTCTCAAGATAGCTGCTGAACTCTATGATCTCCATACGGTCCCGCAGGGGAGCAGGAATGGTGTCCAGGCTGTTGGCTGTGGTAATAAACATCACTTCAGAAAGATCAAAAGGCAAGTTCACATAGTTATCCACAAAGCTGTTGTTTTGCTCCGGATCCAGCACTTCCAGCAGGGCGGAAGCGGGATCTCCCCGGAAGTCACGTCCCAGCTTGTCGATCTCATCCAGCATGAAGACCGGATTGGCGGTTCCCTGACGCTTGATCTCGGTGATGATCTTGCCGGGCATAGCACCAATATAGGTGCGCCGATGCCCGCGAATCTCCGCTTCATCATGGATTCCACCCAGAGACATGCGTATAAACTTGCGGTTCAAAGCCCGGGCGACCGATTTGCCGATGGATGTCTTGCCTGTGCCGGGAGGACCCACAAAGCAGAGTATAGGCCCCTTCAAATGTCCCTTCAGCTTCTTGACGGCTATATACTCCAATATCCTTTCTTTGGGCTTTTCAAGACCATAATGATCGGTGCGCAGTATCTTCTCTATCTTGCTAAGATCGAGGCGATCCTTGCTCTGATGAGTCCAGGGGATATTGACAATCCACTCCAGATAATTGCGGATCACGCCGTATTCGCTGGCGGCAGGCTGCATGGAGGCCAGACGGTCAAGCTCTTCCAGAGCAACGTCTTCCACATAATTCGGCAGCTTGTTCTTTATGATCAGTTCACGCCATTTCTGAATCTCCCGGGTAACCTCATCGGTTTCGCCCAGTTCCCGGCGTATGGCTTCCAACTGCTCTCTCAGATAGTATCTGCGCTGATCTTCACTCATCTCAAGCTGGATATTGTTGCGGATATGGTTTTCCACCCGCATCTGCTTGATAAGCTCCGCCAGGCAGTTATTCAGGTACATATAGCGTTTTTCCAGATCAATCAGTTCCAGTATCTTCTGACGGTCTTCAAGCTGCAACTCGATATTTCCGGCAATGATATCCGCCACCCGTCCGGCCTGCTTGATGTTGCTGAGGCCGTTGATCATTTCACGGTTCAGCAGGCTGCTCTCGCTGGCGATTTTGTCCAAGAGCTCCAAGGCTATATTGCGGTGGGCGTGAATCTCGGTGCCTTCGGCGATCTGTTCGGAGATAGTCTCCACATCGACCATCATAAAAGGCTCGCGTTGAATCACTTTCTGCAGGCGTACGCGAGAGCTGCCCTGCAATAGCAGACTAATTGTGCCGTCCTGATTGCGCAGCATACGCAGGATCGTGACGGCTGTGCCGATCTCATGCAATCCGAGATCGTCTGGCTTGACTTTATCTTTTTCCAGAAAGAAGCCCAGGGTCTTATCGTTGGCAAGAGCATGATCCACTACCAGCTTGGATTCTTCATCCGAGACCACCAGCGGCATGAGCAGGAAAGGAAACATCACCACTCCACTCATGTGCAGCACAGGCAAGGTTCTGGGAATTCTACTGTTTTGGTTTTCCATTAAGCACTCCTCTACTTATATAACGACAATATAATCTGCAGCCCCAAAAATACAAAGCATGCTCCGGACAAGATTGCTTGGGTGCTTTTTTTGGCAAGAGTTTTTTGGGGGCGGAGGATGGGGAGATTATCCGTCAATTAGCAATACGCTGTCGTCTCTCCCTAATGAGTTGCCGAGTCTTCGCTGACTGTTGGCCGACTCTTCCCGAACAATTTGCTCGGGAAGAGTCCTGCAAGACACGGTGAAGAGTCGGCGACCCCTTAGGATGGGATGGAAGTTTTATGTTATCTCGGCAGAGCTTCTTCTCCCCTCAGGATTTTCTCGACTCGCCTGTTGTGGAGTGACTTCTTACCATATTCCAATTGATCGGTATAATAACTGCTGATGAACCATATTATTCCGCCACTTTTTTTATGATAGTTGTGGGCTTCCAAATAGAGTCTATATAAACACTGCGCCGGTTGATAATCACTCCAGAGCTTTTTGTTGAAGGTATAAGTCCTGGCGGTTGGCTTCATATTATAGTAATATTCATAAACGTTGGAATCGGTATCCCTAATAGACAATGCAACATCCTGAGCTTTGGGGTCCTCTGCCAACGTCCAGACTAAACTGAAGTTTTGAGCGGGATCAAACCATGGGACATCGACAAAGTATTCTGCCGGCATAAGCAAGCTGCCAGTGACCGTTTTGCCCTGAAGTTTGAGCTGGTAAGCAATCTCTTCATTGTAACCAGAGGGAAGAACGCCATCAAGATTGAGCGGAATCATTTCATAACAGTATCTGTCAGTATCGTTATCGTAGGACATATGATAGGGAGTGACAAGTTCTGAGTTTATCCATAGTTCTTCCAGCCTTCGTTTGGTGATAAGTGTACATAAGGCATCGCTATCATCACTATAGCCATTTTTGGAATAATCCAGGATCAGGTAAAAATCCTCATCAGGGTCCTCCAAGACTTCATCGAAAGTCGGCAAGCCATCATCACCTTCCCGCTTGTCGCAGGACACGATACTCAGAGCCATTATCATAAGTATCAGCAAGAGAACTAATCGCTTCATCATTCCTCCTGTCTTTGGATTACTTTCCCAGCTACTAGGTTGATTGAATTCTACGTGCTGCATGCTATGTGATTACTGCATTCCTGTCAAGCCGGAATGCTGGAGAGGATATCAAGTATGGTAGCATGCCCAGTTGCGAAAGCCGGAATCAATCATCCCCCAATCCTTGAATCCTCAAATCCTTGGTATAAGATTTGAAAGATAATCACGCAAAGCCAAGACACTAACAAACAAGCACTTATCGAAACACTCTCATTATATCGATATAAAAATATCGAAAAAGAACTTGACAGGAATAGCCACTTTATTTTATCGATATA
Organism: Candidatus Cloacimonadota bacterium; assembly: GCA_029567705.1. GTDB lineage: Bacteria > Cloacimonadota > Cloacimonadia > Cloacimonadales > Cloacimonadaceae > PHBP01. The sequence continues at coordinate 9,271 of JAKPXC010000110.1, forward strand.
AATGTATCGAATGAGATGCCAAGATAAGGAGAAAAGATGGTTTCAATACCGGTTTTAACGCTGAAGCGATTGCCTCAGTACCTGGAGCTCTTACACAGGTTCCAGAAAGAGGGGCAGGCCTATGTTTCTGCCACCCGTCTGGCGGAGATCACCGGAGTTCACATGACTCAGGTGCGCAAGGATCTGGCTCTTACCGGAGTGGTGGGAGTTCCCAAGGTTGGTCACAAGATTTCAGATCTGATCGAAGCGATTGAAAACTTCTTGAATTGGAACGATAGTTCTTCCTGTTTCCTGGTGGGAGTGGGACGCTTGGGTTCGGCTCTTTTGGGTTATCAGGAGCTCACCCGCAAGGGGTTGTCCATAGTGGCGGCCTTCGATAATGATCCCAGCCTGATTGGCACCACTATCAGCGGTACCAAGATATACGGTTTGGAGCGTTTTGCCAATCTCTGCGGACGCCTCCACATCCATATCGGGATCCTCACGGTTCCCTCCGAAAAAGCGCAGGATACGGCTCAGATGATGATAGATAATGGAATTGTGGCGATCTGGAATTTTACGCCAGTTCACCTCAAAGTTCCTGCGGGTATCATCGTGGAAGACGTCGATATGAGTGCATCCCTGGCTGTGCTTTCGCGCCGTCTGACCGAGAAGCTCCACCACGAAACCGAGCTGGAGAAAGGCCTATAGGCTAGAAAAGGTTCCAGCCAACACGAGAAAAATCAGTGAAAATCCCTGATAGGGTCCTTACGCCAAAAAAATAAAATCAGATAGATTAGGAGCAAAGATGAATTCTGAAAATTCTGCAGTCCGCAGCTTCTCGAAGGTCTTGGAGATCTTGGAATCTTACGATTTCAATTCCAACAAGATCATTCCGATCCTGCAAGCCGTTCAACATGAATATCGCTACCTTCCCCAGGAAGTGCTTACTTTCATTGCCACTTCCCTGAAGGTCTCTCCTGCCCGCCTCTATGGTGTGGCTACGTTTTACAGTCACTTCTCTTTGGAGCCCAAAGGCAAGCACATCATCAAGATGTGTGATGGCACTGCCTGCCACGTGCGTGGTTCAATGGCGGTGATTGAGGCTGTGAGAGAGAAATTGGGGCTTTCCAGCAAGAAGATCACGACCGATGATATGCTTATCACCTTTGAAACGGTCTCCTGTTTGGGGGCATGTGGATTGGCACCGGTGATGGTGGTGGATGATGAGGTTCACGGTCAAGTTACACCGGAGCAAGCGATCAAGCTCATAGATGCTATTTTGGAGAAGGAAAATGCTTAATCTAGATCAAATCAGAAATGACTATCAGGAAGCCCGCGATTGTTTTAAAAAGCGCATCATTGTTTGTGCCGGAACCGGCTGCATTGCCAATGGTTCTCTGAAGGTTTACAATGCTCTGAAAAGCAGCCTGGCAATGCATTCGCTGGATGTTTGCATTGAGCTGAAGGCGCATGAAGACCACAATCACGACGTGCTGATTTCCGGTAGCGGATGTCAGGGTTTTTGTCAAGTTGGCCCGTTGGTAACAATTGAGCCGGATGGCATTCTTTATGCCCATGTAAAGCCCGAAGATGCCGAAGAGATTGTGGATCAGACCATAGTGCAGGGCAAACTGATTGATCGTTTGCTCTATATCAATCCCGCCGATGGACGTCATTGCAAGGGAGTGGCAGATATTCCTTTCTACACGCGTCAAAAACGTACTGCACTGAAGGAATGCGGTCTGCTGGATCCCGAGAATGTGTATGAATATATTAGTCACGGAGGTTACTTCGCTGCTCGTGATGCTTATCAGAAATTCAGCTCGGAAGAGCTCTGCAAGCTCTATCAGGAAGCCGGTTTGCGTGGAAGGGGCGGTGGAGGATTTTCCACCGGTCTGAAGTGGGAACTTACCCGCAGACAAAATAATGAAAAGAAATATATAGTTTGTAACGGTGATGAGGGAGATCCGGGTGCCTTTATGGATCGCAGCATCCTGGAAGGCAATCCTCACAGTGTGGTGGAAGGTATGATGATCGCTGCTGCGGCCGTCGGAGCTAATGAAGGCTATGTTTATGTCCGCATGGAATATCCTCTGGCTTGTGCCCGTATCCGCAAAGCTATCAGCGTGGCAGAAGAGCTTGGGGTCTTGGGAGACGACGTCTTTGGCAGTGGCAAGAGCTTCCGGATCAATGTAATGGAAGGAGCCGGTGCTTTTGTATGCGGAGAAGAAACTGCTCTTCTGGCTTCCATCGAAGGCAAGCG
>JAKPXC010000120.1 GCA_029567705.1 Candidatus Cloacimonadota bacterium
CGCAGAAGATGGGGATTGCTGTAGTAGATCATAAAACAGAGGGAAAGAGGGAAAGAGATAAGTTGTTTTTGAACAAGGAGTAAAGGAGGAAGGAGAGGTTAGAAGAGGTTAGGAGAGGGCACAATTGGGCTACGCTGTCGCTACCACTTCACCATTTCACCACTTCACCACTTCACCACTCCACCACTATCTTCCGCTTAATACCTCACGGTACACCCTCGTATTGCAGTTCACGATCTCTTCCAGATCGGGGCAGGGCGTATTGGGATAGGCCTCCACAGTTCTGCGTACAAGCTCATGGATCTGCGGGAAGGAAATCTTGCGCTCCAGAAAGAGCCGCAGAGCTGCTTCATTGGCAGCATTTAGCACCGTGGGCAGAATTCCACCCTCCAAGGCAACTTCTCTGCCCAGATAGTAGAGAGGATACCGCTCCTCTTCAATCTCCCGGAAGCTCAGGCTGCCAAGCTTCAGAAGGTCTGTCGTCACCAAGGTGGAGGGTAAACGCTGTGGATAACTGAGGGCATATAGTATAGGCAGGCTCATATCCGGAGAACTCATTTGAGCCAGGAGAGAGCCATCGATGAACTCCACCAGAGAGTGGATAATGGATTGCGGATGGATCACAGCCGCTATCTGAGAATAAGGCAGGTCAAAGAGCCAATGCGCTTCCATTACCTCCAGAGCTTTGTTGAACATCGTGGCAGAATCCAGAGTAACTTTAGCGCCCATATCCCAATTGGGATGCTTGAGAGCTTGTTCCACCTTGATCCCGGTGAAGTTTTCCAGAGGCAGATCCCGGAAGCTTCCACCCGAAGCGGTGATGTGCAGCTTCCTGATCTCAGAGCTGGGATGAGTGCCTATGGCCTGGAAGATCGCACTGTGTTCGCTATCCACAGGAAGAATGGGAAGGCTTTTACTCTTGGCCAGAGGAGCCAGCAGATGTCCAGCCATCACCAGGGATTCTTTATTGGCCAGTGCCAGAGGCCTCCCGGAGGAGATGATGCTGAAGCTGGACTTCAGCCCCGCAGAACCCGTGATCGCATTGAGGGCGATGTCATAGGGCAGGTCTTGCAAGAGATGCAACAGTTCCTGCTCTCCAAAGTATAGCTTGATCTCGCCGGCTTCCTGTCTGATCCGCGCTTGCAGAGCTTTATCCTCTATGCCTGTGAGACAAAGCATGGAGCAGCCAAACTCCGAGGCCAAGCCCAAGAGCTTCTGCCAATCCTGGTGAGCCGTCATCAGAGCTAGGGAATAATACTGGCTCTGCTCTTTCAGAACCCGGAGCGTGGAAGTCCCGATCGAACCGGTGGCTCCCAGCAGGGCAAGGACTTTCCTTACCATGTGTAGCTTAGTGAAATCTTTTGAGTGGAGCCAAGGCCGTCCGGTGAACCGGCTTTGAACGCATAGTTGAGCCCCAAAGTCTGATAATTGATACCCAAACCGGCAGTGATGGCATCGACGTCATAACCTGCCATGATGGCAAGGGAATAGGTGGGATAGAAGCGGATTCCGGCATGCAGATCGGCACTGAAGGGTCCGGCTTCGATACTGCTCTCCTCGCTTCTGTCATCGGCGAAGATCTGGCTGCGCAGGGCAATATCGACCCGCTTGTTCTTTTCAACTCCCCCGAACAGGATGCTGTAAGAAGCCTCGAGATCAAGATTAGGCAAGACATTCTCGTAAGTGCCATTTTCCCAAAGCACCTGGCTGCTGAAGAAATCCCGCAGATTGGCACCTAAGGCGAAAGCTCTACTCATATATAGAAAGCCAATATCCGCACCAAAGGCATAGCCACTGTGCTCTGCCAGAGAGCGATAAGCCAGCTTGGGAGCGATGCCTAAAGAGGTCCTGGTACCCAAGCTTCGACCGATAGCACCATATACAATCACATCGTTATTACCAATGGTCTTCCAGATTTCGGGACGGTTATCATTAGAGAGACTATCAGTGGGGTCTTCGAGCTGAGTGAGCTTGATATCGTTGATGGAGAGATGATTCACAATAATTGAGAAGAGAGAACTGGGTTGTCTGGTAGTTATGACCCCATCTTCATCCGGTAGCAGGGCAACTCTGTCGCCATTATCATCAAGGACATAGATTGGTTCATTCCCCAGATATCTTAGGTTATATCCCCACTTTCCCAGAATGATGCTTGCCTGATTCTGCCTTAGTAGCCCCTCAAAATGCTCACTATACATCAGCTCAGCACCTCGCAAGTCTCTCTGGGACAAGAGCGCAGGATTCCACCAGCCGGCTGCCATTGACGATGCATTGGTCAGCCCGGTTCCGCCCATAGCCTGGTTGGCCACTCCGGGAGCAATTTGGAAGATATCTCCGGCATAGGTGGCGGAGAACAGCGGCAGGCAGAGAGCTGCCAGAAGAATTGGTAGAATGTGTCTTTGTTTCATAAGCTTTCTTTCCTGTAGATATAATAGGGGATGGATCCGCCGGTGGCAAAGAAAGAAAAAATGGTGGGCCCAGAGGGAGTCGAACCCCCGACCATCCGGTTATGAGCCGGAAGCTCTACCAACTGAGCTATAGGCCCGCATAAGTACAGTTCGTTCCTTAAAATCAAAACCCTCTTTTCTGTCAAGCAAAACGGCATTCTAGCCTTCTTTGGCTGAGCTTTTCTTGTGAGTGAGGAAAAAGGGCAACCCCACCAACCCGGGAATGAGATCCTGAAAGATAAAAAGACCCAGCGTAGCAGTCACTGCCTGCTTGGCTGTAACTCCGGCGTCTTCCAGAAAATGCACCGCAAAGCCTTCTCTGAGTCCCAATCCGGAAATAGTGATGGGAATGGTATCCGAGAACTGCACCAGAGACATCCTCAGAACCGTCTGTGGAAAGCTTATCTTTAGCATCAGGCTCAGGAGCAACCAATACTGCAGCATGGTGAGCAGATTGGTGCAAATCTGGATCAGCAGCATCCAGGGAAGGTCACGTCTGTAGCCCTCTCTCACCTCACTGAAAGCGGGATGATACCGCACCGGAATCCAGAGCAGCAGCGGGAAAATGGCAATAAAACCCAATAGCAGAATACGCAGTTCCACCGCCCAATCCAGATAGTAATAGCTGGCACCCAGGGCAGCAAAGAGAAAGACTGCCCAGGTCTGAGCAGCACGTTCTGAAGTCACTGCCACTGCTGTGGCGGTCTTGGAACTGTTTTTAATGAAGAAGACTTTGCCAAAGGTGCCGTGTCCGCCGGGTAGCAGAAACCTGAGGAAGTTACCGATCAGGTAACTGCATTGGATATCTCGGCGTTTGGCTATAAAACCGGGATTCATCTGCAAAGCCAGCCACCAGTTCTGATACTGCAGATAATGCCTTAATAGTGAGATCACAAGGATCAACGCCGCCAGCGCAGGAGGGATGGCAGCGATGCCTTCCAGCACGTCTGAGAGGTTGATCTTGCGAAAGACCAGCCAAGTGATCACCACGCTCAGGATCAGCTTCAGGGCATAGCCCAACCGTTTGAGCAGAACCGAGCCCGGTTTAATCGCCATAGAGTGCCAAAGTCTGTTTCAAAGCTTTCTCCAAAAGAGCTTCGGGGGGTGCCTGAATATAACCATCCTCCATCATCTTGTGACACAAGCTTCGGGAGGCGGTGATATCATGAGACGCCAGAGAATAGACCTCATCATAGCTAAGAGTAAGACGGGCAACTCCATCCTCGATGGCTTGCATGGCCACGTCTGCTGCCTCACGGGCAAAGACTTCCGCCTCGTCCATGGTGGGAATAATGCTCTCGGGATGAATACCCCGGGCTTCGGCGAAAGCCGCCAGACTACGGGCAGCACGAATGGCCATTTTATCGGTGATCTTGCGGGCACGCACCAGCAGCGCTCCTTTGAGGATGCCGGGGAAGCCACAAGAGTTATTGATCTGATTTGGGAAGTCTCCCCTGCCGGTAGCAACAATATATGCTCCGGCAGCCTTGGCGTCGTAAGGATAGATCTCGGGAACGGGATTGGCACAGGTGAAAACTATGGATTTGGGGCTCATCAGCTTGATCCAGGCCGGCTTGATGGTGTCCGGTCCGGGAGTGGAAAGCGCTATCAGGATATCCGATCCCTGCATGGCTTCTTCCATGGTGTTCAAACACTTGGGGTTAGTCTTGCGTGCCAGTTCCCACTGCTTGAATTTACTTGGAGAGTTCTCCAGATCATCACGTTTGGGATGCAGTGCGCCCTTGCTGTCAAACATCACCAGACGTTCCGGATTGAGCCCGCTCTGCAGAAGGAAGGAAGCGATGGTGGTATTGGATGCTCCGGCTCCATAAAGCACTACGCGGCATTCTTCGATCTTGCGATCAGTAAGCTTGAGAGCGTTGATCACGCCTGCCAGAGTAACGGAGGCCGTGCCCTGTGCATCATCGTGCCAGACAGGGATATTGCAGTGCTCACGGAGTTCATCCAGCACCTTATAACAATTTGGCTGAGAGATATCCTCCAGATTCACAGCTCCCACAGAGGGCTCCAGCATTTTCACAAACTCTATCAGGCGATCCGGATCGGGCTTGCCGTCTTTATCGCGGTTATTCACACAAAGCGCCATGGCGTCAAAACCGCCCAGATACTTCATCAGCATGGCTTTACCTTCCATCACGCCCAGTCCACCGGCTGGCCCGCAATCACCATCTCCCAGCACTCTGGTGCTGTCTGAAACCACAGCCACCAGATTGGCACGGTTGGAAAGATCAAAGCTGCGGTCATAATTATCTCGGATGGTGGTGGAAACGCTGGAAACGCCGGGGGTGTACCACACATTGAACCAGTTAAAACCCCAAATCCCTGCCTTGGGCAGGCTTTGCATCTTGCCCCGGTAGTTCTCGTGCATCATTAGTGAAACTTGTTTTAGGAAATAAGTTTGTGCGGCGGCAATCTGTCCGGCTGGGAAGAGCTGGCCAAAAACCTCCCGAAGATTGCTGAGATCGAGCTTGAGATCGTGCATCGTTTTCTACTCCTGCTACTTATGTGGCTGCCCGGAGGCAATTCCTTTGTAGAAACCCTTAAACATCAGAGGATATCTTGTCAAGGTTCAAGTGCCAAGCTTGACAAGAGAAGGCTCCTCCCGGAGGCTGAGCTCATGAAGAAGATACTGATGCATGCCATTAACAGCTCCTGGTCGCACAGTTGCCCCTCACTCTACTATCTGGGCAGCGTGATCCGTGATTTGCCATATTCCGTGACTCACAGCTCTTCCACTCTGAAGGACGATCCTCTGGATACTCTGGAGGAGTTGGTGAAGCAAGCGCCGGATATCCTCTGCCTGCCGGTATACATCTGGAACCGCAGATATTTAGAGCCGCTACTCAGGCCTATGCTCAGCTTGCTGCCTGGGTGCACCCTTGTGCTGGGAGGCCCGGAAGCAACTCAGCTTGAGCTAGCTGCTCTTAGAGAGGAGTTTAGCTCAGGCAGACTGATCCGGATCACGGGTCCGGGAGAACTGAGTTTCCGCAGACTGGCAGAAGCAGGTTTTGTTTCAGCAGAGCCGGAGATCAGCGGAGAAAACTATCCTCTGAGCGAGCTGCCCTTCCCATACACAGAGGAAGAACTGCAGACCATGGAAGGGAAGCTGATCTATTACGAAACCAGCCGGGGCTGTCCCTACGGCTGCATCTATTGCCTTTCCGCCACGGACAAAAGGGCAGAGAAACGTTTTGAGCTCAGTCGTCCGGAAGAGCTTGCCAAGCTGAAGCAAGAGCTGGATCTGCTGCTGAGTGCCAAGCCGCGGACTCTGAAGTTTGTGGATCGCAGTTTCAATACAGATAAAGACTTGGCTCACATCGTCTGGCAGCATATCCTGCAATATCCGGAGGCTCCGGTCTGCCATTTTGAAATCTATCCTGATCTGATCACCGAGGAGGACATCAGGTTGCTGGCTCAAGCTCCGGCAGGCCTCTTCCGCTTTGAGATCGGGATTCAGAGCACCAATCCAGCCACTCTGAAGAATTCTGGCCGAAGCATGAACTGGCCACGAGCCAAAGAGATACTTCTCAGGCTGCGAAGGGATACGGAAGTGCTCTGCCACTGCGATCTGCTGATTGGCCTACCCGGAGAAAACTACTCCTCCATCTTGAATTCCATCGATGAAGAGATGGACATCTTGCCGCATGAACTGCAACTGGGTACGCTTAAGATTTTGTCCGATACACCCATGCACAAGCTGGCCGGCAAGCTGGGTTATCTGTGGCAGCAGGAACCTCCATACAGAGTTCTGGCCTCAGATGCTCTCTCCTTCTCAGAGGTCTGTCGGCTGGATCACCTAGCTCACATCATCAATCTCTACTGGAACAAAGGTGAGGAGCGGGAACTCTGGCGGGAAGCCCTGAAGCAACGCAAATCCTCGGAGCTTTTTACCGCTTTGATGAACTACCATCTGGAGCATGGCATCCAATTCCACTCTGTGGCCGCTAAACGCAGGCAGGAAGTGCTGAGAGCAATGCTGGGGCAGTGAACAGTGATCAGTGAACAGACAGTGACCAGTGACGAGTAACAAGTGACGAGTGCTGCGCTGTGCTGCTTCGCTTCTTGGGCTGCCAAATCACCCCAAAACCTCACTTCGTCGGCTTTGAGGACCCCGATAAACTCCGATTTGGCAGAAACCCTTCCAGAGTCTACTATTATACCCAAGATTTGTAAAGCTCTGGGACATTCCGAGAGAGGCCTCAGGCCTCTGTGGCGACGAGGCGTCTCCACCCCAGTGTAGTCGTGAACCTTAACTAACAAGAGGCGGAGCGGTTAGCCCCGCAGAAGAGCAAGATCATAGCGAGGGTTGGCGTATCGTAGCTTTCCGAAGCTACGTCGCTTCATTCCGGAGGATCAGAATCCTCCGTTACGGGAAATTCTCAGTTCATTCCTAATGGGTTGCCGAGTCTTCACCGAGTCTTGGCCGACTCTTCCCGAGCAAAGTGTTCGGGAAGAGTCCTGCAAGACTCGGTGAAGAGTCCGGGAGAAACCGGGAGGAAACCAGGAGCGGCACCTAGCTCTGATCACTGTTCACTGACCTGTCACTCGTACACCTTATCACCTATCTGCAGGCGGGTCAGATAGATAATCTCACAGGCGCCATTGCCGTCATCGGTGCGGGTGAGGCTGCTGTTCCAGTTTGTCATCACCTGTCCCTCACGCAAAGCCGTCACATAGACCAGATAGCCATCCAGTTTTACCACATTGCCTTTTCTGGCTTTCCGCAGAGCTTTGCGCAGATTGGGAGTGGAGGGGATGAGATGATTATTGGAGACATGCCGGTTGATATAGGCGGGATCGAGAGCTTCTTTCGTTCTGTAAAGGCAGAAACGCACCACCTGCCTGAATTTGATCTTGTCCAGCAGGTGATTGACGGAGCCCCAGACCAAAGCGTAGTCCATGGGCGAAAGCCAATTCATGGGGCCACCGAAATAGCTGCGTTTACTCACTAAAGTGGCTGTTATGCTGTAGGATGCTTTGGGAGTGAAGAGAAACTTCACCTTCCCACGCTGCATGGGAGGCAGAACCACGGAATCTGCCGATGTCTGGAGGGGATCAGGATAGAAATCCAATGCTTCCGAATCTACAGTACTGCGGGGAGCCGTGAGTTCATTATAGATCACGTAGATTCCAATCACGGCCATCACCCCCAAAACCAGCAGGATCACCAGATCGGAGCGCTTATTGCGATAGGGGTTCATCCCATATCCTCCAGTATCTCCAGAATCTGCTCCGGCCTGTCTGCCAGAAAGTCCGGATTGTAGCGCTCCAGCAAGCGCTGAGGATGGAAGCCCCAGGTCACGGAGATCACTTTGATCCCACAGGCTTTGGCAGCTTCAATATCCCGGCTCTCGTCTCCGATATAGATCAGACTGGCAGGATCCAGCTTGTGTTTGCGGATTTGCCGCCTGATTCTGTCCTGCTTGTCCAGAACTCCGGATGTGCCCTCTATCCAATCAAAATAGTGAAGCTTGTGCCGATCCAGAAACTGCACCACATTGTTTCTGGAATTGGAACTGAGCAGTGCCATGCCGATCCTGTTTTCCCTCAAGCTCCTGAGCATGGCGAAAATGCCGGGATAGGGCTCCAGCTCATGCACCCGTTTCTTGTAAACCTTCAGAACTCTGCCGATGATAAAGGGTATTTTGTAGAGAGGAATCCCGGCCAGTCGGATCACGGAAGCCGCACTCATATTGCGGATCACCATAAAATCCTCTTCACTGATGTGCTCTATGCCATAATCCGGAGCCAGTTGATTCATGATCTGATAGAGCAGATCGATGGAATTGGCGATAGTGCCGTCAAAATCGAAGAGCAGATAAGGCTTTTTCATGCCTTCCTCTTCTTGAAGCTCAGCAGGCACTGATAGATTTGGTTGCGGGGATAGCTACCGCTCAGTTCGGTCTGAATCTCGGAAGGCTTCTTGCCGGCTTTCAGCAGGGAAAGCACTTCCCGGCGGAGTTCGGCGGGATCGGGCTCCGAGGCTGCTGCCCCTTCCAGGAGAACCACGAATTCACCTTTTTCGGTTACAGACCAATCCTTCAGCAAGCTCTCCAGATCGCTTCTGGTGTATTCCTCGTAGATTTTGCAGAGCTCCCGTGCCAGTACCACCCGTCTGTTTCCCAGTGTCTTATGAAGCTCGGTAAGGGTCTTCTCCAGACGGTGCGGAGCCTCATAAAAGATCAGAGTCTCAGGATAGGTGGAAAGCCTTTGGAGCAGAAGACGCCGCTCTTTGGCCTGTGTGGGCAGGAAGCCGATGAAGCAGAAACTGCGGGAAGATAAGCCTGAAGCCGTGAGCGCTGGAACAAAGGCCGTGGCACCCGGCAAAGCGATCACAGGAATCTCTGCGGTAGTGGCGGCTTGAACGATGAATTCTGAGGGGTCGGAGATTCCCGGGCTGCCTGCATCGGAAATAATGGCAATATCGCTGCCGGTCTTCAGGATGTCCAGAAGCTCCGGGAGGCGTTGTTTTTCGCTGAACTTGTGATAGCTGATCAGCTTGGGTGGTTGGATATCAAAATGCTGCAGCAAGCGCCGCGCTGAGCGGGTATCCTCAGCGGCAATCAGGGCGACAGACTTCAGAACTTCCACAGCTCTGTAGGTCATATCGCCCAAATTACCGATAGGCGTGGGAACCAGATATACTGTCCCGCTCTTCATAGCGTTTGTGTTATTTCAGGAGACCCAGTTCCTTACCGGCTTTTACAAAGGAAGCCACTGCCTTATCCAGATGATAGAGGGAATGAGCGGCAGAAAGCTGAACGCGGATTCTGGCCTTGCCCAGAGCCACCACGGGATAGGTGAAGCCGATCACGTAGATGCCTTCCTGCAGAAGGCGATCCGCCATCTTAACGGCCAGAGGCTCGTCGTAGATCATCACAGGGACAATGGCGGTGTTGCCGGGAACGATGTCAAAACCGGCTTCTTCCATGGCTTTGCGGAAGTAATTGGCATTGGCCACCACCTGATTGCGCAGACTGGTGGAAGCGGTGAGTAGCTCCAAAACCTTGATCACACCGGCAGCAACCGGCGGGGCAATGGTATTTGAAAAGAGATAGGGACGGGAGCGTTGGCGCATGAATTCAATGATCTCGCGGCGTCCGGAAAGGCAGCCCCCGGAGGCACCGCCCAAAGCTTTACCGAATGTGGTACTGATAATATCAACTCTGCCCTGCACACCGCAATGTTCGCTGGTGCCGCGTCCGGTCTCTCCAATGTAGCCGGTGGCATGGGAATCATCCACCATTACCAGAGCGTCATACTTATCTGCCAGGTCGCAGATCTCAGGAAGCTTGGCTATATCGCCGTCCATGGAGAAAACGCCATCGGTCACGATAAGGCGGAATTTAGCTTGGGCGGATTGCTTGAGTGCCTCTTCCAATTCATTCATATTGGCATGGGAATAGCGGTAGCGTTGAGCCTTGCAGAGCCGCACTCCGTCGATGATGGAAGCATGATTGAGGGCATCGGAGATGATGGCGGAGTCTTCACCCAAAATCGGTTCGAAGATGCCGCCATTGGCATCAAAACAGGAGGAATAGAGGATGGTATCCTCAGTTCCCAGAAATTCGGAGACCTTCTGCTCCAGGTTCTTGTGCAGTTCCTGAGTTCCACAGATGAACCGCACGGAAGCCAGGCCGTAACCCCAGCTTTCCATGGCAGCCTGAGCTGCCTTGATCACCTCGGGATTGTTCCCCAGGCCAAGGTAGTTGTTGGCACAAAAGTTTAAGACTTTGGAGCCATCCGCCAAGGTGATCTCGGCACCCTGAGCAGAGGCCAGAATGCGCTCTGTCTTGTAAGTTCCGGCAGCTTTGATGGAATCCAATTGAGTCTGGATCTCCTGATAGAAGCGTTTTGACATTGCAAACCTCTTATATGATTGTTTTCTATCTGGCAAAGTCTCTGCAAGTGAGCTTTCTGTCAATAAAAAGCTGTGTAATCAGTTCCAGTGGTACACGCTCACACGTTGATCCGGAGTGGCTCCGATACTATGTGATACTTGTCCTGCATTTGTGTTTAATCACTACCTAAGAAGAATGAGCGTTGATCTGCTGACTCTCCGGTGTATTTGCAAACAAAGTGAGCTTCGCTAAGGCCAGGATGTGACAGTTGCGAAGCTCTTCTTATATCTTACAGCACAATCATTTTTTCTGGTGAAACCCGCCATCTCTCTGCTCAATTTTCGCAGGCATGGTCGAACAGGCCACCACTCGGAAGAATTTCCGGGTTTCTTCCCCAGTGTAACTATAGCTTAGTTCCGTTGCAGCCACTGTAGCTAGCAGGAACCAGGACGAAAGAGATGAGGGATCGTCTGAGCAGTACACCATGTAAGACTGAGCATTATCCACGGCAGTCCAACTAATCAGAGGACTCCCATCATGCACGGAAACTGAAGTAAGGGGAGTTGCCAGAGTTTCAATAATATCCGCATAATGTAACACTATTTGCCATGTTCCATTCACCACATAACCATAGTATGTGGTTGAAGCAGATTCATTTCCCCAGATCCTGAAGCAGTGTAACTCAAAACTGACATCCCCACTCAGTCCGTTGGCCAAAGTCAAGCTTTCCCGATAGTAAGTATTAGTTCCATTATGGTCTCCAACTCCGCTATATAATTGAGATTCAGTGATATCGTTATTACTGCAAAGCAGGAAGGATCTCTGTTCGCTCAGCCAGCTTCCACCACCGGTTGACATCTGATAAAGCAGATCCATCCCCACAATCTTCTTTCCTTCAGGTACCGAGACCGAGAGCAACCCAGACTCCAGAGCCCGGTCGGAAATGGATGGGGAGGTATTATAGGTGGTGGGGATGTTTCCAAGACTGTAAGTGATGATTACTCCGTCATCAGGCAGAGTAAGGAAAGTTTGTGGGCCTGACCAATCGCTTACTCCTCCGGTAGAAATCCGGGAACGGACATACCAACTATAGGCAGAGCCCTCATCTAATCCATCCAGAGTATGAGAATTGGAGTTGAGGTTTTCGATCAAAGTTCCTTCACTTACGGGATCAAAGCCCACCTGGCCATATATCAGATCCCATGCACTGGAGGCAGGCACACAATTCTCGCTCCAGCTCAGATCCACAGAATCGTAATCGATATTGGAAGCAGTTAATCCTGTAGGTGAGTGATCTGTGAAGCTTACTGCTAGTTGCCAGCTTCCGTTTTCCACCCAAGCTAGGTCATTGGAGGATTCCTCTGTACGAAAAGCATGAAGTTCAAAATCGACCGTCCCGCTCAAGCCGTAGGCGATGGTTAATCCCCGCCGGTTATAATGATAGCTGCCTGACGAATACCCTTCTCCGGCAGTTACCTGAGTCTCAGTTACACAATTTGTGCAGCAAAGCAAGAAAGAACGCTGTTCACTTATCCATGCCGGAGAGGTAGATACCATCGTATATTTCAGGGCAAGCTTATCTATCATTTTGCCGGCAGGCACAGTTATTGACATCAGACCGGGCGATATCGCTCTGGCTGAGAGCCCAACCTCTCCAGATATCAAGGTTGTGGGAATGTTACCACCAGTATATGTGTATGTATCATCTCCAAAGGTCGTAACAAATGTACGTGGTCCCGCCCAATTACTATATCCAAGTTCAGCCTTATTTGCCCGGACATACCAGCTATACTCTGTTTCTTCCTGCAAACCTGTTAGAAGATAAGGGCAAGTATCGATGTTACTGATCAAGGTTCCTTGCGTTTCGGGGTTAAAGCCTGCACACCCGTATATGATGTCCCATGAGGTAGCCTGAGGGTAACAATTATCTCTCCAGCTTAACTCCACAGAATTGTTCCCGATGCTATCTTCTGATAAATCCAGGGGTGTCTCGATAAAGAGACGATCATCCAGGATAATCATCAGTTGCCAGGTTCCATTTGAGACTATTTGTCGCTCATCCAAATAACTGGCACTCCAAACACTGCGGAAAGCATGGAGCTCAAAATCCACTACTCCGCTAAGTCCATCTGCTATCGAAAGCCTCTTGCGGTGATAATTATGAACTCCTGATTCATCCCCAGATCCTTGATATACTTGGTCTTCTGTAACGCCATTAGTTGCGCAGAGCAGGAATGAGCGCTGGTGCCTCTTACGCATTGGTGAAATGGAATTTATTGAATAGCTGAGCTCAACGCCAGCAATCTGTTTGCCTTCGGGAATTGTAACTGATAACAGTCCCGGGGCTGGAGATCTGCTGCCGGTGGTAATATCGGATTGATAGAAGCTTAAGATATCTCCCAGGCTGTAAACCAAGGTTATAGAGTGTTCCGGGGGAGTTGAAATTGTGCGTGGCCCCGCCCATTCACTAACGCCAAGATCTGCCTTATTGGCACGAACATACCAGTTGTAGTCAGTATAGTCTGCTAAACCGGTGAGCTGATAGGGGCAGGTGCTTACATTACAGATCAAGGTTCCTTCAGTTTCGGGATCAAAACCTGCCGGACCGTAGATGATGTCCCACATCGTAGCATTAGGATAGCAGATATCGTTCCAGTTCAACTCCGCTGAATCGTATTCGATGCTATTTTCCGTTAAATCTATCGGGATGTCGAGAGCGGGCCCTCCCTCCAAGTAGATAATTAGCTGCCAGCTTCCGTTTACAACATATTGATAATCTGTATTTGAAATCGAACCGGTGCCCGTCGTCAAGATCCTAAGTGCATGGAGCTCAAAACCCACTTCTCCGCTCAGCCCATTCGCAATTGAAAGACCTGTCCGGTTATAATTATAGACTCCGGATCCCATCCCGAATCCGCTGTAAACTTGAGCTTCGGTTACGCCATTAGTCGCGCAGAGCATGAATGACCTCTGCTCATCCATCCAACGTCCATTATTGGTTGACATGGAATAGCTTAGATCTACAGATACAATATGCATATTATCCGGGATAGTAACCGATAGAATCCCCGGTTCTATGGCTCGATCGGCAAGAGTGGGGGTATGATAATAAGTACTGGGTATGTCTCCAAAGTTATAAGTTAGGACTATAACACCTTCCGGGAGAGTCGAAAAGGTGTGCGGTCCAGTCCAATCACTAACTCCAATACCCGCTTTATTGGCCCTCACATACCAGCTATACTCCGCATATACCTGCAAATCCGAGAGCAGATAGGGACGGGTGTTGATGCTGCTAATCATTGTCCCTTCCGTTTCGGGATCAAAACCCACCTGGCCATAGATCATGTCCCACATCGTGGCCTCAGGATAGCATCTATCTGTCCAACTCAATTCTGCTGAGTTAGTTCCAATATTCACCTCTGCAAGCCCTATTGGGGCTTTCAGTACCGGACGGTCGGCCAAGGCTATGATTAGCTGCCAGGTCTTATTTACCACAAATTGATAGTCCGGGTTTGTGCCGCTGCCCCCCTCGGTTCTGAAGGCATGCAGTTCAAAATCTACCTCTCCTGTAAGTTCATTGGCAATTTGGAGCCCATCTCTGCTGTAGTTATAAATGCCCTCCCCACCACTGCCACACCATAGCTGATCTTCACTGACGCCATTGGTGCTGCAAAGCAGGAAAGACTTCTGTTCACTCATCAGAGCACCATTGTTTGTGGACATGGAATAGCGAATTCTAACTGAGGATATTTCTTTATTCTCCGGGATGGTTGCCCTCATCAGTCCTGGTTGCTCTGCCCTGATTACGGGAGAGGATCCAAGATTGTAGGAAGTGGGAATATCGTTGCCCGAATGAATGAATACTATCTCATTAGCAGCAAGGCTGCTAATCGTCAGTGGTCCAGTCCAAGCGCTCACTCCGGCACTGCCTGCATTTGCCCGGATATAACAATGATATTCGCTCATTTCACTCAATCCGCTTAGTATGAAGGGGCGGGAAACAGTGCTGACCAGCGTTCCTTCCGTTGCGGGATCAAAACCCTGATGACCATACAGGATATCCCAATTGCTCACAGGGGGGAAGCAGTTTTCTTCCCAATCTATCCCAGCCGAAACAGTGCCTACATCAACCAGATGCAAATCTGTGGGGTTGTTTATCTCCATATAATGGATGGTCAGAGCGAAGGATCCGTCTTCTACAAAGTTATAGTCTGCATTCGAACCAGAACCACCACTGGTTCGGAAGGCATGCAGCTGGAATTCCACAAGTCCAGTGAGCCCGCTGGCAAGAGTTAATCCAGTTCTATTATAACTGCACCTGCCTTCAGGAATGGCTGCCGATCCAGAATAAACTTCTGCTTCTGAGGTCTCATTGGTGCTGCACAGCAAGAATGATCTCTGATCCATGATGCTGCTCCCACTGCGCGCAATCATAGCATATTCAAGATCCACCCAATCGATAACTTTACCTTCAGGTATCACCACTAGGATGGTACTATAATCCAATGCCCTGCTGGAAGTGGTGGGGGTTGAATCAAACGTTGAGGGCACTTCGCCAGAATAGCAAACTGCATAATCACCGTTCTCCACCAATGTTCTAAAGCTACAGGGATCGGACCATGCTCCGAATTCTCCTTCTGGCAGAATCTGTCGCACATAGCAGAAGTACTCGGTAAAAGGTTGTAAGCCAGTAAGACAGTATTCAGTACTTGCAATATCTGACACAAGATTACCTTGACTATTCGGATCAAAGTCTGCCTCATCCCATTTTAGTTCCCAGCCCAGAGAGGTCTCCGGTCCTGACCAGGATAGATTAACTGAATTGAGGTCTATCCCATAGCAATCCAGGAACAAGGTACTCATGTCGGTGGGCATTGGCTCTGTATGGATCGTTATCGTCCAGGAATCTCCATCCACATAGTTATAGGTTGCGTCTGAGCCTGTGCCACCACTGGATCGGAAGGCATGCAGCTCAAATATCACTTCTCCAAACAGCCTATTGGCAATATCCAACCCCATCCTGCTGTATTGATATGTACCGGGAGCAGTTCCGGATCCGCAGAAAATCTGCCGCTCAGTTCTTTGACTGGAAACACAGTAGAGGAAGGACTGCTGTTCTGCCATGGTGCTGGGCCCAACTGCAGTCATGGAGTATTGAAGATCAATTGAGGAGATGATTTCCATGTGGGGAACGATGACCGACATCACACCAGGCTCCAATGCCCGGCTGGTGATGGTGGGTTGATTGTATAATGTGCTAGAAATATCTCCACCCTCATAAACGAAACTTGTGGTAGTTGCGCCCAGAATCGAACCATAAAAGATAAAGAGAAGCAACATAAATCCATAGGCAAACCGACCACGAAAAGTGTGCAGAAGAAAACTGAACAGGTGTTCGAAATAATGACATAACATACTATAATCCCCGCAAAATAGATAATTCTGGCGATATGAATTGTTTATGGAGTTCATCGTCGAGGCACAGAAAAGATCGATTCAGAAATTAAGTCAATCAAAATCGTCCAGCATTCCTTAGGCTCAAGTTGGTTGCCGAGTCTTCACCGTGTCTTGCAGGACTCTTCCCGAACACTTTGCTCGGGAAGAGTCCTGCAAGACACGGTGAAGACTCCGGGAGAAACGGGGAAGATATTAGCTGATAGGCGTAGTAATATCGGCTCGTGGGCACTGGGTAACGATGGCAGGAACACATCTGTGTGCCAGTTTCCATGGGCTCTGGACAAGTATTCTGCGCTCTGTCTTATCTATTCCGCCGGGAGAGATCCTCGCTTATCACCTGATAGAACGCTTTGGGTTCCAAGGCAGCACCAATATCCCAATAGTCCGGATTGGCTGAACTGCCCAGTAGGCCGTAGTATCCATCGGGCGTGGATGCTTTATAGACATAGTAGTTGTCTGCTCCTGGAACTGCATCCCAGACAAGATGCAGGTCACTCCCGGACACACTGAGATTGAAGCTCTTGGGAGCTCTGGGACGGGCACTGCTATCCGTGAAGAATCTTGCAAGGGGACTGAAGGTGTTCTGCCCGGTGGAATCGGTAGCCTTAACCACCCAGTAATACAGCGTTCCCGGTTGGCAGAATTCGCTCCAGGCACTGTTTTCGTAGGTAACGATACTATCCGGATCGGAAAAGGCGGCAGTGATATCTTTGTAAACAGTGTAAGTCACCAGATCTCCGGGATCGGGATCAAGAGCTATCTGCCACTGGAGCAGGGGACTGGTCAAGAGCACTGTTTCATCTTGAGTGGGGACAAGTGTGCTAAAGGGAGCCGGGTATTCCGGAACTGAGACGCTGAACATCAGGTAGCTCTCGTAACAGGCGGTGGTTTGCCCCTGAGTATCGGTGGCGCTTACCCGCCAATAGTAGCTCTGATCGTCACTCAGGTTTCCCGCTGGCAGATGGAACACGGTGGCGGTCAGGCCGGTAAAGCTGATCACTCCGCTTAAGAAGCCGGAATTGGGGCAGAGCTCCAGGCTGTAGGAAACGATGTCTCCGGGGCTGGGATCGATGGCTTCCTGCCAATCCAGAATTGGGCTTTGGGTATCAACCTGTTCCGCCATAGCCGGGCTGAGCAGATGGAATCTGCCGGGGGCATCGCCGATATCTGTGGTTCTCCAGGGGGTATAGTCCACAAACGAGGAGACGCCGTCTCCTATCCGAAGCGTGGGCCCGGCCTCGTCTCCCCACCAGTTGTACTCGGCACTCAGAGAGATCGTGGAAGTGTTGTTCACTCCCATCAAGCTGTTTCCGGTGATGGAATTGGCATCTGCCAGGGAACCCCCAATCAGGGGATTGGCATTGTTGTAACAATACACTCCCGTTTGATTGGACTGGATGTAGTTTCTGATGATCTGGGGATGGGAATTTGCCCCCCTCAGCTTGATCCCATAGGTTCCATAACGTAGAATGCAGCTTTCGATGCCGATAATATTACTGTTATTAAAAAAGGCATTCCCAAGGTCTCCGGCGTATTGAACGATGCAGTTTCTCAGCCAGGAATTTGTTTCAATATAGGGATTGAAGGTGATTCCATCCCATCCGCCCATCGTTCCGGAAATCGCACTGAAGGTAGCGCCATCGGCCTGAAGCCCTCCCTGCAGCGTAGGACTTGAGGCAGTGCCTACAGTTAGCCCCGTCCCTGTGTTGAAGAGAAGCACCAGTCCTGAATTGATCTGCAGAATGGGGGTTGAGGCTGCATAGATGGAGATATCTCCGGTCACCTCAACCGGGACGCTGGGATTGTCCCAAACGGAGTTGATTGTTATAGTTCCTCCACTGATGAGGATGCGGTCCGGATTGTTTCCCGAGAAATAGTTGCCCACTCCACTCACCACATCGAAGGCCGGAGCATTGGTTTTAACAGGGTAGGAACCGTTGTTTAAAAAGCTGCAGTTGTTTATCACCGGCCGAGCGGTATTACTGGCCACAATTCCTCCACCCGGGTTGTTTCTGAAAGTACAGCTCTGAAAGCTGGGAGAAGATCCCGTCACATAGACAGCAGAGTTTTGACTGCTTTGCTGAAGATACTCGAAGATGCAATCACTCAGGACGCAGCTTTCACTCACCAGATATGGCTGAAACACCAGCCCCTGGGGGATGGCGTCCTCGCTGCTGCGGGTAAAGGTAACTCCATCGGCTGCCAGAGATCCCCTTAAAGTGGGAGAACTGCTTGATCCTATGTTTATCACCATAGCATCGGGCATCATAATAATCACACCTGGTTGGAGAGCCAGATGCGGCAGGCTGTCACCGTAGATATTTATGGTTCCTGTTAGGAGATAAGGCACTCCGGCATTTCGCCAGGTGCCGGATGTGGTGATGGTTTCGGCGCGCACCTCAATGCGATCGATGCTATTGCCGGTGAAGTAGTTATTTGCACCCAGGATGCGGAGAGAATTTGCCCCGATGGACAAAGGATAGGCCCCACAAGAGAATATCACATTTCCAGAAAGCGAAACCAGGCAGTTCGGATTCATGTATATTCCATCACCGGCGCAGTTATAGATTGTGCAACCTGTGATTGTTCCATTTGTGCAGTTACATCCGATGGCGGCAGCAGAATTGAACCCGGCATCTTTGATGATGCAGGCAGACAGAACGCTGGAACCTCCGTAGATATTGAAGATCAATCCCGTCCAATACCCAGCGTTGGCTTCTTCTCCCCTGAAAGTGACTCCAGTGGCATGCAAGGTGCCGGTTAAGGTCGGAGAAGTGGTGCTGCCTATGGCGAAATTTACACCTTGGGCAAATTCGATTACCGTGCCATATGGTATTATCATTTCCGGGTAGCCACTGCCATAGAAGTATGAGTTTGATGAGATCAAGAGCGGAACGGACTGTTTGGTCCAGGTGGTGGGGACTGTTATTCCTCCGCCTCGGCAGTATATGCTGTTAGTGGTGTTGTTCAGATAGCTGTTGCCACTTCTCAGCCTGAATACGTCTCCGATAGATATATTGACGGCATTGGCGTTGTTGCTGATGGTTGTATTTGCAATACTGCAACTTGCTCCATTACCAAGGTTGATGCCGTAAGTATCATTCTGGGTGATAGTGCATCCGTTTATCTCGGTAAAAATGTTGCAATGCAGATACACGGCGCTATTAGCTCCTGCAGATACCTCGCTGATAATGCAATTGCTCAAGCTTGAGGCTTGCGTGTAGGACTGGAAAGCTATACCATTCCAGCCGGCATCAGAATCCACTGCGGTGAAAGTGGCACCAGAGGCTTGCAGTGATCCCGTGATTGAGGGGGATGAATTGGAGCCCACCAATAGAGCTTTTCCCACTCTGAAGAAAACGGATACTCCGGCTTCTATCCTCAAGGGGTCAGATTGGTTCTGAACAATCACGTTGCTTATGGGTTCAAACGGGATGCCCTTGTCTGTCCAAGTGCAGCCTTCCGTTAAAGTGATGCTTTTTAGCAGGATGCGATTCGGCTGGTTGTTTAGATAAGTATTACCATCTCCAATCTGAGAAACATAAGCAGGACTCCAGACCAACGGATAATCTCCATTATTCTCGAAGCTGCAATTTTGAATAGTTGCGCTGGTGGTGGTGCTGGTGTGATACAATCCACTGGAGGCTGAGTAGCGAAATGTACAGTGGTTGAATTGCGGATTCCCCTTGATTACATCGAACAAGCCATTTCCTGAACCGCCATACTCAAAGATCGCATGGTTGAAGACAACGCTATCAGGCAGAGCATAGTTATTGCTGCAGATAGTAGCCCAGTATCCCGGGACCGGACTCTCACTATTTGCGGTAAAGATCACAGGACTTTCGGCGGTGCCATTTACCACTATTCCCCCGAAGTTTGTGCCTGAACTGGTATGTCCAATCCCCAGACTATATCCGGCATCGAATCTCACCTGAACTCCCGGTTCTATGGTCAGAATGGGGGAACTGGCTCCATAGATCGTTATGTTGGCTGAGATGATGTAGGGTGAGCCGGCAAGGGTCCAAGTGGTGGAGCTGGTGATATTGGTATTTATGATAGTTCCTTCCAGCACTCCGCACACAGCCATATAAAGAATAACAAGCAAGAGAACATGTTTCATAAGGTCTCCTTTGGCTAAACAGCCGATACTTTGTATTTCTCACTAATCAATTGCCATGCGGTCATTTCTGAGAAATCAATGAGTATCATTCAAGTGATTTATCTGCCAAAATCAAGCTGACGTGAGGAGGATTGTGGAGCAGTTTCCACCATTAATTCACAGACCTATATTCTGACAAGAGAAGCCGGGCTATCTGAACACATAGCTTCGTGTTGTTGTTTATAATATTGTGTAGCTCGCGATACGGTGTTTAAAACCATCGCCTCTAGTCTGAAAACCCAATGAAATGGGTTGAAGCTCTACATTCTGAATATCGTGAAGGTGTTGCAGAAGCGCATTGCTAGTGAATCGTCAAGGCTCGATTGTCGATTTGTTACTGGGCTGCCAAACTTCGATATGGCAGATACTTCTACGTGTTATTAAAAGCGTCCTTCGGCCGCTGAGGCAATTCGGAGATTACCACCCCAAAACTTGACGTGTCACTAGGGTCTAATTTATCACTCCATCAGAGACTATTGAATAACTGTATTGAAAGTGTAATCTGCTCCTACCTCATAAGAATCAGCTTGGATCTACAGATCGATCCTCCGCTTTCCAATCTCAGGAAATAGATCCCCGGGGCCTGTTCCCGCCCATTATCGTCTCTGCCATCCCAACTGAGCTGGTGAGTTCCTTCTGTCCGATGTTCATGTAACAGGCTGCGAATCAACTGCCCTCGCAGATTATAGATTCCCAGCTTTGTCTCTCCTGTAGTAGATAAACGCAAGTCCAAAGTGGTACTCTGCCGGAAAGGATTGGGATAAGCCGCAATCATTGGAGCAGGGCTTGGCGTTATGACGGGATCCTCATTTGCCACGACCGGATTATCTGAGAAGTTGCCCATGCCATCATTGTAATATACTCTGATCCGAGCTCCCCCTTGCTCCCAAACCAAGATAAAATCAAGAAAACCGTTGTTATCCACATCTACATAATCGAAACCAGACCAATCCTCGTAAATGGGGAAATTGGGCATACTGACAGGAAGGAAATAGAACAGGTCGAAAGGGAAATCGAAACCAGATGGATTATAAGGTGAGACATAGGCGTAATTGACTACATCCAAGTATTGATCGTTGGTAACATCCCTTAATAATACCCCGTCCATATCCCGGTAATCATAATAGACGTTATTATGAGCCTGATAGTTATAATTGCCGGTATTCTCAAAAATGCATACACGGGAGTATGTGCTGCCGTCACAATAGGAGGTGAAGATATCCAAATCTCCATCATGATCCAAATCCTCAGTTTCTACAGATCTGAAAGACCCATAATAGGGCAATATAAGAAAAGGACTGACAAGATCGGGGTATTTATAAACACATAATCCTTCAGAGCTAGATAGTAGCAATTCATCAAATCCATCAGAATCCATGTCCCTAAATCCTCCCCAACCTCCTCCGGCTAACGTTTCACCAGTTGCAGTAAAAGATACTCCACTATTGTTCTGAACCAGATAATACACGCCATCGTCCCATAAAAGAATATCGGTATAATCATCTCCATTCCAATCTCCATAGTGAACCAGATATGAAGTCTCGTGGGGAGTGGGAGGTACATCGATATAAACATCTTCATCAAAGACGCCGTTGTTATTTATATGTATACGTTGTGTAACCTGTATATTCCCCAAGCTATCGGTTAGAGCTACAAAGCCATCAATGTCAGTCCAGCCATCATTGTTAAAATCATACAGTCTCTGTGTAAAGGATTTTTTCTTCCCGCCTGGTAGCGTTATAGGATTGCTGTAAGTACCATCTCCATTATTGAGCAATATGCGCACATAGTAGTTCAGTGTTACCACTACCAAATCTACATATCCATCCCTATCAAGATCATCAGAGTAAACACCTTTGGGCATAGAACCGCCGATGTTTATTTCATAGCAAAAGACTGAAGATACCAGTAGTAATAGTAGTACTAGTAACAATGAAATCTTCATGGTTAGCTCCTTGCATCCGATGAATAGAAGATATCTTTTGATTAATCCCTGATTGGTCTCTGTTATCTGCATGCAATCAAAGTAATTCACACATCCTTTTTTCAATCTAATAGATATCCATAATTTGTCAATTGTTTAGTTACTTCCCACAGGAATGTATTGGCTGGATACAACAGCCGCACTGCAAATGTGGTGTATCAGCCGAAGGGTTGAGTGAAGAAGTCTGGCTATCCAAACCTATGATAGATGTTCCTTTATGATTCTGAGGAAAAGATTCCACAGAAAAGTGTCCAGTTTTTTGGGAAAGTGTCCACGTATAAAAGGTGAGGGGAGAGTTTCTCTCATAGTTCTTTCAAACAGTGTATAGAGTGTTAATAGTGATGAAGTGATGAAGTGATGAAGTGATGGAGTGATGGAGTGATGAAGTGGTGGAGTGATGGAGTGGAGAAGCGAGTCAGAATAACTTCTAACTTCTAACTCTCCGTGATGGGGTGGATCAATCCCCCGGATGGTTGATATTGCGCAGGATGCCGGGATCGTCCAGCTCGAGATTGAGGATATCGAGTCCTGAGTGGTGGATGAGAGCGGCCAAGCCTGGCTGCGGCAATTCCAGATGCCAATCCTGAGAAGCGGGTATGATGATGGGATGCCCGCTTCTGCCTTGATAGGCGGGACGGATAATCGCAGCGGGATGAGCTGCTGAAGCCTTGGCCAGTGCTTGGAGAGTGGAGGCACGCACGTAAGGAAAATCTACCGGGAAGATCAGGTAATGGCTGCAATCGGGGTTTTCCTGAAAGCCCAGGCGCAAGCTGGAAAGCATGTCCGGCGTATCACGATCCAGCACCGGGCAGAGCCTTTCCAGTCCTGCTTCCCGGCAAGTCTTCAGAATGCGTTCCAAAAAGCTTTCACCCGTCTCCAGCAAGGCTGCCGCTTTGGGCTTACCATAGCGGATACCCTTGCCGGAGGCGGGAATAATTACACAGAGATCAGGCCAGATGGTTGAATTCCTCGATGGCTTTATCGAGTTCTTCGACTGTCTCTTCAAAGATCTCATGCCAATACTCGGGTTCCCACTGAGCCAGGATTTCTTCGTAGGTCTTGCCTTGCTGTTCCACCCAAGTGTAATACTTCAGGTTGTGAACTCGCTTGCGGTCTCGGTAGTTAAGCTCCTGGAAGTTGTCGTAGCTTTGAGCCAACAGACAGGCTTCATAATCACGCATTGCCTGATCGCGTTGATAGGCTCCACGGGCTGCCTGCATCTCTTCCAGACGGGAAGTATACATTCCGGCTGAATCTGTGAAGCAGGTGAAGATCACATCGTTCTCATCCAACTCGAAGTATTTGGCTTGTTTGATGGCAGAGAGCAGATTGCCGATGGATGATATACCCAGAAGCTCAAGCTGTTCAACAATTTCTGCGGATATGCCCTGCGAAGCCAGGAATTCCTTGCCAGCCGGCTCGTTGAAGAGCCTCAGGCTACGCATGCAATCTTCATCCCGGATGGCGGCAACGGCATCGGTATTTCGCACGTTGTGCACCCAGGGAACGTGTTTATCGCCAATGCCTTCAATACGATGTCCACCAAAGCCGTTCATCAGCAAAGTGGGGCATTCATAGGCTTCACTGGCGGTTACGATCAGTTTGGGATAGTACTTGCGCAAGAAATCTCCTGCGGCGATGGTGCCGGCACTGCCCGTGGCAGAGACGTAACCTTGAAAGCGGGTCTTATCAGTCTTGATCCGGTTGTATATTTCCAGGATGGCATTTCCGGTTATATGGTAGTGCCAGAGGGGATTCCCAAACTCATCAAACTGGTTCAGGATCAGGTAATGAGGATCCGGACGCAGCTCGGCGCACTTGTCGTAAATCTCTTTTACGTTGGATTCACAACCGGGTGTGGCGATCACTTCGGCACCGATGCTTTCCAGCCAGGAAAAGCGTTCCGCACTCATCTCTTCGGGCAGGATGGCAACAGCGTGACAGGCCAAAAGAGCGCAGTCAAAGGCCCCACCCCGGCAGTAATTACCGGTGGAGGGCCAGACGGCTTTGTGATAATCCGGATCAAACTCACCCGAAACCAAGCGGGGAGCCAAACAGCCATAGGCAGCGCCAACTTTGTGAGCGCCGGTGGGGAAGTATTTGCCCACCAAGCCGATGATGCGGGCTTTTACACCGGTGATGGCCGAGGGGATCTCCAGGTAGTTCACGTCTCCAAAGAGACCTGTTTTGATGTCGTTCTTCCAGTTGATTCGGAAGAGATTCAGGGGATTGATGTCCCACAGTCCGATAGGCTGGAGTTCCTGCTTAATATCTGCAGGAATGAGAGTGGGATCCTTCATCTGCGCAAAAGTGGGCAGGATGATGCCGTGTTCTTTGCAACGGCGGGCGTTCTTGAGAGCAATCTCAGGATTGTAACTGGGCATTATTTTAGACATTTATTCTCCATCGTGTAGTTTATTTTTGTTAAAACAGAGTAAAAGAGTAAAAGAGGAGGGTAAGTCCTTTTTTACCTTTTACGAAAGTGTTGTCTGAGCTGTAAATGGCAGAGGAGTGACTTTGTTCTGTAACCATTGGGCATCTTCACCTGCTGGGATGAAGCATCACTTTCTGATTGGGAAAAGACGCTTGATACCATCTTTTAACGAAGGGACATTGAAGTTGATCAAGAGACCGGTTGGCATCCCAGACAGAGTTAAATAACTGATCAATTGAGCCTCAAATACATGGTTCAGATCAAGTACCGACTTTAGTTCAACTATGACCAGGTTTTCTACAATCAAGTCTGCCCGTAGTCCTGCATCCAGAAGCTGTCCTTTATATACAAGCGGAATCTGTTTTTCCCGTTCATACATCAATCCTCTGATGTCCAACTCCTTGCAGAAGCTTTGCAGATATATCTTCTCCAACAGACCTGGCCCCATGGTTTTGTGTACTTCAATGGCTGCACCAATGATCTTCTGGCAAAGTGAATCTAGGTTTTCTTCCATTCGTTTCTCTTATACTCTTTTCCTCTGTTTTAATTTTAATCTTTCTCTGCTTTTCTCTGTGTCCTCTGTGGTAAAAAACTTTACTCCTTGTAGAAAGAAGAAAGCTTGGCGGCTGGTTCTTTGATCTTGCTATTGAAGATCATAGAGGCGATAACAAAAGGTTTGAACCCGGCTTCCTGATAGGTATGCAGGCGGTAGCGTTCGAAGACGGAGGCCGCCACTTCTCCCTGTTTACAGGAGACTCCGGAGATATCTGCTGGGAGGCAGTGTTCATAGAGTGCGTTGCCATTCCTGGTGAGCGCCATCATCGCTTCGGTGCATTCCCAATCCATGTGGCTGGCGTTCTGGGCCAGGCAGGCCTGTTCCAGGTCTTTCAAAGCTTGCTTTTCCCCGGCACGTAGTAGGCGGGTGCGTTCCTGCATCACAGCCATGGGTGCCCAGCTTTTGGGATAGACGATATCGGCACCATCAAAGGCATCCTTCATATCGTGTGTGACGCGGAAGCTGCCACCACTTGCATGGGCAAAATCTCCGGCTGATACCAGGGTCTCGGGCAGTAGGTCATAGCCTTCCGGATGCGCCAGCACCACTTCCATGCCAAAGCGGGTCATGAGATTTATCACTCCCTGCGGCACGGATAGGGGCTTGCCATAGGAGGGCGAATAAGCCCAGCTCATGGCGATTTTCTTGCCTCTGAGGTTTTCCAGGCCTCCAAAGTAATCCTTCAGCTTGAGCAGATCTGCCAGGCTTTGGGTGGGATGATCCAGGTCGCACTGCAGGTTTACCAGAGTTGGACGCTGCGCCAGCACTCCTTCCCGGAAGGATTCGCTCACAGCTTCGGCCACTTCAACCATATAAGAATGGCCTTCGCCCGGATACATATCGTCCCGGATGCCTATGGCTTCGGTGAGGAAGCTGATCATGGCTGCGGTTTCACGGACAGTTTCGCCGTGCGCAACCTGGCTTTTCACTTCGTCCAGTTCGGATAAAGCCAAACCCAAGGCATTTACGGCAGAGGCATAACTGAAGCGGGTGCGGGTGCTGTTGTCCCGAAAGATGGCGATGCCCAGGCCGCTATCGAAGATCTTGAAGGGTTTCTTCTGACGATGCAGTTCCTGCATGATCTCGGCCACCAGCATCACGGATTTGAGGTTGTCCGTGCTGTTTTCCCAGGTGAGCAGGAAATCCTTGCCATATAGATCGGACTTGAGCTGAGCCAGTTCGCTCAGCAGTTGTTTGATCTTGTCGTTCATATTCTTACCTCGTTGTAATAATTCTCTTTATTTGGGCTACCATGAAGTAGATAACAGACTTTTCAGTTTGCCATCCACCAGATAATGGATTTGTTTTGGAAACTACCTGCTAACTTGCTTCTCGGCCCGCATTACTGAGGCCGCTTGTTCAACAGCATCGATGATTTGTTGATAACCGGTGCAACGGCAGAGATTGGCGTTGATGGCTTTGCGGATCTGTTCCCGGCTGGGAGCCAGATTCTTATGAAGCAGGGCATAAGCAGAGAGCACCATGCCGGGGGTGCAGAAGCCACACTGAATGGCACCGCAATCGATAAAAGCCTGCTGGATGGGATGGAGCTTGCCATCCTGACTTTGCATGCCTTCAATGGTGATAAGCTTCTTACCCAGAGCGTCTTTGAGCTTCAGTTTACAACTGCGTACGGCCTGCATATCCATCAGGATGGTACAGGTGCCGCAAACGCCGATATCGCAGCCGATCTTGGTGCCGGTGAGGCTCAAATCTTCCCGGAGCCAGTGCACCAGGCTCTTCTCCAGCAGTTCCTCGGGGATTTCATGGATCTTGTCGTTAACTGTGATCTGCATCATTTTATCCTCAGCGGTTGGTCTTTGTAACGGATGCCGGTGGCATGATAGATGGCATTGGCAATTGCCGGAGCCATGATTTCATTGGTAGGTTCCCCCACTCCCTTGGCTCCGGAGGGTGTCTGTTTATCCGGATGCTCGATCAGGATAGCGGTCATTTCCGGTAGATCAACGGCACGTGCCAGTTTATAGGTGTGCAGATTGGTGGGACGCACCAGACCGTTTTCCACTGGCAGATCTTCAAAGAGGGCATATCCTGCACCCATGGCCATACCGCCATAGAACTGACCCTTTACCAGTTCAGGATTGATGGCTTTACCCACGTCGTGAGCTGCCACCATATTGAGCAAAGTTACCTTCTTGGTCTTGGGGTTCATCTTGAGCTCCACGGCCTGGCAGGCATAGACCCAGGTGAAATAGGCGTTACCCTGTCCAGTTTCCTCATCCCAGCTAACCCGGGGAGCTTGAAAGACCCCAAAGGCATAGGGATAAATCTGTTTGCTGAAGCAGAGTCTGATGGCCTCTTCCCAGCTCATGAGCAGTTTGCCGGAGGCATCCAGCACTTGGGAATTCTCCAGCTTGATCTCCGGCACTTCCAAGGCTTCTGCGATGATCTTCCTGAGCAATTCCGCAGCTTTAACAACAGCTCCCCCTCCCAGCAGAGTTCCCCGGGAAGCCACTGTGGTACCGCCATCGGGGATATTGGAGGTGGAGGGCAGCCGGTAGCGGATCAGTTCCTTGGGAATGCCCAGGTGTTCGCTGGCAATCAGGATCATGGCGGTTTCGGAGCCCTGGCCGTTTTCGTGAACTCCTGTCTCAATCAGTACAGAGCCATCCGGCTGAACGTTGATGATGGCAGAATTGAAGTCCACTCCCTCAGCACCGAGACTCATCCCCCGGTAGCTGATGGCGAAGCCGATGCCATACCATTCTTCGGCTATGGGATTGCCAAAGCTGCAGAGCTTGCGCTTCTTCTCATAGTTAATTTCTTTGAGAACGGTATCCATGGCCTGAGAGAGAGAAACCACGTGGGTATCCAGCTTCTGGCCTGTGATTGTAGTGTCATCCTGCTTGAGCATATTGATGCGGCGCATGGCCACTTCATCTATGCCCAGCTTCTCACCGGCCATTTCGATAAGCTGCTCGATGGCGAAATTCACCTGAGGGGAACCAAAGCCCCGCATGGCTCCACTGAAAGGATTATTGGTATATACCCCAAAGACATCACAATGAACATTGGGAACCCTGTAGCTGCCACAGCACTGCACGGTGGAACGCCAGGTGACCCAGGGAGTAACAGAGCAGTAAGCTCCCCCATCGGCTACCATGCGCACTTTCACAAATTCTATCTTGCCGCTATTCTTCAAGCCCATCCTGTACTGCATTTTGTAAGGATGGCGTTTATAGCTCTCCCGCATACTCATTTCACGGCTGTAGGTAAGCTTTACCGGACGCTTCAGCAGCCAGGCACAGAGTGCAGCTCGGGCACAGACCAGCGCGGCAGTATCGTCCTTGCCGCCAAAGCCGCCACCCATAGGCACCGTCTTCACTTCCACTTCACAAAGCTTCACGCCCAGAGTGGAAGCCACAAAGCGCCGGGTGGAGAAAGGATGTTGCATTGAACCGATCACTTCCATCACCCCATCCGGACGAAGATGACACAAGGCAGCTTCAGGCTCCATATAGGCGTGTTCGATCCGGCCGGTGGTGAAGGTCTCTTCCAGAATCAGGTCGGAATGCTCTTCTCCTTTTTGGATATCTCCGGTGCGGACGTGATGTATATTGCAGATGTTTGAGCCATGTTCCGGATTGATCAGAGGAGCGTTCTCCTGTAGGGCTTCTTCCGGATCAAGCAGGGCAGGACGCATCTCCAGTTCCACTCTCACCAGTGATGCTGCCTTCAGAGCCAGCTCCCGGCTTTCTGCAACGACCAGAGCCAGGACGTCTCCTGTGCTTCGTACTGTCTTATGCGCCAGCGTGGGGTAATCTTTGATGATCTGGCCTAACTTGATCGTGCCGGGTATATCTCCAGCAGTAAAGACTGCCACCACACCCGGCAGCGCTAGAGCGTCCGCCGCATCTATCTTCAGAATGCGTGCAGAGGCGCAATTGGGATAAACCGGTGCTGCATGCAGCATTCCAGGCATCGTGTAATCATCGGTGTACTTGGCGATACCGGTTACCTTGGCAAGAGCATCGTTGCGAAAAACTTTGTTCATCTAAACTCCAGTCCCACTCCAAAAGTGAGAGTGGGTTGAATGTGATAATCTCCCTCTTTAACAGGGTAGTAGAATATACCTAGCTCCGGAGCGGTGATCGTGACTATGCCAAACTTGAAGCTGGGAGAGGCAACCAGCCCTGCAAGATAACTCTCGTAAGTCTCCCAATTACTGTTTCCACCTGCTCTGCGATACAAGAATCTATTATAGGCGATCTTGGGACAAAGTGTGATTGCGAAGACGTCTTCCCTGCGGTATGTGATTAAAAGGGGAAGCTCCCCACCTAGCACCTTGTAAAGCATTCTATACTCACTGGTACCTCCGGGATTGGTTTCCATGCCATCCTCACCACTGTTATAATAGATGGAGGGCATAATTGCAAAGCGGAATTTCTCTACCGGTTGGTTTAAAGCGTATTTCAAGCTTAGTCTGCCATTGTTCATGGGGCTGGATAAGTTTGAGCTAAAGGACAGTTCAGCATGATCCAAAAGCCCGTAGTTGAGCTTAAGTCCGGGAGTTGATGCTGTTCCATCGCTTTCCTGGGGATCTGGATTGTCGGGATCGTTCAGGTAGTCCGAGAACATGCTGTGAATCATCAGAGCGCTAGTGGTATATCCCGTTATCCGGATTTTACCCTGAGGCAAGGTCTCGGCTGTTTCCAGCATGCTGCTGTCGATGGTGGCACAGGCCCCTAGGAAGAGCAAAAGAGACAAAAGCAACAGCTCAAGCAAACGCCTGCTTTGCAAAAGAAGCCTGAATTCAAACATTAGCACATCTCCTTGTCATATTGGTTCATCAATCTTGCGGGCGTGAGGGAAACCAAAGAGATCAGACTATCCAAGCTAATCTTTCCGGTCTTCACCAAGCCGTCATATAAGCTGTCCCAAAGGCATCCCAAGCCGGCGATCCCACAGGGAACACGTTCGGGCACATCCTTGTAGCGGTCTTTATCCTCCAAACTGAAAGCACAGTGATCGGTGGCGATGATATCAAAGCAGCCATCCTGCAGGAGTTCCACCAGTTCCCCCCTGGATTTCTCACTGCGGAAGGGAGGCGAGCAGATCCAGCGATGCGCATCTTTACCGGTTAAGCGCTCCTCATTGCAGAGCAGATAATGCGGGGCAGTCTCACAGGTGATGAAGGGATTGTGATTCCGGGCTTCGTGGATAAGGAGGGCGGAACGGGGCGAGGAAACGTGGACAATATGCACCGGATAGAGATGCTTGATGGCCAGGTCCAGCACCTTTTCCACTGCCTTGTTTTCGGCAATCTCTGGACGCCTGAGGCAGTGATCGTGGGGGCTATGGAAGGGATTTTTGCCAGAGTATTCCTCAATTGTCTCATTATCCTCACAATGCACCAGCATCCTGGGTTTTAGATCACTCAGTTCCAGCATCCAGCGTTCAAGCTCTTCATAAGACCTATACAATCCGGCAGCTTTGTAAGTAGTATAAAACTTCAGATCCGTATCCGGAGCAAGGATTTGACGCAGCTCTTCAATGCCGGTCTGTAACGGAGTGAGATGCCAGAAGACCTTACCGGCAAAGTTCGCCGCTGCATCCTGTCTCATACTCTGCAGCTTGGTGGCCAGGCTGTGTTCCGCTTCTTCGGTTACAAAAGCTCCAATTCCGGCCAAACCCGGTACCCGGTTCAAATCCGCAAAGCCATCCCGAAGCTGATATCCGGCTATCCTCTCTCCCACATGCACATGAAAGTCATGTAGGGCAGCATTCCGATGCTGTTGCATCAAAGCACCGCTCCCTTAAGCAAAAGAAAGCTGTATGGCGAAGTCCGGGTTACAGAGCATTTTATCACAATCATATTCTATACCTTGAAGCTGGAGATATCCTTCAGTCCATGCCCGGTGATGAGCAGCACAACCTGTTCTTCTGGCTTGATTATGCCTTGTTCCAAAGCCGCTTCCAGCCCAGCCAGCGTTGCTGCCGAGGAAGGTTCGGCAAAGATTCCACACTGAGCAGCCAGCTTGATCTGAGCTTCCGAGATTGCTTCATCACTCACCCGGATGGCTGCTCCATTGGTTTCTTTCAGAGTTCGCACAGCCCAATGCGCATTGGAGGGAGTCTTCACGGAGATGGAATCCGCCACGGTCTGCGGCTTTAGCGCATCCCGGTAAACCCCGCTTTCCCAGTAGGAACTAATGGCATCGGAGCTTTCCGCCTGCACGGCTAAGAGCCGGGGAAGCTTCTCGATCAGCCCAGTACGCTTCAGATCAGCAAAAGCTTTATGTATCCCTGCTAAAATTACTCCATCACCCACAGGTACAATAATCCAATCCGGCACCTTGAAGCCGTTTTGCCAAAAGATCTCCAGCCCAGAGCTCTTCTTGCCCTCGATGGTGAGGGGATGATAGGCAGTATTGCGGTTCAGGCAGCCTTCAGCCACACTGTATTCCAGAGCAGCCTTGAAAGCATCGTCATAAGTGCCATCCACGGCATGCAGTTCTGCTCCATGAGCCTTAATCTGGGTAAGCTTGGCTGCGGGTGCCGAAGCCGGAGCAAAGATCACCGCCTGTATCCCGCAGGAAGCGCAGAGAGCCGCCAGAGACGATGCTGCATTCCCCGTTGAAGCGCAGGCGATCTTGGAAATGCCCAGACGCCGCGCTTCTGCCACCATCATCACAGAAGCTCTATCCTTGAAGGAACCGCTGGGAAGCAGGCTGTCATTCTTGATCCAGAGATTCCTCAGTTCCGGGAGTAGTCTCCGCACCGGGAAGAAAGGCGTCTCGCCCACCGGCAGAGGCGGGAAGTGCCGGCTTTCCAGCACGGTGAAACGCTGTACGAAATCCTTCAGAGACAAATTCCGGTAGTCTGCAAAATCCAGCTCCTGCGCCAGGGCAGGATAATCCAGATAGGCCTCCAGCACTCCCGGCAGAGGCATTCCGGGCTTGTAATCTATACTGCAGGTGGGGCAGAGATAGGTCACCTCATCCCGCTGGTATTTCCTGCCGCAGCTTGTGCATTGCCAGTGACTAAAATGCAGGCGTCGTTTCATATAACTCTATAGTGAAAGCTGATAGATCAGCCCGGCATAAAAAGCTGCAGCACCGCTGAGATGCTCGATGGGGCAGGCTTCATTAGGAGCATGGGCATAGATTTCGTTGCCGGGTCCCAGGCCGATGCAAGGGATCTTGTGCATACCGGCGATGGCCACTCCATTGGTGCTAAATGTCCATTTATCCACCAAAGCATCCTTGCCAAAGAGTTCTTTGTAAGCCTTGGCACCTGCCACCACTCCAAAGTGATCTTCCGGAGTTACCCAGGTGGGGAAATACTTCTCGGTGGGGTAGACCAAGCCAGTGAAAGCAGCTTCTTCATAGAGCGGAATCCTGATCTCGGCCTCGGATTGACCCGCCAACAGACAGGCTTCGCGCACTTCCGCCAAAGCAGATTCTTTGGTCTCACCCCAGGTGAGCCGACGATCCAGATGAATATAAGCACTATCCGGCACAGCACATTGGGAAGGCCCGGTGAAATAGACTTCCGTCACGCAGATGCTGCCTTTTCCCAGGAAGGGATCACTCATCAAGCGCTCGTGCAGCTTTTCTATCTCAAGAGCTATACGACTGATTCTGTAGATCGCATTATCCCCGCGTTCGGGAGCAGAACCGTGGCAGGAAAGGCCTTTCACGTGCACTTCAATCTCCATGCGTCCACGGTGTCCCCGGTAGATATTCATATTTGTGGGCTCGGTGATCACCACCAATTCCGGCTTGATCTTCTCTTCTTGGATCAGGTACTGCCAACAGAGTCCATCACAATCCTCTTCCATCACCGTGCCGGTGAAATAGATGGTGAAGTCCTTTTCCAGGCCGAGTTCCTTGATGATGCGTCCGGCAGTCACCATGGAAGCCATTCCGCCTTCCTGGTCAACGCTTCCGCGTCCCCAAACCTTGCCATCTTTGAGATGTGCGTCAAAGGGATCGAAATCCCAAAGCGAGAGATCCCCGGGATAAACCGTATCGATATGGGCATCAAAAGCAATCACGCGGGGACCGCTGCCGATGCGTCCGATCACGTTGCCCAGGCCATCAATTCTCACTTCGTCAAAGCCCTGCTTCTCCATCTCGGCTTTAATCCGGTAGATCACATCCTTTTCCTTGGTGGAAAAGGCGGGAATGCGGATCATATCCATCAGGAATTCGGCAGTTTCCTGCTCGTACTTCCTGCTAAGCTCATTAATCCTGTTTATCATGATAACTCCTTATAATCTATCCCAAAGCTTTCCAGCCAGTTCTCGGCTTTTGGCTTTGATTTCTGCTTCATCGATATCCAGCAGCAGTTCCCGGTTCCACATCAGAAAACGTCCTGCCACCATGGTGCTGTCCACAGCAGCCTGTGAAATGCCATAGATCACGTGACCCATCCAGGTCTCGGCATTAAGCGGTGTGTGCGGATCATAATCCACCAGGATGAGATCGGCAGCAGCGCCATTGACCAGACGTCCCAAAGGCATCTGCCAATACTTGGAAGCAATCGCCGGATTATTGAACAGTAGCGTGGAAGCCACTTCCATGAAGGCTGCGGTGGGATTGTTTTGCTTCAGATGCTGCGCCCACATGCCTACCCGGAGTTCTTCCAGCATATTCACCGTCATGGCGTCTGTCCCCAGGCCCACCATCACGCCTTTTTGGCTCATCTTCACCAGATCGGCAATACCCACGGCATTGTTCAAATTGCTTTGGGGATTGGTCACAATGGCTGCTCTGCGGGCTGCCACAATCTCCAGCTCGGAATCATCCAGATAAACTCCATGCGCCAGAATACTGTTAGAGTTGATCAAGCCAAAGCTATCCAGCCTCTGAACCACTCTTTTGCCATAATGCTCCAGATTATACTTCTCATCCGAATCTGCTTCCGCAGCATGGATATGAGTGCCGCAATCCATCTCCTGCACCAGCGTGGAGATGGTTTCCAGGCTCTTATCGCTTAGCGTGAAGGCAGCATGCATGCCAAAGAGTCCCTTCAGGAAGGGATCGTTTTCTAGCTGGCAAGTCCTGATCCAATCTGCATTTTCAGCTATTCCCTCGGCAGTCTTGGCTTCGCCGTCCCGGTCTGAGACCTCATAGCAAAGGTTGGCCCGGAGCCCGGTTTCCTTCACGGCTTTGGCGATCTGCGAGAGAGAACCGGCAATGGAGAAGGGCGAAGCGTGATGATCTATGATCGTGGTGGTGCCTTTGCGGATAGCCGTCAGCAAAGAGACCAGCGCACTGATGTAATTATCTTCTTCCAGAAGCTTCTTATCCAAGCGCCACCAGAGGTTTTCCAGCACCTGATTGAAGTCCTTGGAGGGTGCCGCCTTGCCCAGTCCGGTTACCAAGCTGGAATAGAAATGGTGATGGGCATTGATCAAGCCAGGCATAATGATCTTGTCTGTGGCATCGATGCGCTCTGCCTGCAGCAGCGAGAATTCTGCTTCCGGTGCAATCTGCAGGATCTTGCCGTCGGCTATCAGAATTGCCTGATCATGCAGCACCGGATTCTGAGGATCAAAGCTCAGGATCGTGCCGCCTCTGAGAATGTATGTGTTTTGCATCTTAACTCCTTGTATATTGTGAACAAGCAATTGTCTAAGCTTCTGTTTTTTTGTCAATCCCTATTTGCCAAGATGATCGCTATTCTCAGGATTTATTACCCCCTGCACGGAATTTTACTAAATATCTGAAAATCAGTTGACAGTATTTAAGCATCAGAAAGCCTTGCGAAACACAGGGAGACGATAATTATGTTTAGAATCGATGATTGTATTATCAGGCTTTCCAGGCCGGATGACAAAGCCGATCTCATGGATGTTGCCAAGACGATCTGGCAGGGATCGGACTATCTTCCTCAGATCATCGACCGTTGGATTAAGGAACGTTGGTTCTTCGTTGCCGAGTACAAGGGGAAAGTTATCGGCTGCATCAAGCTGAGCCAATTTCCAGACAAAGTGATCTGGATAGAAGGCCTGAGAGTTCACAGACGTTACCAGAGCAAGGGAGTGGGAACCCTTCTGAACGACTATATCATGCAGTTTTGCTATCGTCTCAAGGATAAGGATCCTGGACGTAGCTTTGAATTCTGCACCTATTATAAGAATACGGAAAGCCTCCGGATGACCTCCAAGCTGGGCTTCAAGCCGGTGTGCTCCTTCTATAATCTTGATAGCAAGGGCAGTTTCAAGATGCGTGCTCCGGAGATTCTCGCGGATTACGATATGTCCATCTTTGGGCTGTATCCGGATTACATTCCCATCGGCTGGCAGATGGTGCACAATTGCGCCGAGAGCCTGGATTTTATCCGCAAGTATGCCACGGTATTCAGAAGCCCCCAATCTCTCTATCTGATTAACCGGACCGGCAGCAAATCCATTAGTTTCCTGCAGCCTCCGGTTACAGAAATGGAAGCTGAGCTGCCCTATTTACAATACTTCTTTGGGCACAGACGCAGCCTCTCCATCACCCTGCCCACCTCTTTGACCACCGAGCTTTACCGCCTGAAAGAATTGGGCTTTTGGTTCTGGGATCATGAAACAGAACCCGCGGAGAACATGCTGGTCAAGAAACTCTGAACACCACAGCTAAATACACCTTTGCACAGGTTTCCTTACTCATGGAAACTGTAATGAAGCCGCCGATAAGGCGATGATCCGGCCCTCCGGCCTTTTATCGCCTTATTGGCTTTTTTGGGCTATTTCTCACACTATCAACACTCTATACGCTGTTTGAAAGAACCACAGGGGAAAGCTCCCTCTACTATTTATACGTGGACAGTTTTGGGAATTTGTGGACAGTTTTGTGTGGAATCTTTTCCGCAAGGAGCGTATCATGCTGCTGGGTTTACAATTACAGGAATGAACTTTTTTTGTACCACAGAGGACACGGAGAAGAGCAGAGAGGAGTCATGGATGACATTCTAGATGGCACTCACGTAAGCCAAGAATCGTACCGGAGTCCCGGGACGGCATTTTAGATAGAAACCGTGTGGCCTATGAGCCAAACCTGAGTCACCCAGGACGCTCCCAATTTGGTGTGGCAATCTCCGAATTGCCACAGCGGCTGAAGGACGCTCCTGAACCATTCCCTGGAAACATCAGCCCGTACCTGGCTAACTCATTTCAATGGGTTTTCCAGACGAAAGGCGGTGGTTTCAACCACCGTATATGGTTTCCACCATGCGAATTACATCAACCCCTTTCAACGGGTTTTCAGACTACGTAAGGAATTTATTCCGAACCTGGCGGATGAAGTTAAGCTCGGAATAAATTCCTCGCAGAGTCCATGGTAAATGATTGATGGAAACTCGTATGAGTACGGTGGTTGAAACCACCGTCTCTCGTCTGGAAATCCGATAGATCGGATTACTGGAGTTTGGACATTAGCTACTGGTTTAAATCCAATAAGCTGCGGAGTGTTCACCGTGTCTTTGTCGACTCTTCCCGAACACTTTGCTCGGGAAGAGTCCTGCAAGAGTCGGTGAAGACTCGGCGAGGAATGAGGAAGGCAGGATCTCCGAAAAGAAAGGATTGACAAGCGCAGGCAAGTGAGTAAACTGAGGAAAAGCAAGTTTGAAAGGAGCCGATTATGACTGAAAAGGAAAAGAAGCCCATGTCCACCAAAGCCAAGCTGCGTCTGGCCTTGGTGATCATCATTATTCTGGGTATTGCTGCCCTGATTCTGATTCCCCGCTACAACCAAATGCTGCGTGATAAGAGTGCCGCAGAAGGCAAAGCTGCTCTGGAAGCTCTTCGCTTGAGCGTGGATAATATGTGGAAATCCAATGGCACCATCAGCGGGATCACTCTGGATGCTGCGCTGGATGCTGCCGAGATCAGTCCCAAACTACGCGAAAAGTGGCAATTTGCCATCGCCTGGAAATCCACGGAAATCTATACCACGGAGATGGTAAACAAGCTTCAGGATATGAATACAAATGATGCCGTCAACGTGAGTCCTTACCGTATGATAATGGTTGTGGCCAAAGCAGATAACCGGCTTCGCGAAGGCAGCAAAATCTGGTTCATGGGCGATAACAACCAGTATCATGGCAATGGAATCGACGATAAGGTAGAACCGGATTGGAACATGATATTTCCGAATCCGTGAGGACGGTTAATAGTTAATGGTTAATGGTTAATGCTGCGTTGCTGTCGCTGGTAACTGATCACTGATCACTTCCCAGCGTCAGCAGCTCTTGTCACTAGTCACTAGTCACTTGTCACTTAATAAGAACCATTCTCCTCGCAGGGGCTTGTGAACTGCGCAGCTTATAGAGATAGATGCCGGAGGCCAGGCTTTGTGGTGCTTGCCAGGAGAGGGATTGCTCTCCGCTCACTAAAGTAGTGGGAATGCTATCCACTTTCTGGCCTTTGCTGTTATAGATATCAATCCAATCTTCTCCGGTTTTATCTGAAGTGATAGTGAAGCCGGTGCTGCTGTGGAAGGGATTGGGATAATTGTTTCCCAGACGGATGGAT
>JAKPXC010000125.1 GCA_029567705.1 Candidatus Cloacimonadota bacterium
CGATATGCATGTTATTCATGGGTGTCTCCTTTTGTGGTTATTTGGGGCACCCATTTTTTTTGAGGGGGCTATGATGTTAAGTACTTTTCATCGTCAGTAGAGAAATCCCTTTCATGGAGGTTTCTCTGTGTCCTCTGTGGTTCAAAAAAAAATATGGACGATATGGACAGTATGGACAATGCCACCAAACTCGTGGAACGGAGCCTCTTTTACTCCTTTCCTCTGTTTTGATAAAGAAAACTCTGCTGTTCTCAGTGTTCTCTGTGGTTTTAAAGTGGTGGCGCGAAAACAGCTCTCGTTACTGGTCACTCCCCAGTACTTCCCTCAGCCGCTCCTCCGCTTTCTGGGGATAGATCGCTTCATTCTCCACCGCCATGGCTTTGCGGAGATAGACCAGTGCTTCTTCCTTCCTATCCAATGCCAGCAGGATTTCGGCAATATGATAGGCTATCTCAGCCGGCATATTCTCTAGCTGCATAGGGATTTGCATAGCTGCCAGAGCTGCTTCCTGATCGCCCTTGAGGTGCAGATACCAGGCATAGCTATCCAGATAATCGGAGCTTTCAGGTTCCTGATCCAGAGCTTGAAGCACCAGTGCAGCACCTTCTTCCAGCTCTCCCTGCATTATCAGAGTATAGCCCAAAGCGTTCTGCAAACGGGCTTCTCCGGGATTGCGCTCCAGAGCTTGCCGGAGCAGAGTGATATACTGCGGAGCCTGAGTGGTGGGATCAAGCTCAGAGATAAGCAGCAGGAAGTCTTCCATGCCGCCAAAGCCACGCTCGATCAGGGTTCTGGCCAGATTTGTCTTAGCAGCGACAAACTCCGCCTCGGAGATCGTTTCCCGCAGCAAGCCGCCGTAGCTTTCCAGATAGGCTCGGAGCGGTGGATCGTCTATCGCTTCATCCCAGGCAGTGAAGAAGCTTTGGTAAAGGCTGTCGTTTGCAACCGATTCGATAAACTCTGTATTGGTGTTTTTGGAGATCAGATAGAGGCTGAGAACGCTTTCTATGTGCTGGGAGCTGAAGAGTTTATGGCTGTAATGGCTGAGGTCCCTGCCATCGGCATTGAGCAGTGATCTGCTGATAAACAGACCATAAAGCTGGTTTCTCTCCCGGCTGTCCACCGGGTCGCTGTTGACCACGGTTTCCAGCTCCTGCATCAGGCTTCCACTGCCAAAAAAGAGGGCGGAAAGCGCCAGGCTCTCCAGCATCTCATAATCATTTGTGGCAATGATGTCTTCGCTGATGGCCATGAGCAGATCGCCTTTCCCCTGGTAGAAGGACTGATCCAGGAAGTGGCGCATCCTGGTGGCCTGTGTGGCGGGATCCCGGCTGCGGAAATACTCGATCAGTGGCTCGTAATCTCCTTGCAGGAAAAGCAGTTCCTCCTCCAGATCGAGGGATTCCTCCGTGGGGTCGCTCTCGTTGATTTCGTGAACCAGCCGGTAGGCCGTGGGAGGGTCTATATCTCCATAAATCCTTGCCAGGTTAAACTTAACATCCGGCTCGGGATTGGAGTTCAGGCTGCGCTCCAGAGCTTCCAGATTGATGGTGTGCAGGTGGCTGTAGTCATAGATAAAACGCAGGAGATGGATTCTGGCATTGGGGTATTGAGCTTCCAATTGGGAAAGGGTTGTGCCCACCGCCACGCTATCGCCTTTGGCCTGATACAAATTGTAGAGATTCTGCAGGATCAGCTCATCCGGATGGATTCCGCTGCGCTCCAGAGCTTCCTGAAACTGGTGGGATTCTACCTCGCCCAACATATAGCGATAGATGGAATTCAAGAGGCGGTACTTGCGGATCTGATAGCTGCGATAGTCGTATGTAAGTGCTTTATCGAAAGCATCTTCGGCGAGGTTGTACTGCCCCCACTGCTGGTTCATAACCCCTGCCATGAAGTAAAAAAGCGAGGCATGGGAAGGATGCGAACCTGCTTCGGGCTCTTGCATCATGCGGTTTGAACTGCAGGCAGAGAGAGCCAGGACGAGCACCAGTAAAAGAAAGCCGGTTATGCGCATCTGTTACTTTAGCTTGAGGGTGGAGGAGATCATATAGAGCTCCACCAGGATGGAAAGCTTGTCTCCGGCAGGGAAATAGACGCTGTTGTCGATAATGTAGGCGCGCTTGGTTCTGGCATCCCAAAAGCCCATGGATTGGAAAGCGCCGCCGATCAGAAGCTTGTGGTTTTCCCAGGGGCCGATCAGCTTCCAGCCGTTGTATCCGGCAAAGTTGGAGCGTTCCATACGGACTTTATCCTGCGGGACATGATCACCTTCGAACTTCTTGCCCCAGATCTCGTTACGCTTGTTCAGCAGCCATTGGCCATCCACGGAATCGGCCTGCATGGGCTCGTAATAGATGGAGATGTATTTATCCGGAATCTCGCGTTTTTCCATGCGGGAACGGTAAAGCAAGGAGAGAAAACGGGCTGGTGCATCGTTGGAATAGAGCCGGTAGGTATCCGGAACCTGGAGGCTGAAGGGGTAGTTTTTCCAGAAGTCGGCACCGATGACCTTCCCACGAAAAGCTTGATAGGCCAGGCGTTGGCTATAGCGTTCCAGCATGATGCGGAAGATATTGGCACTCTGGAGATAGGTAACCTTGAAGAGCTGTTCCGGTTCGGTTCCCAGCAGGTAAAGAATCACCTGGTCGCGGGAATCGTGGTTTTTGGCCACAAAGAGCTGTCCGCCGCTTTGTTGCACCTGATCCAAATGGGACTGAGGCAGGGAACGGCGCATGTGGATGGAGA
This sequence comes from Candidatus Cloacimonadota bacterium, assembly GCA_029567705.1. GTDB lineage: Bacteria > Cloacimonadota > Cloacimonadia > Cloacimonadales > Cloacimonadaceae > PHBP01. Next base: position 2,752 of record JAKPXC010000125.1, read on the forward strand.
CTTCGTCCATGGATTTCAGGTCACCGGCAAAGATCAGGTTCTTATAGGGCAGCATTTTGCCCAGGTTGCTGAGTTCTACAGGGATAAGGTGAAAGTATTGTTCGTTGTAGACCAAGCCCACGGTGCGTTCCAGGCTGGAACGCAAAACGGGTTCCAGGCTCTCCCAGTTCTGGTTTCCGCAAAAGACGTAGATATCGTTATCTTCTCCAAAGGCAATGGGTTTGGCGTAATCCAGGATATTGTCAAAAGCTGTGTAGCGTTCACTGCTGGCCTTTCCGCTTTTGCAGGAGCCAAGCAGAAACAGCAGTGAAAGAAGGCTGAGACCAAGAATGATGTTTCTCATTTCTACCTCTTTTTTGGCTTAGGAAAAAGGTAATTGGCCCCGCTGATCACCGTGATGGCAGCAACCAGCCAGAACCAGATGGTGATGACCAGCTTTATGTTTGTCGGAGTGTAGTTTGCTCCCCAAAAACAGAAGGCTGCGATCAGGCCCAACATCTGCATGACGGTCTTGATCTTGCCTAATTTGTCTGCAGCCACGATGATGCCGCGTTTTGTATAAACTCCCCGAAGGAGGGTAATCAGGACTTCTCTGATGAGTATTATGCCAAAAATCACCCAGCATAGGCGAAAAGGTTCCAGCAGACAAAGCGAGGCCAGAGCAGTGAGCACCAGCAGTTTATCCGCCAGGGGGTCCATAATCTTGCCAAAGTTGCTTACAATGTTGTATTTCCTGGCCAGTGCTCCATCCAGATAGTCCGTGAAGGAGGCAACGCAGAAGATGATCAGAGCCAGCCAAACGCTGTTTAAATATGGTTGCCAGTAGATCTGCCAAGCAAAGAAGGGGATCAGGATCACCCGGAAGAGCGTGAGGGCATTGGGAACATTAGGATTCATGAGGTTCTTCCGGATTTGGTGCTTCAGGCAGAGAGTCCAGCGGTTGGGGTTCTGCCGGCTTGGGATGATGGATGATGGTCTCCGGGACGGGTTTCTTCTCGTGCTGCACAATGCTTATCTCACCATCGTGGAAGCGGTTGTCGTGATCCATCAGATGCAGGATAGTCATGTTTATCAGAGTGGCAACCAACAGGGTTCCCGCCACTGCTCCCATAAACCAGTAGGGAATAACCATCTGTAACACGTTCTGCCAGATCAGGATATAATAAAGCCCAAAACTGAGCAGCAGAGGAAGAATGAACATCAGGGCTGTATGACGGGTGGTGAGGGCTTTGAGGCGGAGATAATCCACGACTGAGACGGATTTGCGCTTTTGCAACAGCAGTAAACGCTGTTCATAGACCTGACGGCCAAAGATCATCGTAAGTAGCAGCAGCAAGCCCACCAGAATGTCGGTAATCAGGCTCAGGAGACTCAGGTTCTTCAGCTTGGCTTCGGAGTTGTTCCAGGCGATGGATTGCTGATCCATATCCTCTTCTTCCAGGTATTGCCGCAGAGTGGAGATCACGCTGTGACGGGCAAAGCGGGCAGCGGGCTCTGCTTTGAACCAGATGGTGATGATATCCGGAAAGCTAAAACCGGCAAGAATCTGGTCGTTCAGAGGCAGGCTGTAGGTCTGGGTGAGTTCACGTCCGGCGCTGAAGCCGGTTTCGTGCTGCAAACTATCCAGCTCCGGGTACTTTCTCAGATCTTCCAGCAGAGGGCTTACTTTGGTGGTATCAGTGATGTAAGCATAAAGAGGGTAGCTCACCAAATCTTCCAACTGAGCTTGTTTGGCTTGCTCAAACTGATAGTGCATGCCCACCCATCCCATAACCAGGATGGTAACGAGGCTTAGAAAGAGGTAAAATCTTAAGGCCATATATCTTAGTATCCTTTCTGTCTGATCGTGGCTAGTATATACTTATTTGGTTCATTACTGTAATTCAGCTCTAATATGTCAAGTGAAGAGTTCTGGCAACGGGTCTTTAGCTCCTCCTCTCTCTGGGCGGGGTAGATCAGAACCACCTCTCCCGCATCTGCCAGGTTGCGCTTTATGGCCTCCAGAACATCCTGCATGGTGCACAGGATTTCCTCTCTGCCTGCGGCTCTGCCGGGAAAGGGAGAACGTAGACCGCTTCCCAGAGGCATCCAGGGAGGATTGGAGACGATCAGATCGGCTTTGGTTGGATGAACAGAGCTCTTGATATCGGACTCCACGAAGGCAGTGTTCACTCCGCAGAGCAGGGCGTTATCACGCGCAAGCTGCACCTGAGAAGGCGCTATCTCCCAACCGGTTACCTGCCAGGCTGATCTGGAGAGGGAAAGCATCAGCGAGACTATTCCACAGCCACTGCCCAGCTCCAGAACGTCTTTATCGTCGTTCTTGTATCTGCTCAGGACGTATTCCACCAGCAGCACGGAAGCAGAGCTAACTGCCTGATAATGCGGATCCTGGTGAATCACCAAGTCCCGGATGGGAAGTTTGACAGCTCTGAGGACGGCTTGCTTCAGCGGGAGAGTTCCAGCATCCAGTTCAAACAGGCCACAGCGCGTTCTGCTATCTGAGGCTCTACCTGTATGTGCAGGGATTCTTCCTCCAGAGAGCGCAGCAAGTCTTCCAGCCGGGTCTTCTTCATGTTTTGGCAGATGGCAGTCTCTGAGAGGGCTTCGATCTTCTTTTCCGGATAGAGGTGCCTGAGATAGTCAATCATACCCTTTTCTGTGGCCAGGATTACTTCATCGTGCTTGGCTACGTACTCCATCATACCACCGGTGGACATCACCAGATCGGCTTCCTGAAGCAGCTCAAGCTGACACTCAGGATGCGCCAAAAGCTTGTATCCATGGAACTTGGCACGAGCTTCCCGCAGGTTTCTCAGGCTCAGTCCCCAGTGGTGAACCGGACAATAACCATTCCAGGTGATCACCTTGCGGCCACTCTGTTTGGCAGCCCAGGTGCCCAGATTCTGATCCGGCACAAAGAGGATTTCCCGGTCTTTAGGGAAAGAAGAGACCACCTTCACGGCATTGGAGGACGTGCAGCAGATATCGCTCTCGGCCTTCACTTCCACGGAGGAATTCACATAGCAAACCACGGCTGCGCCGGGATGCTGGGCTTTGAACTCCCTCAGTTGCTCCGCCGTGATCATATCCGCCATGGGACAGCCTGCATCCGCCACCGGAAGCAGTACCTTGGCAGCAGGATTCAGAATGGCAGCAGTTTCTGCCATGAAACGAACCCCACAGAAGACGATTATCTCCGCACTGGCTTCCTTGGCCAGGATGGAAAGCTGCAGGGAATCTCCCCGGTAATCGGCCAGATCCTGAATGTCGCTGCTCTGATAGTTATGCGCCAGTATGAGGGCGTTTTTCTCTTTCTTGAGGTTTTCTACTCTATCAATAAGTTCTTGCATATTGGCTCCAGTAAGGCTAGCTAACTTGTTCCCGTACTGCCAAATCCCCCCTCTGAACGCTGGCTGTCTTCCAGAAACTCCACTTCGGAGAGCTCCACCTGTGCCAAGGCACTGATGACCATCTGGCAGATTCTCATGCCGGGCTCGATCACGAAGTCCTTTGCACTGTGATTGATAAGGATGGCCATTACTTCTCCCCGGTAATCCGCATCGATGGTGCCGGGGCTATTGAGCACTGTGATTCCATGCTTGAGTGCCAAGCCACTGCGCGGCCTTATTTGAGCCTCATAGCCTTCGGGGACTTGGATGGCAATTCCCGTGGGAACAGCTTGCCAGGCACCGGCAGCAAGGATCATTGGCTCTTCCAGAGCGGCAGAGAGATCAAAGCCCGCAGCATGCAGGCTCATCCGGCGGGGAGCCAGAGAGCAGGGACGCAGCAGGCGATAACTAAGCTTCACGACTTGCGGTTCAGAAGGTAATCCGCCAAAATCTGCAGCAAAAGGGAACGCTCCCCCAGGCTGCTGATGGCAGATTTGGCTTTATCGATCAATTCTTTGGCCTGGCGTCGTGATTCTTCAATCCCATAGACGGAAGGGAAGGTCACCTTGCCGGCCTCTTCATCCTTGCCTATGCTTTTACCCAGTTCCTCCTGGGTTCCCTCGATGTCCAAAAGATCGTCAACTATCTGGAAAGCAATACCGATGCAGCGTCCATACTCCTCAATAACCTTGAGTTCTTTGGCAGGAGCGCCGCCCCCAAGAGCACCCAGGCGCAGACTGAGGTTGATCAGCCTGCCGGTCTTGTTTTCGTGAATATAGTTCAGGGTCTTCTTATCCACCGTCTTGCCCTCGCTGGCAATATCGACCATTTGCCCGGAGATCAGCCCCACAGCACCGCATTCATGCGCAAGCTCGCGCACAAACTGCAGACGCAGAGCAGGTTCCACTCCGGCGTGAGTGACCAGTTCAAAAGCACTGACCAAGAGAGAATCCGCAGCCAAAAGCGCTTCGCCTTCACCAAAAACGGCGTGGCAGGACTTCTTGCCCCGGCGGTATTCATCATCGTCTATATCAGGAAGATCATCGTGAATCAAAGAGAACGTATGCACCATCTCCAAAGCGGCCGCCACCGGTGTGATGGACTCCAGATCGTCCTTGTAAAGCTGATAGGCCAGCATGGTGAGATAAGGCCTGAGACGTTTTCCGCCGGCAAACACGCTATAACGCAAAGCTTTGTGGATTTCTTTGGGATATTCGTCTTTACGGGGCAGGTAACGATCCAGGATGATGTTGACCAGCTCCTGCTTTTCCTTCATATCTTTCTTGAGCAATACTTTATGATCCATCTGCTGAAGTCTCCTGCTTATCGGCTCTGGCTTTCAGAACCACCTCGATACGCGCTTCCGCTTCGCTGAGTTTCTTCCGGCACTGCACCAAGTATTTTTCACCTTCCTGATACAGATCCAATAGATCTTCCAGCTTCACGGAATCATCGGCCATTTGTTCTGCGATTCCTTCCAGCCCCTTCATGGCTTGTTCAAAGCTGAGCTCTTCAATCTTCACGTTTTCTTGCATTGCTTCTCCCTGATTGTTCCGGGATCCAACGATCCAAAACCTTGTTATTCAGATAACTGCATCCGGCATCCCAAAACGAGTAGCTTACGGAGGCAATATTTACCCGATTAAAGCCGACTTTATAGGCTAAACTTATTTTGTCAATTAAAAAGCGTAACTACAGCCAAAAGCCTGCCGGAGACCAGCTCTATCGAAGCACTGTCTTCCGTGAAATGATTGCTGATCCCCCGTGAGTAATCCGGTACCAAGGTGAGCCCCGCAAGAGGGTAATACAGACCTGCACTACTCTTGATCCTGGCCTCGGAACTTCTTGCTATCAGAGACAATAGACTGCCCTTGGGATAGTTCAGGAGATTGTGCGATTTAAGCATAAAGACCACCTGATCCCGGCTTTCGATACGCAGATTGATCTCCTCAGAACTAAAGAGCTCCAGATTCTGCAGCAAGCCCAAAGCATGGTCAAACCTGCCTCCCAGGTCGTTGCAGATCACTATATCCCGATAACCCTGTTTTATTGCCCAGCCCAATGCCAGCTCCGTATCCGTCTCGTTCTTTTCCCGCTCAAAGCGTTGAATGGGAGTTCCTTGCGGAATCCGCCCTTTATCCAGGCTGTCCAGATCTCCAATCACCATATCCGGAACTTTGCCCATTTCCTCCAGCAAAGCCAAGCCTCCATCGACCGCTATAAGGCAATCTTCCATGCGGATAGAGCTGTAGTGCGAGGGGATACTTGCTGGACTGTGATTGCTGAAAAGCCAGACGCGTCCGGCTTTAGTTGCGGACATAAACGCTATCGTCGATGAAGTTCAGATAAGCGGCGGGATCGTCCCGTTCTCCACCCACCAGCACTTCATAGTGCAGATGCGGTCCGGTGGAAAGGCCTGTAGAGCCCATCAGCCCTATGATCTGTCCTTTTTCGACTCTGTCTCCGGGGTTGACCTGAGCGCTGTAAAGATGAGCGTAGATGGTTTCATAGCCGTTTTCATGGTCGAGCCGGATGAATTTGCCATAGCCTTCTTCATACTCCACTTTCTTCACCACGCCGGAGGCAGTGGCATAGATGGCGGTGCCGAGATTATTGGCAATATCGATGCCCATGTGAAATTCTATGCGATTGAGAATTGGATGCATACGCAGACCCCAGCTATCGCTGATTCTGCCAAAACACGGATAAATGGAAGGAGCTCCGATCCGGGATGTCGGCTTGGCAACGGGTTGCTCTCCCCGGATGATATTGATGATGCCCTGCAGCTTCTCCTGCATCTTATCGATCCGGTTATCCACGGATGTGAGATAAGGAAGTGCGGGCTGATCACCACTCACATAGGGATAATTCACTTCGCTTTTGATGCGGAGGCTGCCGGTCTTGAGCGAATCCACCACCACACTGATGGAATCCAAAGAACTGCTCAGCTCGGAGATATTTTGTTCCATACGAAGCCGCAGTTCGCGGTTTTCGGTGGCTAGTTTATTGGCAATAGAAGCTTTGTGGGAGATTCTGGAAGCGCTAACAAAGAGGATGAGAGTGCATAGAACCAGGAATGCCAGAAACACAAAAGCTCCCCAGAGCACAGCCTTTGGTATGCTCAGAATCCTGCGTCTGCCATCCATGCCCAATTGATAGGAAAGCTGCAGGCGATTCGGCGGGATATAATCTCTTTCTTGTTCTTCCATAATGTTCTGACTGTATGGAGCAATAAGTGTTCCAATTTGTATATATCGAGGGAATGTTTGGCATCCCGTGGGGGAATCGAACCCCCGTTGCGTGACTGAGAATCACGAGTCCTAGGCCACTAGACGAACGGGACACATAGCGTAGATAAAAGATTGGCGACCCCTAGGGGAATCGAACCCCTCTTGCAAGAATGAAAATCTTGAGTCCTGACCGATAGACGAAGGGGTCGCAAAAACTTTGGTGATCCAGGTTGGACTCGAACCAACGACTCTCTACTTAAAAGGCAGATACTCTACCACTGAGTTACTGGACCTGTCTTAACTACGTTTTGCCAAGAAATTTGGGTACCGTTTTTCTGTCAAGCGATTTCTTGGGCTGCCGGTCTCCGGGCTGGCAGTTTACCCGGCATTACCCACATACTCACATTCTCACTTAGAGTACCCAATGCTACCCCCAAATCGAGAGTAAGACACAGCCTTCACATAGTAGAAAGCCCTTTCCAGAGGACTACTCTCAAAATACATCATGTTGCCTGTGGTAGCGACCAGATGGTAGCTGCCATTGGGAGCACTGGCTCGGTAAACCTGATACTCCACAGCATAATCAATCGGTTGCCAACTGATAATAATGCCATTAGTATTGATGCTGATCATCAGCTCCGGTGTATCCAGAGAGATCACCTGATTCACCGTTACTGGCACTACTGCGCTGGTTTGCAGCAATCCGTCCGAGATAGTAAAGCAGATCTCTTCGCTGCCATACCAACCATACACAGGGCTCAGGGTGATGCCATATCCCTCCTGAGTGACACCAATATTGCTATTCCCCGAATAGCTCAGTACCGGGATATCCCCATCGGGATCGCTGATGAAAGGAGAGAAATCCACAAACAGGCTGCCATCTTGATCCAGGCTAAAGTCTGCCGGTAGATTCAGTATCGGCGCACTATTTATCACATTAACGGAAAAGCTGCCTTGAACAAAGCTGTAACCATCTGATACACGAATTGTAATTATTTCGCTGCCGGCAAAGCCGTTGGGAGCGCTGAATACTGCTCTTGGTCCAAGTTGCCTTATCCTGATACCGCTGTTGCCAATGAAACTGAGGCTGATGCTGGAAATGCTGTTATCGGGATCAATGATGAAGGGGGAAAAATTCACCATCAGAGAGTCATTGCGGGCAAAACTGAAGCTTTCCGGAAGATCAAGCACCGGCGGAACATTCACGATGACTGTCACATGATCGGTCAATACAAACTCACCGTCTGATACAGAAACATTGATCTCAGCTTCGCCATACCAGTTGAGAGCCGGGGTTATGACGCCATTGTGATAGCTAATGGGGCCCATAGTCACGATACCAAACGACAATGGGTCACCATCTGGATCGTAAGCAAAGACTCTTGGATCGAAGGGTAGACTACCATTATAGGGCACAGATATCATATCGGGATAAATCAACACGGGTGGAAGATTGGGGTTGTAAACATTCCTGGTCACATAAATGCGGTCAAAAGGAAGGTCGGGATCGTTGCTACAGATATCTATCCCGCCGTAGCTGGTGCCCTCTATATAGGAAGAGAACACATCAATGCGAAGAACTGCACGATCTCCGGGAGAAACGCTCCCGCTGGTGCTGGTTGAACCATTGATGTTGAAGAAATTGGAGCCGGGTGCCCTGCCTGCAGTATAGGTGAGCTCGTCGTTACCCATATTGTGCAATTCTACAAATTCTACGCCGGATTCACCATAGGGCAAATCGACTACTACCGGTGCTCCGTAAATCACCAGATTGGCTTGGGCAGACAAAAAGCCATAGCAGCAAACAATGAGTATAGTAAGCAAAATACATTTTGTTTGTTTCATCAGTCACTCTCCTCATGATTCAATTTTCCACACCATTGTCAATAGAGATCAAGACTCTTTGCTGTCAATACATTTGTACAGATTGGTTCAATTACAGACCTATCTGGAGTATCTCAGGGCAAAGAACTTGTCTGTCGTGTCCATCTCGTCCATTTCGTCCATAGCTTATGTTTGAACCACAGAGTACACAGAGGGTGCTGCGTGAGCACCTTTGGGCTGCCAAATCACCCCAAAACCTCACTTCGTTCGGCTTTGAGGACCCCGATAAACTCCGAATTGGCAGAAACCCTTCCAGAGTCTACTATTATGCCCGGGATTTGTAAACTCTTCGTAGATATCTGGAGAGACCTCCGGTCTCAGTGGCAAATCGGAGTTTGCCACCACAAAGCGAAAGGCGGAGCTGTACTTGTCACTCATTACTCGTCCTTTCTGTTCACTCATTTGTCGCCGACTCTTCACCGACTCTTGCAGGACTCTTCCCGAGCAAAGTGTTCGGGAAGAGTCGGCCAACACTCGGCGAAGACTCGGCGACGTATTGGGGAGCGTCAGCAGCGCAGCTCTTGTTACTCGTTACTTGTTACTCGTCACTCCCCACCACCAACCTATGCCGGTTCCGCTCAAAGATCCCGTTGCCTATCCCCCGTACATTCATAATCTCTTCGATGTTTTGGAAGGCGCCGTTTTCTTCTCTATAGGCGATGATGGCCCGGGCTCTGGCTTCTCCGATACCGCTGAGGGAGCATAACTCCTCCAGACCGGCACGGTTCAGATCGATTATACTGCTGTCTGAGACGGCAGTCTGGCGTGAGGTGGCGGTTTCTCTGGTTCCGGTGCTGCGGGTGTTTTCTATGAGTGCTTCGGAATCTCCGAAGAGCAGCAGCATGGGCTTCATCTTTTCGTAAGTCTTGGGACCGATGCCGCTGATATTCATGATCTGGTTCACGGAGCTGAAGGGATGGGCTGTGCGGTATTCCAGAATAGCCTCGGCACGGCGTTCTCCGATCCCGGGGAGTGCCATCAGTTCTGCTTTGGTGGCTATGCGGATATCGATCCTGAGGCTTTCGGGATTGGCCAGCTCGCTTCTCAAAGCCTGTTCGTTCAGGCTTTCCTGAGTTTGCCTGGCCGGTTCCCAGGCAAAGAGCCTGAGACCAAAGCCCAGAAGCAGAATTCCACAGAGGCAGAGCAGCATGTTCTGCTCCCGCTCCGTGACCCAATCTCTCACATAATGTCTGCGTGGTTTATCCATGTTGCGCCACCAATCTCCAGATTTCTGCAAGACTGTTGAGGGGCTGGATGCTTGTCAAGACTTTTGTTAAACGCAAGTTTTAGAAGATTTTCCTTGACGGCTGGGACTAAAGAATGATATTATCATAGTCATACTAAATATCCTAATTTACTGGAGGTAAAGATGTTTTTAACCGGTTCCCAACTGGGCAAGGTTTTTCAGAAGGCAAAGCAAGAACGCTTTGGAATCATTGCATCCAACGTGGTCTTCGACACTCAAATCCGGGCGATTGTGCAAGGTTATAATGCCGTTGGTTCAGACGGTCTGATGCAGATGAGCAGCGGTGCCTGTAAATATGCCGCCGGAGCTTCGCAGGATATCAAGGCAGGAGCAGAGCTGATCTCCACCATGATCAAGACCTTTGCCGCTCAATTCCCCAAAAGCGGAGTGGGACTGCATATCGACCACGCCACTCCAAACTACTTTGATTTCATCGTTTACTGCATCGAGCGCAATCTCGTGACTTCCGTGATGATAGATGCTTCCAAAGAAAAGCTGGAAGAAAATATCCGCATCACCAAGGAAGTGGTGGCTGTGGCTCACAAACACGGCATCCTGGTGGAAGGCGAGATCGGGCATATCAAGGGCACGGAAGACGAGATTGTCTCCGAGACCGAGCTTTACACCAAGCCCGAAGAGGCTCTGGAATTCGTGATGAAAACCAATGTGGATCTCTTTGCCGCTTCTGTGGGCACCAATCATGGCGTCTCCAAAGGTGCCCATATCGTGCTGCGATTGGATTTGATCAAAGAAATAGACAATCTGCTGATCAAGAATGGAGTGGAACGAGGTCTTGTGCTGCATGGTGCCTCGGGACTCACAGACGAGCAGCAGATCAAAGCTATCGCCAATGGAGTCGTGAAGATCAATAAAGATACACACTACCAGATGGATATGGCTTCTGCCGTGCAGGCATATTGGGAAAAGGAAAAGGACGCTATAGTCTGCCCCGCGGGCGTGGCTCCTGCAGATTACATCCCAAACAAGAGCAAATTTGATCCCCGCAAGTGGCTGGCCAAAGGCGAAGACGTGATGCAAAACACAATCATGGGTTTCTGCAAAGTAACCGGAAGTGCAAACAACAGTATATTGTTATAAAAGGAGTTAATATGACCAAAGTAGCTATCAACGGTTTCGGCAGGATTGGACGCCTGGTGCTGCGTTCCTTCCTAAAACGCTATCCCGATGTCAGCATCGTTGCCATAAACGACCTCACGGATGCCAAGACGCTGGCATTTCTTTTCAAGTATGACAGTATTCACAAGATCTATCCAGGAGAAGTGTCTCACACGGAAGACAGCCTGGTGATCGATGGCAAAAAGATCCGCATCTTTGCCGAGAGAGATCCGGAAGCTCTGCCCTGGGCAGATCTGGGCGTGGACATCGTGGTGGAATCCACCGGGATATTCACCAGCAAGGAAAAGGCTTCCAAGCACCTCAAAGCCGGTGCCAAGAAGGTTGTGCTCACCGCTCCCGCCAAGGATGCCGTGGACGCCACAGTCGTGATGGGCGTGAACCATAAGACGCTCAAAGCCACCGATCTGGTGGTTTCCAATGCTTCCTGCACCACGAACTGCCTGGCTCCCGTAGCCAAGGTTATTCACGATCGTTTTGGCATCAAGGAAGGGATTATGACCACAATCCATTCCTATACCAATGATCAACGCATCCTGGACTTCCCGCACAGTGATCTGCGCCGTGCCAGAGCTGCCGCCATGAGCATGATTCCCACCTCCACCGGTGCAGCCAAGGCAATCGGACTGGTGATCCCGGAACTAGCCGGCAAGCTGGATGGCGTGGCGATTCGGGTGCCCACTCCGGATGGTTCTTTGGTCGATCTGGCCATCAATACCGAGCGTCCCGCCACCAAAGAGGAAATCAACAACGCCATCAAAGAAGCCTCCGAGACCTATATGAAAGGCTATCTGCAATATAGCGATGAGCCCATCGTCTCCATAGACATAGTCGGCAATGCCCATTCCTCCATCTTCGATTCCCTGATCACTTATGCAAAGGGGAATATGGTGAAGGTCTTTAGCTGGTACGACAACGAGTGGGGCTATTCCTGCCGGGTGGCCGACCTGGTGGATTACATGGCCAAGCTGTAGCTTCGCAGTTAGAAGTTAAGAGTTAGAAGTTAGTAGACATACAAAAAGGCTGAGTCAAATGACTCAGCCTTTTGCATGGGATCACGCAGGAGTTTATGAAAAGGGAGTGGAGCTTCGGCCTGCTCCTGGCTTCCGCTCCTCTGCAGTAAATACTTAGGCTTTGAGCTTCATGCCGAGCTTTACCAAGCGTTCTGCCTGAAAGCGAACTCCATCCAGATCAGCGGTTTCGGGGCTCTTGGAACCATCCGGGCCGGTCACTGTGCCGGCACCATAGGGGGAGCCGCCGATCACGGCATCCATGGAAGATTGTCCCGGGAAGCTGTAAGGCAGGCCTGTCAGGATCATGCCATGATGCAGCAGCACTGTGTGGAAGCTTAGGATGGTGGCTTCCTGGCCGCCGTGCTGAGTGGCTGTGGACGTGAAGACGCCTGCAAGCTTGTCCACCAAAGCTCCTTTGGCCCAGAGACCACCGGTGCCATCCAGGAAAGCCTTCATCTGAGAGGCCATCATGCCAAAACGGGTGGGCGAACCGAAGAGGATGGCGTCGTACTGAGGCAGTTCTTCGGGACTGGCAACAGGGACGTCCTTCCAGGCTTCAGCAGCCTGCAGACCGCCTATCTTTTCCAATACTTCAGGGGGCAGGGTTTCTGGAACTCTCTTCAAATGCACTTCAGCTCCGGCTTTCTCGGCTGCTTCGGCAGCAGCTTTGGCCAGACTGTAGATATGTCCATAGGTTGAGTAAAAGAGTACGAGTAGTTTCATTTATGTTCTCCATGATCATTATATCTTTTACCCATATTATAAGCGTTATATCCTACCATGCAAGTAGGAAATGTAGAAAGATGGATAAAGGGACGTTTCAGGCATAAAAAAAAGGCATCTATCCGTGGTAAGTGCCGGATAGATGCCGGATTATTGGAGGAACTATTCTTGAAGGGTTTTACGGATAATCTCCGCCAGTTCAGCCCGGGTGAAGGGCTTTTGCAGGAAAGGAATGGAGGGATCCAAGCTTCCATCCTGAGCCAAGCCACGCTCAGCGTATCCGGACATGAGGATGAGCTTCAGATCAGGATGGAGGGGCTGAAGCTTGTGGATCAGATCCAGGCCACTGGAGCCATTCATCACCATATCAGTAATCAGGAGATCAGGACGGAGCTTGCCTTCCTGGAAGAGGTTAACGGCTTCCTCAGCACTTGCCACGGTTGCCACTTCGTAACCCAGCTTGCGGATCATCATCTGGATCATGGAAAGAATGGAGGGATCGTCTTCCACGACGACTATCAGTTCCTTATTGCCTTCACCTGCGGCTTCGGCTTGCTTGGCGACTGCAAGCTCCGCAGGAGAAGTAACCGCCGGGAAGATAATGTAGAAGCTGGTGCCTTTACCCGGCTCACTTTCTACCCGGATGAAGCCATTGGACTGGTTCACGATGCCATAGATGGTCGCCAGTCCCAGTCCGGTGCCCTGCAACTCTTTCTTGGTGGTAAAGAAGGGTTCAAAGATGTGCTCCAGGGTCTCACTGTTCATGCCAATACCGGTGTCCGTAGCCTTGAGCATAACGTATTCTCCGGGAGGAATATCCGGATAAGCGCTCAGGAAGAGGTCGGATGCAGATATATTCCTGGTGCCAAGCCAGAAATGGCCACCTAAAGGCATGGCGTCCCGGGCATTTACGCCCAAATTGATGATGATCTGCTCAATCTGGCCGGGATCTGCCTTGATCAAGCGAAGCTTCTCTTCCAGATCCAGCTCGATCACGATATCTTCTCCCAAAAGCCTCAGCAGCATCTTATGAATATCATACAGGATAGAATTAAGCTGCATTTCACACACGTTACCGGCTTGTTTGCGGCTGAAGGCCAGAAGCTGCCGCACCAAAGCAGAGGCTCTGGCACCGGCTTGATTGATTTGTTCCACATCGGCATAGACAGGATCGGACTCCCTGAGATTGGCCATGATCTCTTCCGTGTAACCCATTATCACGGTGAGGATGTTGTTAAAATCGTGAGCCACTCCCCCGGCCAATCTGCCAATAGAATCCAGCTTCTGCACCTGCATGAGCTGATTCTTCAGCTTGGATTGTTCCTGTTCCGCTATCTTTTGCTGAGTCACATCCTGGAAGCTGCCGGATATTTGGGTGACGACTCCGTTTTTCAGAATGGCAGTTCCAGCTGTTGCGACAATCATCTTCTCTCCCTTGTGGCTGGTGAATTCGCACTCCAGAGAGTATGCTTTGCCACTTTTCTTGCATTCATCATAAGCTTGGATGACCCTGAGCCGATCTTCCGGGGAATAGCACTGCAGACTCATTGCTATCTGCTCTTCCGGGCTTATCCCCTGCCCCTGATCCAACCCATGCAGACGATAGAGTTCTTCCGTCCAATAGAGTTCATTCTTCACCAAATCATGCTGCCAGCCACCAATCCGGGCTATCTGTTGAGTAGTATTGAGGATCTCTTCACTACGGCTCAGAGCTTTCAGAGCTTCATTCTTGGCTTCCACCTCTTTCTCGGTTTCCAGCATCTTGTGCTCAAGCTTGCGCACCAGACGTTCGTTATAGAGCTTGAGCACCTCATTCTCATCCAGAGAACTCCCCGGTGTGCTTCGGCCTTCGGCCTGAACCCGCTGCATCACTTCCTGGATCTTCCTCAGCAGTTCGTCTGGCTCACAGGGTTTTACAATGAATTCATCCGAGCCGATCTCCCGGGCAAAATCCTCATCCTTCTTTCCTGTATAAGTGGCCGTATAGGTGATAAACGGCACGTGCTTGAAGCGCTCATCCTTGCGAATCTCACGGCAAAGTGTAAAGCCATCCATCACAGGCATCAGGATATCGCTGATGATCAGATCCGGCACATCATGTTGAAGAAGATCCAGGGCTTCTTTTCCGTTGTGTGCTTCCCGGACTGAGTTTCCGTGCCCCACCAGCAGGCTTTGCAGCATCATGAGGTTTTCTTCATGGTCGTCAACTACCATAATTCTCATAAAGTTCCCCTTTTTTCCTTAAAAATTCCGATATAGTGCTCCACATCCCCCACAAAGCGTTCGGGATTGATGGGCTTCTCAATATATGCATTGGCTCCAGAGGCCAGGGCGCGTTCCTTATCTCCCTGCATGGCATAGGAAGTAACTGCGATGATTGGGATATGATCCAGAAGCCGGTTGGCGCGCAAGCTGCGGGCAACCTCGTAACCATCCATTTCCGGGAGCTGAATATCCAGCAGAATGCAATCCGGCAATAGCCGGGGAGCCATCTCCAGCCCTGAAAGACCCGTTTCTGCGCCATGCACCTCGTATTCATAGCTTTCCAGAAGATAGCGCATGAGATAGAAGTTCTCCGGGTTATCTTCGATAATCAGTATTCTTGCCTTCATTTACGTCTCTCCAATCTTATGGGAATGATGAGGCTGAAAGTGCTGCCTTTCCCCTCATGGCTTTCCACGACTATTTTACCGCCCAGCAGGGCTGAAAGTTTCTGTGAGATGGACAAGCCCAAGCCGGTGCCTTCAAAACGGCGTGTGAGGCCGGATTCTATCTGCCGGAAAGGCTGAAAGAGATTGACGATATTCTCCTGAGAGATACCAATGCCACTATCCTTAACGTCCACAATCAGCTTCCCGTCTTCACTGCGGCAAAGCAGCGAGACCTTGCCCAGATCGGTGAACTTCACGGCATTGCTGAGAAGGTTCAGGATGATCTGCTCCACGCGCCGTTTATCTGTGAAGAGCTCGATATCCTCCGGCTCCAGATGATACTCCAGGCTCAAGCCTTTGTTTACAGCCGAGGGCAGAATGATTCCGTGGAGCTTTTCGATGGATTCTTTCAGGCTATAGGTTTCCGGAGCCAGATCCAATTGCCCGGCCTCTATCTTGGAAATATCCAGCACGTCGTTTATCAAAGTGAGCAGATGCCGGGAGCTCTTTTGCACCATGGTGAGCTGCTTCTTCTGCTCGTCATTGAGCTTGCCGGGCAGTTCCTGCAGCAGAATCCCGGTGAAGCCGATGATGGAATTCAGAGGAGTCCGCAATTCGTGGGACATAGTGGCCAGAAATGCCGATTTCAGCATGTCCGATTCCTGAGCTTTGAGCATGGCTGCTTCAAGCTGAGCCGTGCGCAGGATAATGCGTCCCTCCATTTCCCGGTTGCTGGCTTGCAGTTCCCGGGTGCGAAGCCTCACCTGGCGCCTTAGCAGAAAAGCCGAGGCAAAGCCATAGATCAGCCCCAATCCCAGTGCCAGCGCCAGAATCTTGATCCAGGTGGGGATCACGAACTTCGTATCGTCCGGCTGCCAGGATTTGATTGCCTTGTAATAAGGCGAATCGGGGTCTTTCTTCATCTCGATGAGCTGACGGTCGATAGCCTGCAGAAGATCGAGATTTTCCCCTTTCTTGGTGGCAAAAAAGAGGGAAGAGGGCTCAAACATGATAGTGGTGTCTTCCAAACCCAGGTTCTTGGATTCAAGAACTCCAAAGAACATATTGGTGGCAGCCAGCTCCGCTTCGCCTCCTTTAACGGCAAGAAAGGCATCATCAAAGCTATTATATGGAATGATCTGTACTTTTATACCAAAAGCATCAGTTAGCTCCTTCAGGGCAGTTTCCTGAACGGAACCCTTCAACACTGCTATCCGCTTGCCATCCAGATCAGGGATAGCCTTGACGCCCAGGCCTTTGGCAGAGTAGATTTGGCTCCAGGAAGCCAGCACCGGCTCTTCATGGAAAGAATAAAGTAAATCCCGCTGGGCATTGTATGCCATATCCGGCATCAGATCAATTTCGCCTCTGCGCAGACGATCCAGAGATTCGTCCCAGCCTCCCGGCACGTAAGTAATGTCCCATCCTTCCCGCTGAGCAATCTCCAGGAGGATTTCAAAGAAGATGCCCTGGCCGGCTCCGGTTTCGTCCAGATAAGTTTTGGGAGGGTTTTCATAGACCGCCACGCGCACAGTCCTCGAGGCCAGTTTCAGGCCAGAAAACAGCAATAGCGCTATTAAAAGGATTCTTAGCTTAAAGCCCATGCCACCTCCCGTGGCTCTGAAAAGCTTGGTTATTGATACACTTATGCTCTGAGCAAACGAAAACCTTATTCACGAAAGTCCCTTACATAATAAGCATTATGTGGATAAAACCAAGTATTTTTTAACCTCAGACTACATATCTATGGATTGTTTCAGTCCGATTTCGGGGAGTTTGTGATAACCGCTCCACTTCGTCTGGAGAACGGCGTTCTACCTGCTTAGCGGGCTCTCCCCCCGGTTATTCATTCCTAATGTGTCGCCGACTCTTCACCGACTCTTGGCCGACTCTTCCCGAGCAAAGTGTTCGGGAAGAGTCCTGCAAGACTCGGCGAAGAGTCGGCGATAAACAGGGAAGGCAAAATGGCTGCTTTAGCTTATCTGCCGCCCACGGTCTTCACCATGAAGAAACGTCTTTCGCCTCCTGAGCTTTGGAAGTTCGTGACGTTGCTTTGACCGATATATGTCCACTGATCCCAAGGAGCATAGGGATCTGCAGAGGAGTAGATGTTGTAATATGCTGCACCGGTAACTTCTTGCCACTGAAGAAGGATTTGCTCTCCCACCAGAGAGATTGTGAGGTTTTGCACGGCCTCCGGCACAGGCAGTTCCTGCCAGGCAAGCAGAGGATAACCGCTATTCTGTTCTCCTGAATCGTGACGCCAGACATTCATAAAATCCCAAGTGTCAAAGTAGTCCAGAGATCCGGGATATGTTATCTGGGTTGTGCTGAGTCCGGTGGCACCGGCACCGCTGCTGCTGCTCATGCCGGAGGAGTTGATATCCCAATAGGAAGCGGAGATTGTTCCGTTGTAGAGAGAACCAACCAAGCCTCCTGCGCTGTATCCTCCTGGATTGACGGTGATGGCTCCGGTGGAATAGCAACGGGCCAGGTGTCCACTCTCACCCCAGCCAATTCTCCCCGCAGCACCACCCAGATTGGTGCTGGCGGTTACATTAGCGTGAGAATAGCAATCTGAAACATTGCCGTTATACAGTTCTCCCAACAATCCGCCCACGAGGGAGTTCCCTTTCACAAAGCCGGTACTGGAAGATTGAGATACCAGAGTATTTGTGTTGGCAGTACCCAGGAGTCCGCCTATGTAATTGTTTCGTCCCAGGATATTTACTGAGCTTGAGCAGTTTTGGATGGTCGCTCCAGACGCAACACCGAGCAGGCCTCCGATGCCATTATTGCCGGTTATATGGCATTGCACGGAGACATTACTGATCTGGCAGGAAGCACCCGTTCCAGCCACAGCTCCGGCATTGTCTTCGGCCACGAGGTTCAGAGCGGTAAGATTCAGGTTGCTGATGCTGCCTCCGGTGATTTTGCCGAAGAAGCCCACGTTATTGGTAAGAGGGGCTGCGATGTTCAGGTTTTCGATGGCCATTCCGTTGCCATCAAGGGTTCCGGTGAAAGGCTCGTCCGGTCTGCCGACCGGCTGCCAGCCTCGTCCTCCGTTCCAGACCAGAGTGGCGGCAAGGTTCAAGTCGTTGTGAATTCTGTAATGAGCGCCAAGGTTTTGCCGGATGGCGTTCAATTCGCTGGCAGTCATGATCAGATAAGGCTCTTCAGGCGTACCTGATCCCAAGAGCTCGGTAAGGACTACGGGTTGAGGATCTTCGTAGATGGAGATATCAAGAAAACCTGGATAGGCTGTCCCCTCGGAGATCTGCCAGAGGGTGGAGAAATTCCAGTTTTGATAGCTGGCCTGCTGCATCATGGCACTGGTGCTGAGTCCGATGGCATTAGTGGCCCCTCCGTTGGAGGTGCCGGAACTATCGGTATCCCAGTAGCAATCGTAAGCCAAACCGTTTTGGAAGCGTCCCACCAGGCCGTTGTTGCTGTATCCACCGGGTTCGCTAACGATTAGGCCAGTAGAATAGCTTCGTACCAGTGAACTGGTATAATCCCATCCGCAGGTCCCAATCGTTCCACCATTATTGGAGTATCCCTGGATAGAGGCATGAGAAGCGCTGTTTATCACCGCACCTCTGGACAGGTAACCCACCAAGCCGCCGGCATTCTCTTGCGCTCTGATGCTTCCTGTAGTCTCGCAGATGCTTATGGTGCTGTTGAAATTGGCATCACTGTTTACATAACCGGCTATACCACCGGCATTATGGGATATCGCCCAGAGGTTGATTTCCGCCCAACTGCGTTGTATGATACTGCGATGGATAGTACCGGCGATGCCGCCAAGATAATATCTTCCTGAGAGCGTGCCCTGCATGCCTATCATGTCGATACGGCTATCAACGGCATATCCGCTCACAACCCCGATTTGATCGTTGGCGTGCAGATTGGCGTCCTGAAATTCGATGTCCGTAATGAAGCTGTTGGAGATATAGCCAAAGAGACCTGCGTAGTTTTCATCAGGTCTTTCGATAAACAGATGACTGAGTGTATGGTTAGCTCCGTCGAAGCTTCCGCTAAAGGGAACGGAGCTATCTCCCACCGGTGCCCAGCCCTTGCCTCCGTTCCACACGCAAGTGGCACTGAGGTCGATATCGTTGTTCAGAAGATAGTATGCTCCTGGAGCCTGACGCATCGCATTCAGTTCGTCTATGGTCAAGATCACATAGGGTTCGCTCTGGGTGCCCGAGCCCCACAAATCACTGGTGCTCAAGGCCAGGGGCAGGGCATAAACAGCGAGGTCTCTATGAGTGGGGTATCCACGGCTTCCCATCTGCCAGAGGGTATCAAAATTCCAGCGCAGGAAGGTGCTTTGCTGCATCATTTCGGTGATAGTTTTGCCGGTTGCACCGGTGCCTGAACTGGTGCACATTCCAGAGCTCTGGGTATCCCAATAGCTCTCCAGAACGCCACCGTTCATGTGTCTGGC
>JAKPXC010000141.1 GCA_029567705.1 Candidatus Cloacimonadota bacterium
GATAGATGCCGGAGGCCAGGCCTTGCGGTGCTTGCCAGGAGAGGGATTGCTCTCCGCTCACTAAAGTGGCGGGAATGCTATCCACTTTTTGGCCTTTGCTGTTATAGATATCAATCCAATCTTCTCCGGTTTTATCTGAAGTGATAGTGAAGCCGGTGCTGCTGTGGAAGGGATTGGGATAATTGTTTCCCAGTCTGATCGTTGCAGCAGTATTGAGCTGATCGCTATTGGCAACGATGTCATCGGTTCGCAGCACAAAAGGCATCTCATAGGTTCCCAGATTGGGTGAGATGATCCGGTATTTGAAGTGAGCCGTGCCACTGCCACCCACGATGATATTGAGGTGATATCCCTTATGCTCTCCGGCAGCCAGGCTCATGGGTATCTGGGCAGAACCGGGCAGGCAGGTGCCGTCTTCATCGCAATAGTTAAACCACCAGTTCTCCGGAGCGCTATCCACCACGATCTCCATGGTGTAGTTATCACTCAGGCCCAGATTGTAGAACCACATGGTGGGAGAATTGAAAGTGCTGTTCATGGGGGCAACCAGATTATCCGGATCCCAATCTGCCGCGATCCGGAAGTTGTAATCCGGCATGCTCAGGCTGGAAACGGTCTGCAGGATGCTGTTATCTGCCTGTTGCACAAAAGCCGCCACCCAGAGATTTCCCTGGTTCCAGGCAGGATTGATCGTGAACTGATGTGAGAAAGGATACTGGGCGTTTTCTCCGCTCAGGCTGAAGTTGCTGGTGACAACGGTTCTCACCACCCGAGTAGCTTCTGCAGTAACGTCGTCCTCTATCAAAAGAAAGATGAGCTCGGCATTATTCAAACTCAGGGTAGGGGAGACCATCTGAACCGTTCCGGAGAGGCTTCCTGTGGCAGGATTCCAATTGGCCAGGGTCATCTTAAGCGGTGAACTGCCATAGCGGAAATGCCGGTAAGCCTCGGTATAGGTATTGCCATTGGCGATCTCAGTGCCGCCGCCATCGATCCTGATCTTACCATTGAAGATCATGGACGGAACGCCAAAGACCTCATAGTGGGCAATCCGGTCGTCCACAGTCGGGGAGGAAAGCTCCCCGGAAGTGGTGTAGTAACGCAGGTTGATCAATTCGCCATTGTGAGCAGTATCATCCAGAATTTGGATACCTGCCATGGCTTGAGGACAGGTGACGCACCAGGAGGCAAAGAAGCCTTCTGCAATGGACGTGAGAGGGTAGTAAGTAGGGTTTGCCAGCAGGCTGCCAGCCAGCACCAAAAGCAGTATGATCAGGAATCTTCTCATAAGTTACTCCATTTATCCGATCTCAGAGCTCTCAAAAACGGGTGCTGAGATCCAGTTTCAAGCCCTCAAAGGGGGCTACGTAACGGCAAACGCCATTGCGGCACACTTTACCGCCGGCTTCCTTACCCACAAAGAGGGTCAGATCTGTGTGGCTGAAGGCGTTGTATTTAATCTCAAGATTGGTCCAGTAACGGCTGTTGCTTAGCTCTCCCATGTCTGCCCAGTGAGAAGTGGCAGAAGCGGAGAAGGCAAATTTGCCCAGGCTGTAATCTGCCTGCAGATGAGGTTCCCAATGACTTTGATAGTCGGGTTGATAGATGCCGTCGATGGTCGCCATCTTCTGCTTGCGCAGATATTTGTGCTCTGCTTTAAGGCTCAGGGTTCTGCCCCAGGCAGGAAAAGAGGCGTTGAGTGCGGGAGTGAGCTCCTTGTTCCAGGTGCGCTCAATCTCATTATGCTTCTCGATGTGGGAATATTCTGCTCCCAGGAGGACTGCGCCTGTGCTGAAATCCAAGCTGGAGTGCAGATCGTTCATAAAGATGTCGCGATCGGAGTTCCAGGCTTCGGCATAATCCAGGTTCCAGCTCAGGTTTTCCACCACGTTCCAATTGAGCCAGCCCTGCAGGCCGATCTCGTCCAGACCGGAGCTGGTATCCAACAACGGTTCGCTGTGATAGTTTGCCATGGGCAGGTCCTGCAGGCGATAGCTGAATTGGTCGTAACTCTTGCCTGCTACCCCAATCTGTACCGGGTAAAGATTGGCTGTGATGCTGCCATAGATAGCGCTGCCCTCGCTGCTGGAGAGTCCGGCATCCAGGCCATAATACTTGGAGTAGGCATATTCCAGATTTGCTTCCAGCAACTCAGCGCTGTATCCGGTGCGGACGCCGAAGACGTCACGCTGATTGTAGCTGCCGCTTTGGTTACGGGTGCGCATAGCCAGAGCCGAAGCTCCCAGATTCAGCTTCCGGGTGAGTGGATAATAGAAATCCGTGCCATAGGCCAGATCCCAGGCACTATCCTTCTGAGGATTGGCCAGAGCGCCATAGAGCGCCTTGACCTTCAGCTTATTGTCATAGCTCACCAGCAGGCCTTGTAGACGATGATCTTCGTCAAACTCGATGTCTTCCCAGCTACGGAAAAGCAGGCCGCTGCCGAAGGTTTCGCTCATGGTGCCTGCCTGCAGCATCAGATTGTCCCGGTTAAAACGCAGGTAGAGCTCTTTCCAGCCCAAGCTGAGCTGTTCTTCTGCCAGTTCGTCGATAAGTTCATCCTGGTTCACGGAATACTTGGGCAGTTCGGCGATGAATTTTAACCCGAAGCTGAGATTACGGTAGCTCATATTAAAGGCAAAACTATCCCGGAAATAGGCATTCAGAGAGTCCGGAGCGGTGCGATAGATAAACTGGGCTTCGTTGATACCGCTGGTCTGCAGAGTGTTCTGGGCAAAAATGGCCAGACTCAACAGCAAAAGAGTGCAAAGTAAGAGGCTTTTCTTCATAGTCTATTCCGCATCGGGAGTGTGATGCAGGAGCTCCTCGATCTTCTCGGCATAGACCCGCTCTTGTCCCGGCTCAAAACCCACATGGGTATAAACGATGTTTCCCTCTTGGTCGAGGATCAGGGTATGGGGAGGATTGGTCACATTGAGCTGGTCTGCCAGGCTGCGGTTGCTATCAAAGAGGCCGATAAAATCATAGTTTCTGCCGCGCAGATAATTCTTGGCTCGTGCGATATCCCGGGCGGAATCGATGGAGATCAGCACCACGGTGAGGGAATCATAAGTGCTCTTCAGATCGTTGAGATAGGGCATGGCTTGTTTGCAGGGATTGCACCAGTTTGCCCAGAAATCGATCAGGACAGGACCCTTGCCCAGCAGATCGCTGAGGTTGACGTCCTGGTTATTCATATCGGGCAGCCGAAAATCCGGCATGGTGTCCGCTGCCAGCAGGCTGAAGAAAGTGAGTGCCAGAAGAACCAATAATAGCTGTTTCATACAATAAACTCCTTATATACCTGCCAGGTCAATTTCCCTGGCGTTCAGGATCGGGGCGTTGTCTGCCCAGGGACTTGGCATCCTCTGAACAAAGATGATGAGGGCAGCATCACTGGGAAGGCTGCCGGTGAAAGGTAGATTGAAGCTGATGGGTTGAGCCAGGTTGGCTGCCGAAACATCCAGCTTTCCAGAGGCCAGCACCACGTTTGTGCAGGCGTTACCCGTTGAATTGGTGGTCTCCGAACTGCGTTCAATCAGGTGAAAGCGCAAGTTCAGGTCTGCCAGATCGAAGCCCGGCTGGGTCACCAGATTGAGGCTGCCTTCCAAACCGGTTCCGGTCGTAAAGGTAGTCTGGATATCTTCCAGGAAGATTTCTGTGCTTGTGCCAATCAAGGCTTCTGCAGCAGAACGTATTTGCTCCAAATGGCTTGGATCTCCGCCGATGATCTTGCTTTCACCATTGAGGATAGTGGCCGGCATCACGCTGAAGCCATAATATCCAAATGTTTGTGCCGTAGCTGGGATAGCCAGAGGATCATTGAAATGATACTCCAGATAGCTGAACTGCGTGGGGTAGAGGCTGGCCAGACCGTGCAGGACGTTCTCCACCTGCGGACAATTGGGGCAGGTAGTGAAGGTGAAAGTCTCGAAGACCAGACGGCGTTTGTCTCCCTGCTCGATATCGGCAATGCGGTTGCCATAGAGTTTCCAGGCGTCTCCCACTTTCATCACTTTCTCGTCGTTGAAGGGAATCACGGCAACGAGCCGACTCGGTACCCATGTTGTATCCCAAACTCTCAGTTCCCAGGTGAGGCTTTGGTTGTGATGATTGTAGGATTGCAGCACGGGTTCCAGAGCTATTTCATCTCCATAAAGTGTGTAGAGAGAATGGAAGAATTGTTCCCGGTCTGCCTTGGTGGCTGCGTTGTGCATATAGTCATCGGCATAAAACGCCATTAGTGTACTCAAGTCTTCCGGATGCATCATAGCATTCTGCATGGGCGTGAAGAGCTCTGCCTTAAAGTTCAGGGTCTCAAAATCATGGTCAAAGCGATCACAGGCACTCACGACAAACAGAGCAGCCAGGATCAGAATAATACTTATATATCTCATCTAATTACCTCAGGCAGTGTTTCCAAAGCGTTCAGTATCATGCTCTTGGTGATCAGCTCCGGGAAGATCTGCACTTCCCTGCCCTTCACATACAAAGCGGAAAAGGGAACTCCTGCACGTCCGTTATCGGTGATCCATTTCAGAATCTCGTCGTTCTTGCGGGTGTAATCCCCATGTACCAATACTACTCCCCTGGCTTTGAAAGCCGTCATTATTTCTTCGGTGAAGAGCACGGTCTTCTCATTGGTCTGGCAGTTCTTACACCAGGCAGCTCCAAAATCCAGGAAGACAGGTGCATCTTCGGCCAGCAGCTTGGTCATTAGTTCTCCGGAGAATTCATACCAGCCTTCGGGAGTGCCGTGAGCCTGGCGCATCAGGCCGGTTTCTTCTCCACTGCCTGCTTCCACAGGTGCAGGAGTGTAGGGCAGGAAATAGAAGGCAGAGCCCAGCACCAGAGCCAGAGTGAGCAGACTGAAGATCCACTGGGTGGCCTTGGAGTGTTCCGGACGCACAAAACGTCCATAGAGCCAGGCAGCAAAGCCCAGGCTGAGAATAAACATGATCACCTTCAACAGATACTCGCCATCACTGAGATGCAAAAGGCTCTTCAGCATGGTCCAAACCAGCCAGAGCAGCACAAAAGCCATCACTTCCTTGAAGATATTCATCCATTCGCCGGGCTTGGGGATGAACTTCAGAGCTTTGGGAGTGAGCCCGATCAGGATGAAGGGGAAGGCCAGGCCGATTCCCACCAGAGCAAAGAAAATCAGCATCAGGATGGGTGAAAGTCCCATGGCAAAACCTATGGCAGTGCCCAAAAGCGGAGCGGAACAGGGAGTTGCCAGCAGGAAGGCAAAAACACCACCGAAGAAGGAACCGCTCACGCCCTTCTTGGCAGAGGCCTTGGAGGCGGCGGTCATTCCGGGAGGAGTGATGATAAAGACGTCCAGCAGTGCCATGGCAAAGACGAAGATCAATCCTGCCAGCGCAATCGTGAAGCCAATATTCTGGAATTGGAAGCCCCAGCCCACGGATTCCCCTGCCAGCTTCATACCGATAAAGACCAAAGCCAGAACGATAAAGGAAGCCACCACACCCGCTGCATAAGCCATTGAATGCTTAAAGATCTGGCTGCGGTCTTCATGAGCCTGATTGACTATGCTCATGGCACGAATGGTCAGCACCGGAAGCACGCAGGGAGTGAAATTCATAATGATTCCACCCAGGAAAGCCAGAAGCATGTACCACAAGACTTTCTTGATGGGAGAAGCATTTTCCTCGGTGGCCTCGGGTGTCACCGGAGTCACGGCAGTGGTGTCCGAAACGGCTGTCACAGCCGCCAGGCTATCCTCCACCGGGCTTTCCTCTACCACGGGAGTGGCAGCAGGATCGGCCGCCAGAACCGTGAGGCGCAGGTTTTCCTCTTTCAGTTGGGGAGGCTCACATTGTCCGGAATCCAAGCACAAGCCATAGTCTATGCCCACTTTAACCGTTTTGGCTCCCGGCTGGGCACTTGCTTTCACCGTGAAGGGCAATTGCAGAGTGATGGTGCCGGTATAGTCCCATTGCTCTTCCCAGACCACATGGTAGCCGGAGGGGAAGATAGTCTTGCCAAACACAAAATCAGGATGCGAAGCAGTTAGCTTAAAATACTCTTCGTCCAATGGATTGCGGGATTGATGCTTACCTTCCGGTATCGTCATACGCACCGAAATCTTGCCCCGGTCTCCGGCCTTCAGCTCGGTGGGACTGGCGCTGAACCGGAAGCTCTGCGCTCCCAGCAAACCGAAGAGCAAAAGCATTATGGCTGTCAGGATTAGCGTCCGTCTTGCAGGATGCATAAAACCTCCACGAAATAATCTAATATTTATCAAAAGTATATAGCATGAAACGTTCCAAGTTAGGCCGGGGCTTTTGTCACCAGTCTTAACTTTGCAAAATCCGGAGCTTGGGAAAGCAGGAGTCCGCCAACAGTGAGCGTGAGCCCCAGGATAGCACGTCCGGTGATCGGGCTTCCCAGAATGATAAGTGCAAGCACGGCAGTGAAAACCGGAATCAGGTTCGTAAAGATATTGCTCTTGATCACACCCAGCTCACGAATCACCCCGGTATAGAGCACAAAGGCTCCCACTGTGGCGAAGAGGCTCATGGCAGCGATGGTGCCCAGGGCCTGGGCATTGTGTTGCATGGTGAAAAAGTGCCTGCCATCCAGGAAGAAAAACAATGGAGCAAAATAGATCAGGCCAAAGAGACTTTGCATGGAGACAATCGTGAGAGTGCTGTATTTGAGAGTAAGTTTGCGCACGCTGATGCCATAAAACATCCCTGCCATTACTGCCAAGAGCAGAAAGAGAATCCCTTTGAGGGTGGCGCGCATATCATCTTCCCCCAAGCTCATCAACACCACTCCGGCAGTGGATACCACCAAGCCCAGAAAGAGCAGGGGAGAAACACGTTCCCGCAGGATCAGCCAGGCTCCTAGAGCGGTTACAATCGGGATCAGCGAGATAATCAGCGAGCCCAGAGTGGGACTCACGTAGGTGAGGCCATTGGCTTCCCCAATGAAATAGGCAAAAGGTTCGCAAAATGCCACCAGCATGAAGTGCAGAATGTCTTTTCTCTCTATCTTCTCGCGCTTTTTGCCCAGCCAGATGATGGCAAACAGCACCACCACGCCCAAGAGCAGGCGTAGGAAGGTGACTTCGTAAGGACGGTATCCCGCTCCGAAGACCACCTTGAACCACACAAAGGTGACAGACCAGAAGAGCATGGCAAGCGCAGCTCTGCCGTATATGATGAGTTTCGACATTCATTATCCCAATTTTACTAATGTCCGCAAGTGGCAGGGAATGGCTGATTTTCGTCAAGCTAATTCTCGAAGCCCGCTCATTTGTCGCCGAGTCTTCACCGACTCTTGCAGAACTCTTCCCGAACACTTTGCTCGGGAAGAGTCGGCCAAGACTCGACGAAGAGTCGGCGACAAAAGTGGACGAAGTGATCAATACTGTGGTGCCGGAGTTGAGACCAGAGAATCAGAATGGCGGACCCTTGCTGTTTGATGTGGATTGCTGCTTGACAAGAACAGATAGCTGTTGATTCTGTGACGCAGTGGAACAATAAACAGGGAAAGCAAAGGAGTAAACTATGCCCCAATACAAGTCGGTATTGACTATTGCCTTGGTTTTGGTGTTGTTGACAGAGTTGGCCGTAATTGTGGGAATCTTTGGTTGGGGTGGATCCGGAAAAAGAAAAATCCGCTCGTTTAGGGGCGAAAACGTCACTCTTTATGGGGTGGGATTATACAGTGATATGCCGGATGAGGTGGCTCCTCAGGGGATTGCCCAGGATTATGTGACCCTTTTTGTGGGGATCCCGCTGCTTTTATGCGCTTTAATCATGGCTCAAAAGGACACCATTACGGCCAAGATGTTTTTGGCAGGTGTATTGGCTTACTTCGTTCTGACCTATATGTTTTGGCTGAATATGGCAGCCTACAACAATTTCTTCCTGATCTATGTGATTCTGGCTGGTTTGAGTATGTGGGATTTTCTGATTGTTGTGGTGCATATATCGCCCAAGAAAGCCAAGCTTGCAGCCATGAGCAGAATGCCCCGGCAGACAGTGGGTTGGTTTTTGATGATCACTGCTGTACTCACGGCATCCATGTGGCTGAAAGTGATTATTCCCCCGCTGCTCCACGGCTCTTATCCCAAGGAGTTGTATCATTTTACCACCTTGGTCGTTCAGGGGATAGACCTGGCCTATTTCCTGCCTTTCTGTTTTGTGACAGGCTTGCTGTTTCTGAAGAAAAGCATCTGGGGTTATCTCTTCAGCCCGATCTTCCTGGTTTTCCTGTCCATGCAGATGCTGGCTTTGCTGACCAAGATGGTCTTTATGCTCAAAGAAGGCAAGATGGTGGAGCTTCCGGTGATGGTAGGAATTGGGATTATCTTTGTGATAGCAGTATCTTTGGCAAATTCCTGCCTGAGATCTTTTAACCAACGAACCTAGAAAATAGCGGGGAATCGGCAGAAATTTGGAAAAAAAGGTTGACTTGAGAGCAAAGTCCATTAGTTATGTAATAAATAACGATGTGAGGTTCTGATGAGTTCTCGAATACTTCTGGTTGATGATGATCGTCTTTTAAGAGAAGTGATTGGGGAACATCTGTCCAATTTTGGCTATGAAGTGGACTTGGCCGAGGATGGAGAACAAGGGTGGGCAAAGTTTAGCCCGGGCAAATATCAATTGGCCATTATCGATCTCGTGATGCCTGGCATGAATGGGATTGAACTGATGCATAGAGTGCTGGCCGAAGACACGCAGATATTTTGCCTCATAATGACTGGGTATCCCACAATAGACTCGGCTTACAAATCCATGGTGGAAGGCGCTTCGGATTACATCATAAAACCATTTCAACTGATGGAACTGATCAATACAGTACAAAAGTATCTTCATTAAATGGAATTCGAGATCAGGCTCGAAGAGCCGGCAAACATACGGGAAGGGGTAAACCGGGAACCGTGGTCTGAACCCGGATTTCTGAAGTCTGTTGCCCTCACTCACAATCTGAAGGCTTGGTTGCTCACCTGTCATAAGGGTGAAGAACTGGTGGCCACTCTTCCTCTCTATGAACGCAGCCGCATGGGGATCAAGTATTTGGTGGAACCTGTGACGGCTTATTATCAGCCTCTGGAGTTCTTCAATGCATCCGGGCATGAACCCAGCCGTTTGCTGCGGGAATTGAGTATTATGGAAGCCATTGCCGGATATCTGAAAAAGAGTTATAGACGCCTGAGGATCAAGCTTTATCCTGCCAATTCGGATGTGCGGGGCTTTCTGTGGTCTGGGATGAATGCTCGGCCCTATTACACCTTTGTTCATAGACGTGGTGACACCCTCGATCCCATCCGCAACGAGAAACGTAAGCTCAAATCTGCCTGGGAGATACCCTATCAGTTTGACGGGCAGTTTAACCTGGAGGCGTTTCTGGCTCTGTATCATCAGATGCACAAACGCAAGGAACGAAAGCTCAGTTTGCCGCAGGATAAGATGGAGTCTTTTTGCCGGGCTTTGCATGAGCAGGGAATCTTGCATCAGCACAATGTGAGCCTGGAGAACGAGATTGTGAGCTCCGAGATATATCTGGGCAAAGGCGAAGGAACGGCTTATGCCCTTTACAGAGCTTCCAAGCCGGAGGAGATGGCCAAGGGAGTGAGCTCCTGGCACACGGCTCGAGCGTTGGATGAGCTCCTAAAAGTGTATGATAAGGTAGATATGTGTGGCGCTAATATCGCCGATGTAGCTCGCTTCAAAGCTGCACTGGGCTTGAAACTGGCGGTTTTTTATCAGATAGAATATGGCTCAAAGATAATCTGAGCCGGGTATTGAGGTTATATGGAGAAGATTTTAGTTTTGCGGGGAGGCAATTCCCCGGAACGTGATGTTTCTCTGGTGAGCGCTCAAGCGGTTACCGGAGAATTGGGAAGGCTGGGCTATAACTGTGCGACATTGGATCCTGCGGATTATCCCAAACTGCGGGAACTGCTTGCTGCCATTGCGGAGCATGATCCCGCTTTGATCTTTAACGTCCTGCATGGCGGCAGCGGAGAAAACGGAGAGCTTCAGGCAGTCTTGGAAATGGCCGGCTGGCGCTTCACAGGTTCCGGTAGCAAAGCCTGTATGATTGCCATGGATAAGTATGTCTCCAAATTGTTGGTGGACAAGGAAGGAATACCTGTGCCGGATAGCATCCTGATGCGTTACGACATGCTATCAGATTATAATGATCCTGCTGATTACCAGGGCTTTATAGAGCGGCTCACGCTTCCACTGATAGTTAAGCCCGTGGATGCAGGCTCCAGCGTGGGGATTTCTCTGGTTACCACTATTGAAGCTCTGAAACCGGCGGTGGAAGAAGCTTTTCAATATTGCCCGCAGGTGCTCTTGGAACAATACATTCCGGGAGCGGAACTTACGGTAACTGTGATCGATGGCAAAGCCATGCCAGTGGTGGAGATAAAACCACTCGAGGGATGGTATGACTATAAAAACAAATATACCCGGGGTAAGACGCAGTATATAGCTCCGGCAGAACTTCCGGAGGCGGTGTCTGAACTGCTGCAACTCTATGCGGAACGGATCTGGCAGATCATGGATTTGCGTCATTATGCCAGGATAGACTTCCGTTATGATGGGAACAAGGTATGGTTCCTGGAAGTAAACACTTTACCCGGCATGACTTCACTCAGCCTTACTCCCATGGCAGCCCGAGCTGCCGGGATGAGTTTTGGCGACTTGCTTCAAACGATTATATTATCTGCAAATAGCTAAGTTTTCATGGAGGTTACAATGAGAACATCGTTTATAATGCTTATATTGCTATTGATTGCGGCTCTGCCACTGATGGGGCAGGCAGGTGCGATGACGGCAAGCTTCAACCCGTCCACCATCCAAGTCAATAGCTTTAATACTGCCAGCTTTGACCCCACTTCACCGGAGAGTCAGCCGGTACTGACGACTCTTACCATCCAAAACAACACTTCCGAAAGCTATATCTTCCGGATGAAACTAACCGTGAAGTGGAATGATACCCAGCTTACCACAGCGGAGTTCCGTTCCAAGGAAGCTATTGCTGCCAATGGAATCTTCTA
>JAKPXC010000146.1 GCA_029567705.1 Candidatus Cloacimonadota bacterium
CTGCATGCCACCCGTGCAGCCGTCGAAGAGGGAATCGTTCCCGGCGGCGGTGTCACTCTGATCCATGCAGCCAAAGCTCTGAAGAAGATGAAGGACCTTTCTCACGAAGAGAAGATGGCCGTTGAAATCCTTAGTAAAGCCCTGGAACGCCCTGCTTTCCAGATCGCTTTCAACGCTGGAGAAGAAGGTGCTGTCGTGGTTGAGAAGCTCAAAGCCTACAAAGATGTCCACATGGGATACAATGCCGCCAAGAATATCTATGAAGACCTCTTCAAGGCCGGCGTGATCGATCCTGCCAAGGTTGTGCGCAGTGCAGTGCAGAACGCCACATCCATTGCCGGACTTTTCCTCACCACCGAGTGCATCGTCACTGATATCAAAGAGCTGGAGCCACCTGCTCCGATGCCTAACCCCGGCATGGGCGGAATGTATTAATTCCCAGCCCATCGGGTAACTATAAAGAAGAACCGCAGAGTTTAGGCTCTGCGGTTCTCTTTTTATATAGTAGGACAAGCTCAAGAGCTAGATCTTCAGCTCCAGCCAGGGTTTGAGAACAGAGGGAATGCCAAGTGTGCCATCGGCCTGCTGATAGGTCTCCAGGATAGCAATCATCAGACGCGGAGTGGCCAGGCCGGAGCCATTGAGGGTATGCACAAACTGCATCTTGCCCTCAGCATCCTTATAACGGATCCCGGATCTGCGAGCCTGGAAGCTCTCAAAATTACTCACAGAGCTCACTTCCAGATAGCGTCCTGTTCCGGGTGCCCAAACCTCCAGATCGTAGGTCTTGGCAGAGGCGAAGCTGAGATCACCGGTGCAAAGCTCCACCACGCGGTAATGCAAACCAAAA
This sequence comes from Candidatus Cloacimonadota bacterium, assembly GCA_029567705.1. GTDB lineage: Bacteria > Cloacimonadota > Cloacimonadia > Cloacimonadales > Cloacimonadaceae > PHBP01. The sequence continues at coordinate 851 of JAKPXC010000146.1, forward strand.
GCCTGCAGAATATCCTCGGCATCGTGCAGCATCTCTTCCAGAGCGTTGTAGGACGTCTCCGGCTCTACAAAGCGCACCATCTCCACTTTATTGAATTGATGCAAGCGCTGCAGACCGCGGGTATCTTTACCATAAGAACCGGCTTCACGGCGGAAGCAAGGAGTGTAGGCCACATATTTAATCGGTAAACTAGTAAGAGAGAGCACTTCTCCCGAATGCAGGTTCGTAACCGGCACTTCAGCCGTGGGAATCAGGAAAAGATCATCCTCATCCACGTGATACATATCGTTTTCCAGCTTGGGAAGCTGACCGGTGCCGGTCATGGTGGGACGGTTCACCAGAATGGGAACGCCCATTTCCGTGTATCCATGCTTCTGCCTATGATATTCCAGCATATAATTGATCAGGCAGCGTTCGATTCTGGCTCCCTCTGCAGTGTAAACCGGGAAGCCACTACCGCTGATCTTAGCTCCGCGAGCCAGATCCAGAAGGCCGTTCTTTTCGGCAATACTGAGATGATCGAGCGGTTCAAAGCTGAAATCAGGTTTCTTCCCCCAGTCACGGATAATGCGATTGGCAGATTCATCCCTGCCGACCGGAACGGACTCGAAGGGGATATTGGGAACTGTGAGCAGGGCTTTTTCCAGATCGTTGTTGCAGGTGCTTAAGTCGGCAGAAATCTGTTTGATCTCTTCTGCCACACTACCCATCTGAGCGATCAGATCGGCAGCATCCTCGCCTAACTTCTTGCGTTTTGCTATCTCGCCGGAAACGGCGTTCTGCTTGCTCTTCAAAGTATCAAAATCAAATTGCAGCTTACGACGCTGCTCGTCCAGCTCCAGAATCACATCCAGATTGGCTTTCTCATTCTTGTTTATAATTGCCGCACGTACCAGCTCGGTATTGGCGCGGATAAACTTCATATCCAGCATCTTCTATTTCCTTGTCTTATAAATTTCCACGGCTGCCCTTGTCATCTCCACAAAGCTATCCACTTTCAGAGAAGCTCCACCTATCAGGCCACCATCGATATCCGGCTGAGCCAGCAATTCGGCGATATTATCCGGCTTTACACTCCCTCCATAGAGGATGTGGATTTGCTCTGCCACCCGATCTGAATAGTTTCGGGCAAACCATTTACGAATCAACGCATGAGCTTCTTCGGCCTGCTGAGGAGTGGCGGTGCGTCCTGTGCCGATAGCCCAGACGGGTTCGTAGGCTACAATCACTTCCAGCCCTGTCTCCAGCGGAACATTCTTGAATGAGCCACTGAGCTGAGAGAGCAGAATCGTATCCGTGATTCCCTGATCCCTTTCCTCCAAGCTTTCTCCAATGCAAAGGATGGGAAGAATGCCATGTTCACGCAGAATCATCTGCTTCTCACGAATCAAAGCATCATTCTCGTTGTGATACTGCCGGCGCTCTGAATGCCCGATAATGCAGTACTGCAAGCCCAGAGAACTCAGCATCGAGGCAGAGACTTCACCTGTGTATGCTCCTTCAGCAAAAGCGGAAACATCCTGGGCGGAAACGCTCACAGGCTGAGCTTCCAGAAGCTGACAGCTAATTTTCAGGAAAGGAAAGGCAGGAGCCAGGATCATTCTGACGCTTTCGCAAGAGTGACCGGCAGCATAGCCCAATAGATCGTGGCAGAAGGACTCAACTTCGTTCAAAGCCTTGTTCATCTTCCAATTACCGGCAATGAAAATCTTACGCATTTGTGGATTCCCCCTTTTATTTCTTACAGAACCAAGGCCCCCAAAGCCCTTAGGCGTCAAGTATTATGTTTGTGACAGGCGGTAGATGAGAGCGTGCCTCCAACCTCTGGTACAGACCTTGAATTCGCCCAGTCCGGAATACCGGAGTAAGCTCTGGCACAGCACAGTTCCTGCCAGGATGCTCTTCTGGCGCCCTTCCTGCATCCCAGGCAGAGCTGCTATCTCATCCAGACTGAGCTGTTTGAGCTTATCCAGCCATGCTTCCATCAGTTCTTTCTTCATTATAAAGGCTTCCAAGCCGGCTGCATCATAGATTCCGAGCATCAAAGCTGCCAGAGTGGAGACCGTTCCGCCCACACCCACCAAGACTTCAGCATTCCTCAAAGCCTCGGCTTCCATCAGACGTCTGTCCAGATACTCGCTCAATGCCAGGTACTCTTGTTCAGGACAGGGATATCCACTAATAAAGCGTTCGCTCAGAGCCAGAGCACCCAAATCCAGGCAGATGGAATCATTAAAGCGCTTGCCCAACCCTTCACATATCTCCATGCTGGCACCGCCAATATCAAAAACTGCGCCCTTCTTACCCTTCAAATACTCCGCGGCTGCCTCATAAGAAAGTTCCGCTTCCTCTCTGGGGCTTAGCATTTGAATCTCTATGCCGGTACGCTCCCGGAAGGAGGAACGGAAAGACTCTGCATTGGGTGCCTGACGTAATGCGGCAGTGGCATAAACATCTATTCTCTGGCATCCGTGTTTACCGGCTTTGTGAAGCATTTCCTGCAGGATATCCAGATTTCTATTGATGGATCCGGGATGCAAGCTGAGATCTGCGGTTCTGCCTTCTGCCAAAGCCCCGACCTTCACATATTGCAGCAGAACAGTCCGGTTTTCCGGCTCGTAGATCAGGCATTTGATGGAATTGCTTCCCAGATCGATAAGAGCCCGGGGTTTTACCAAGACAGACTTCCTCCTCCCTCGATATCATGCAAATTCATCCGAAAGCGCCATCTGGCACTGTTCAGGTTAAAATACAGCTCTCTATTGATGGGACCGGAATACCAGGGAATCTGGCGGGTATTGCCGGTGGCACGAAACTCACGCAGAAGCACCGGCATGGTCTCGTTGAAGGGATCCTCACTCTGATTGAACTTCTGAATAAAAGCCTGTGTGAAGGCACTTCTTTGAGGATTGGAATCTGCCACCACCGAGTAAGGACGGGCAGACATCACGATGGCTTGATTGGGCTGGCAATCCCGGGTAAACTGGAAGTATTTGGGGCTTCCACCCACGCTACGGCTGGCTTCCAGGAAGATAACCGTGGATTTGGCACGTGCCATGAGCTCCGCCAAACGACGAACGCTATAGGCAGTTCCGGCATAGACCTGACGGTCGTTCATATTCACGCCGGCAGGAACCAGATAGTTTATTCCGTTTTCGTGAACACCGTGCCCACTGTAATAGAAAAAGGCTTCGTCTTCAGAGGTCAGGCTCGAAACAAAGAAGTCTATCGTGGCAGTCATGCCGTTGAGATCGAGGTTTTGCTCTTTGAGCACAGTGAAACCCCACTGCCCCAAGGCATTTTCCATATCCGAAACGTCGTTCGCAGGCGCAGTGAGCGCTTGCCCGGGATAATTGAAGTTACCAATTATCAAGGCCTTGCGTTCTGCAAAGGCACCAATGCTGATCAACAGGATCAAAGCAAAGAGGAAATATCTCTTCATCTGAAGTCTCCCTTCTCGTTTATGAATCTATACTCCCTTGAGAGTGATAACCTGTCAACTAAAAAAACCTTATGGAGCGGGAGGAGAGGTCTGGAGTAGAGGGTATCAAGGAGTTTTTATACAGTCGGATCACCATCATCGCAACTGATCTTGAAACTCCATATAGATATCTCCCTGGGGCTCACACACTGGTATGGTGTGCATAATAATCACGTGTGGATTTTTTTTAAGCGTTATCGGACTAAGGAGAATCGTCTCCCCAGTTACCACATCCACGAATATGGAATCCTTATCCTCATATCCTATGAGCATGAAGCGCAGCATTAAGCTCCCTTCTGGGGCACGCATATGGAATACACCGTCAGCGTCAGTTTGAGTACCAGTGATTCTCCTATCTCCAAGTATGCAGGACACGTTAACATACTGGAGGCCTGCGCCGGTGCTGTCTTTCACCACACCGTATATCCAGCCCATGCCCTGATCACGGATCATATAGAGAGGCATATGTGTCGTACTGCCGGGTTGGATGTGGACAACTCTGCCCTCAAGGGGTAGATATCCATATCGTTCGCAACGTAGGCTGTAGTCTCCTGCTGTGAGAGGATTGAAACGAATCATACCATCCAGGTTCGTGATACCAGTTCTTTCAACACCGCTGGTACTCGTGCATGATACGCGAACGCTGTCCAGAGGAGAACCGGATCTATCCTTGATCCTCAGAATTAGTTTACCTATGGGTCCTATAACCACTAGCCCATCCACCCAACCTACCTGGCTCATACGAATGGACTGCACCCACAAGGTTTCTCCCGCAGCAACAACCACAGAGAGAGAGTCAACAGATTGATATCCAATAGTATTGCACTCCAAGCGATAGTCACCTGGAGGCAGGCTGAAACGGAATTCGCCTCTGGCGTCGGTTAAGGTTCTTTCTAACTGGTTTTCTTGCCTCCAACAGGAGACATTGACCCATTGCATGCTCATACCGTCTTCATCCACGATCTTGCCTATGATGCAACCCGGGCGGTGAGTGGTAGCATTCAAAACAGCAACGGACAACAAAGCCAGCAGTAAAACCAAGAGTACTTTTATCTGTCGCAGCATTTTTTCTCCTCTACCCAGTTTATTTGATTTGCATTCTTGTCAAAGGAATTTGTGTCCCATAAGCTGCCGACTCTTCGCCGTGTCTTGCAGGACTCTTCCCGAGCAAAGTGTTCGGGAAGAGTCGGCCAAGACTCGGCGAAGAGTCGGGGACGTATTGGGGAGTGACGGGGTAACGAGGAGACATGCACTGAATCGGTTGGAGTTCATTGCGGCTATCCTGGCTTAACGTATATCTCTCAGCTAGTTGCCGCAATGGACTTCAGCCAGTACGAGGCGAAGCGGAGGTCTTTTTCCGATGCTATCGCCTCCACTGTTTGTAGTCCAATCCGGCTGTATAGTCTATTGTATGTGTGTAGCTTATATAGCCGGATTGAACTCCATAGAGCTCCTTTACTCCTCTCTCCTCGTCAATAACTCTCTTTTACTCTTTCCCTCTGTTTTATACAAAAAGAAGCCCGGCTCTACCACCGTTCTCATCCCGCGAAGCGCAAAGCGATTAACTACTAGCTTTTAACCTCTTGCACCTAACTCTTCACCCTCCTCTTTCCTGTCTCCCTGGCGGCACCCAGCAGCAGACTGAGCAGATAGAGCAGGAATTCAAAGAGGACTATGCTGGCTCCGGTGGGCAGATTGAAGCTCCAGGAGAGGATAAAGCCTCCCAGGGAAGATACACTGGCCACCAGCACGCAGATCATCAGCAGCGGGGCAAAACGCTTGCTGAGATTGGCCGCCGTGGCTGCAGGGAGGATCAATTGAGCCGAAACCAGAATGATGCCTGCAGTCTTCAGATTAAGCACGATATTGGCTGCCAGAAGCGCCAGAAACAGTCGGTTCAGCATTGCGGTTCTCACCCGGAAGACCTTGGCAACCTCAGAATTGTAGGTGAGATAAAAGAGTTCCTTGAAGAAGAAGAGAATGAAGCCCAGATCGACCAGACTCAAGATGCCCAGAGCCCAGAGATCGGAGCTCTTCACCAAAAGAACATTACCAAAGAGATAGCTGGCCAGATCGAAGCTATAGCTCTTTCTCAAGGAGATCAGCACTATACCCAAGGCCATAGACACAGAGAGGAATATAGTGATGGAATTGCTCTCGTCCAGCTTGCGTTTCTCCGCCAGATAACCGATCAGCAGTGCGATCAGAATCACAAACGCCAACGTCACAAAGGGCATGTTCCAACCGGTGAGCAGAGCCAGGGCAATCCCGGCAAAGGCTATATGTGAGAGGGCTTCTCCCATGTAGGAGATACGGCGCAGCGTGACATAAGGCGAAAACAGGGATAGGCTCAAGCCGGAAAGCAGTGCAGAAAGCACAGCAGAGATCATGAATCCATAGATCGGCATCGCTAGTACCCCTTCTCGATCAGATGAACGGCTTCGCCAAAGGTCTTGCTGATGTGCTCCGCCTGCAGGAGTTCTGTTCTGGTATGGCAGTGCAGATTGCGATTCAGGCAAACCAGGAAGCTGCAATAGTTTGAGAGCGTATGCAGATCGTGGGAGATGGTGATGATGGTCTTGCCGGCTTTGTTGAGCTTGGCCAGAAGCTCAAAGAAGGATTCTACGCCCGGACGGTCGATACTAGCCTCCGGTTCATCCAGAATAAGAATGGAGGAGCCTGTACAGATAGCCCGTGCCAGAAGCACTCTCTGGAATTCTCCTCCCGAAAGAGCACCAATCCGGCGTTTTGCCAGAGCTTCGACGCCTGTATCGCGCATCGCCTCCAGAGCCAGAGCGCGGTCTCGAGAGCTAAACCGCAGACCGGGACGGCTGTGCCCCACCCTTCCCAGCAACACGATATCCAGTGCTGTGGCGGGAAAGCTGCGGTCGTATTCCTCTCTTTGGGGAAGATAGCCAAAGCCGTGACGGTGCAGCCATTCCTGATGCGGCAGACCTTCGATGCGGATCTGACCGCTCTGCAAGTCCAGCAGCCCGATCAGCAGTTTGATCAGGGTGGATTTCCCAGCGCCGTTGGGGCCGATTATCGCCACAAACTCACCCGGAGTGATGTGCAGGTTGATATCCTGCAGGATACTCTTGTTGCCCAGGTTGTAGTTTAGATCTGTGATTTCTATCAAGGTAGAGTCTATTCCAAGCCTTGTTTGATGGCAGTCCAGTTTTGCAGATAGAACTCCGGCAAGGACTTCATCTCAGCGCTGCTGGCCAGGGGATCGAGGCTGAGAATCTGCAGGCCGAATTCGGAGGCCAGGACTTCTGCGGATCGGCGGCTCATCTGGGGCTCCACGTAGATCGCTTTGAGCTTGTAGGCACGGATGATGCGTCCCAGTTCCGTCATCTCGCGGGCACTGGGTTCTGTGCCGGGGGAACTTTGCACCGTGGCGATCACCTGCAATCCGTTTTCCATCAGGAACAGGCTGAAGCTGTTGTGATAGGTAATGATGCCTTTGCCTTCGAAGGCTGCGGCTTCGGCATAGATTTTATCCCGGGCGGCTTCCAGAGAGGCAACCAGGCGGGTGGAACGTGCTGCAATGCTATCGGCAAGCTGAGGGAATTTGGTTTTTAGCTCGGGCTCCAGTGTCTTGACCAAAGCGATCATATTGTTGGAAGAAACCCAGATATGGGGATCCGGGCCGAGGTGTTCGTGCTCGTCTTCCATCTGTGGTTCTTCACCTTCCGGATGGTCGTTTTCATAGGCATCTATGGCCAGGAGGTCTTCCACTCTAAGGGTCTTGTCTGTATGGCGTTCCAAACCGCTCTTGATGGAGTTTTCCAAGCCCAGGCCGTTGATCAGGATCAGACTGGCTTTTCCCATATCTACCAGATCGGAGGGATTGGGACTCCAGGTATGCGGTGAAGCTCCAGTGGGGATAATGCTGCGCACTTCGTATTCGGGGCTTAGCAACGCTGAAAGCAGCATTTCGTAGGGATGGATGCTGGCCAGCACCAGAGGCTTCTCCTCCGGGGTTGCAGATTTGGTTTTACAGGAGCTTAGCCCCAGGAGCAGGATGAGGGCTAAGGTCAAGCCAAGGATTAGTTTATTTGTCTTCATGGTGATTCTCGTTTGTTTAGCATGTCTTATTGAGTTGGGGTCTCTGGGATCTTCCAGTTACTGAGCTTAGGGGCAAGTCCATCGCCATGTATGCCGCGATGGACTTGCTGCCATATCTTTTATTCCATACCTTTGATCAGGGTAACCAGGGTGCGAACGCCGACCCCGGTGCCACCATAGGAATAGAGGCCGGATTCTTTCTCTTTCAGAGCCGTTCCGGCGATATCCATGTGGATCCAGGGTTTGGATTGGACAAATTCTTTGAGGAAGAGACCTGCTGTGATGCAGCCGGCCATGGGCCCACCCACATTCTTCAGATCAGCTATCTCGCTCTTGATCATTTCCTTATATTCATCGTGGGTAGGCATCTGCCAGATCAGTTCGCCGCTGAAATCTGTCGCTTCCTGAAGCTGTGCCAGCCAGGCTTCGTCATTGGTCATCACAGCAGTAATCTGATTGCCCAAGGCACCAACTGCAGCACCGGTGAGAGTGGCAATATCCAGCACACGATTCACTTTCTCGCGATCCAAAGCGTAGTGAATGGCATCGGCAAGCGTGAGGCGACCTTCGGCATCGGTATTGATCACTTCAATGGTCTTTCCACTGAAGCTGCGAACGATATCTCCCGCCCGATAGGCGTCCCCGGAAATCATATTCTCACAGGCAGCCACGATGGCTACGACGTTTACCTTCAGCTTCAGGGCTGCAATGGCAGACATAGCTCCGATCACGGCAGCAGAGCCGCCCATATCGTTCTTCATATTCACCATACCCTGAGGGGTTTTGATGCAGTAGCCGCCACTGTCGTAGGTAAGGCCTTTGCCCACCAGGCCGATGATCTCCTGCTTCTTCTCGCTGAGACCGTTGTAGCGCATGATGATGAGCTTGGGCTCGTGTTTGGAACCCCGTGCCACAGCCAGGAAGGCATCCATCTTGATGCGTTTGAGCTTGTCATAGGAGATCACGTCGATATTGAAACCATACTGCAAAGCGGCTTTCTTGGCAGCTTCAGCCAAGGCTTCAGGAGTGAGAACGTTGGCAGGCTCGTTCACCAGATCACGTGCCAGAATGGTGGCTTCGGCGTAGATTCTGCCTTCCAGAATTCCGCGGTTAATCTGGCGGGTATTGGGATCGTTCAAAGCCAGGTGGATGCTCTCGATGCGGTGGTCATCCGGCTCTGAGAGGTATTTATTGAACTTGTAGGAGCTTAAGAGAGCAGCTTCGGCCACCAGATGTCCCAGCATCACATCACCAATCGGAAGCTTGTAACCGATGAAGAAGAAGACTTGTGAAGCCTTGATCTTCTTGGCTTGGCGAAAACCGGTCGCCATGAGGTTGCGAAGCTTGTTGGCAGTGAGTTCTGCTTCCTCTCCCGTGCCCAGAAGGATGATCTTGCTGTTGTGTCCGGAACACTGGTGATGGAAGTTTTTCATGGTGCCATAAGCCCAATCGTATTCTTCGGTGCTAATGTAACTTTCGATGGATTCAGCGATGGATTTGGGTAAATATCCAATCTCGGAAGCCTTGGTGCCGGGTTTTTGCAGGACTATTATGCAGTCCATGCGATCCGGCAATTTGCGGGTAACATCAATTTTCATGATTACTCCTCTATATTCTTTTGTCTAGAAATCTTCTGTTAAGCTGAGGTAATAGGATGGCTTGGATATCCTGGATAGGTTCGTAAGCCAAGTAACGTCAAACTTGAGCACGAAGTAGCCCAAGTTGAGCCGGGGACCAAAGCCGTAGCCCAGCTTGATGTCTTCCAGCTTGCCGTTTCGCATGCCACGGAAGCTGCTGTTCTTATCCCACACGCCTCCCAGATCGGTGAAGAAAGCTCCTCTGAGGCCACTAAGCGTGATAGGTAGCGGGAAGGCCATGGCCAGGTTGTCAAAGAAGGGGAAACGCAGCTCACTGCTAAGCATCAACTTCTTCTCTCCGGAAAGATCGCCGTCATAGGCTCTCACGCCGTAGTATCCGCCCAGGTCGAATCTCTGAGGATTACCTCCAGTGCTGATTCCGGCTATCAAACGGTTTGCCCAGGCATAACGTCGGCTGAAGAGATTGTAGCTGCGCAGATCCAGGTAGTTCGTGAGGAAATCCATATCCTCACCGGCAAAGCTTTTGCGGATGTTGTAGTAACCCCGCCATCCCACCATAGGGCCGGTGGAACCGTATATGGTATTGTCGTGAACAACACTGAGTCCGGGAGAATAGGTGAAGCTGCTGATGGGCTCCCAGGGATTATTCAGGGGATAAGTGTCGTTGATCCATTCGCCTTCCGTCCAAGTACTGTCCCATTCCCAGGAATCCTGATGGTACTCCCATTGGTAGAGCCTTTGTTCCAGGTCTATGCGCCAAAAGCGGTTGAAGGGATAACGCACCAGCAGATACAAGCCTGTCTCTCTTTGTCTGGTGCGGAAGTAATCCGGCTCCGGGTTGTCGTTGAAGCTGCGGTAATAGTTCTGGTCAAAGAGGTTGTAGATACCTACTCCATAGTCGGCACGTTTCTTGAGATAGAGGTAAGTCAGCAGAATGTTGGAATTCTCTATCTTACCGGAAATACCCAGGTTCAGGCCGATACCGTGGTCACCCATCAGGTCGCTGAAGGCAAGCTCCAGGTTTCCATAAGCCCCGGCACCGGAACCATAGGCAAAGCCACCCCAGAGGCTATCCAGATGGAACTTGGTGCGGTAGGCTTTGGAGCTGGGAACCACTTCTCCGGGGCTGGTGGGACGTCTATCCCACTCGTAGTCAATAACTGCCTGCAGAGAGTCTTCTGGGGGATATTCCAGCTCTCCGAAGAACGGACGGCGCAAATCCCTAACCTGGCTGGGTTTGGGACGGGGTATGATCCGACGCTCCCTGCGTCCGTAGTTTTCCAGGCTTTGCCAGGGAATGGCGCTAAGCAGGTTGTCTGTCTGAGCAGGAGCCTGGGACGGTCTGTAGCTTTCGAAGCTGCTCTCGGGCAGTGGATTCTCTCCGGTAAAGATGTTCCAGGCACCATTGAAGTAGATGGAAAGCACAATGCTGCCTGTTTCCTCGGAGAGATCAGCACTGTCGATCCCCGCCAGCGTGGAGCTGAGCTTGGCAACGCGGGATGTCTGTAGGTCTATGGCTTGCAGGTTGCTGATGCCATCCCTGTCTGAGATATAGATGATCTTGGTGCCGGAGGCATCCCAGAAGGGTTTGATGCAGTTATCAACCTCAAAGGTTTGTTGTCTGATCACCCCGGTGGCCAGCTCAAGGCTGAAGATATTCTTGTTCATGCCATCAAAGTAGCCTTTTACAACAGCCGTTCCTCTGCGTTCGGAGGAGTAAGCCAGCTTGCTGCCATCGGGAGAGAAGCGTGGTTGAAGGTCGTTGTAAAGATCGTTGGTGAGCCGGGACGTGAAGCCTGTCTCAAGCTCATAGATAAAGAGATCCGTCTGCAATCCTGCCTGTCCTGCCAGAGCGATCCTGCTTCCATCGGGAGAGATATCTATTTCAAAGATGGCAGATAGCTGAGGGATACTGATGGAACGTTCTATTCTCTCCATATCCACATCCACGATGTGTATGCGGTCTCCATCAGAGGTTTTGGCTACAAAGGCTATCCGGCGGTTATCCGGGAACCAGCTCAGGTTTGAGCGGAAGTAATAGAACTCCTCCATAGCCCCGGTGGCTTCTCCGGTGATAATCTTCTTTGGCTCGGCAAAGCCCTGAGAGCCTGCCATCCAGATGGAATAACGCGCTCCCTGATTGGAGAAATAGACATAGCGGGAACCATCCGGACTGTAACGGGGAGCCTGGTTGAAATAGGAACCATCCTCGCTGTCATCGGTTACCTGTTCATAGAGTTCCGAAGGTATGCCGTGGGTATTTATCACGGGGAAGTAATCCCTCTTGAGCTGGTATTTCCAGCGGGATTCCAGTTCCTCAAACTCCATGCCAAAGACGCTGTTGCTGGCGCTGTTCAGATCTCCCAAAGAGCGGGTGGAATAGAAGAATTCACTCACCTTGTCCGAGCCATAAGTCTTGCCCAGATAGGTCAGGAAGGATTCTCCCAGCCTGTAAGCCAGGTATCCGTAGATGTTTTCCAAGCTGGGAAGGTTATCGTTTACCACCATGTCCAGGATGAACATGTTGTTGTAATCGTCCTCTCCTCCCACGGAAAGATACTCCGGCAAGCCTTCCGAGAACCAGAAGGGGAAGGAAGTAGGTCTCAGAGAACGGAAAGTGCTGGCCAGGCGGTTATCCAAAGCATTCAGATAAGCGTGAGTAAGCTCATGAGTGAGCAGTTCCTCCAAAGCAGCATAACTGCCCTCAAAAGGCACCACCACACGGTTCCGGAGGCTTTCGGTAAAGCCACCCACTCCCTCGGATAGCAGCGGGTAGATCACATTGGTGGTTTGAAACTCGTTCTTGGATTTATAGAAGATCACCGGTATCCGGGTGGTGATGGGATACTTGAGCACGCTTTTGATGTAGTAGTAACGGTCTTCGGCCATCAAAGCCGCCAGCTTGCCAAAATCCTGCTGATCGGAGGGATAGTAGATATCGAAGTGCATGGTCTCGATATAAGCCCAATCGGTCTGTTGGCTATTGACCTTATTCTGACCAAAGCTATAGCCCTGCAGGAGCCCCAGGCTGATGAGCAGTGCAAGCAGCAGATATATTCTTTTCATATTCATACCTAAAAGAGACTGAACTTGATGTATTTACGGGGATTGGCCTGAACGTCTGCAATCAGAGCATCCAGGCGCTCGATAGATTCCAGCATGCGCCGGTAAAGCTGTTCATCGTTGATCAGACGGGCTGCGGTTCCACTTCCCGACTGGATGGAAGAAAGAGTCTGCGAAAGCCGGCCGGAAAGCTCTTGCAAGCTATCCAGAGTAGTATTGACATTACCAAGCGTGGCAGGAGCTCCGGCAATGACTCCTCTGATGCCGCTATCGTTCTCCTCGACTACCCGGTTGATATTCCCGGTAAGCAGATCGACCTTATCCAAGGTGGCGTTCAGCTCGGTTTTGACGCTTGCAGCCATGCCATCCAGACCGCTCACTGCCTGATTGGTGCGGTCCAGAAGATTCCCCCCTTTGTCCAGAATACCACCCTCAGAGCGCAAATCCGCCAGAATACCACTCAGTTCATCCACAGCCGTTGATGCCTTGAGCAGCACAGTCATGATACCTGCGGGACTTTCACCATACTGTGCAGTATCCAAAGCCAGCCATCCCGGGCCGGCACCCTGGATGATATTGAGATTCTTGCCACCCATCAGGGAGCTGTCACTCACATAAAAGCGTGCTCCTTCTTTGAGCTTGATCTCTTTGGAGATAAGCCCACTCACCAGAATCTGATCTCCCAGCATGGCAATCTTGCGCACCCGCCCTGCTTCCATGCCGCGGAACATGATCTTATCGCCCACTTCCAGGCCCATCACGTCCTCAAACTTCACATTCAGAGGCCTTTGCTTGTTCAAGCTCATCCTGCCGGTGAGCCAAAGATAGCTGACGATCAGGATAATAAAGACCACCAGGCTGTAGATTCCAACCTTGAGATAGGTCTTGTAGAGATGTGGATAAAACTTGCTCATCTTCTTCCTAGGTTTTTAGCTGTTTCTTTTCCGCAGCCGGGAAAAGGATATTGTTCAGGATCAGGCGATAGCCGGGGGAGTTCTTGTGCAGCTCAAGAATAGTCTCCGGATCGCCCACCCGATGCTGATAGTCTTCGGGATCATGCCCGCCATAAAACGTGAAGGTACCTCTGCCCAGATTACCATGCAGATACTTCACCTCATTCTGCCCCGGCACTTCTCCCAAGAGTATTACACTGGGCTTGATCTTATCCTTGAAAAAGGCAGTAGTTTGCCCCATAAAGCCATTGATCACATTGGTATGGCACTGGGTAAGCATGGTGGGCACGGGGTCGTACTTGGCAGAGAAATCAAAGAGCTGAAAGTAATCTGCCTCTGCCCCACGCAGACGGGAGTAGTCACTGGCATCTATATCGGAAAACTCGTATTCATAGGGATTGGGCTTGATCTGGAAATCCTTGAAGGCAAAACAGCGGGTAAAATCCAGCCGGTTCTGATAATCCGGGCTCAGACCATCTCCATCGATGGCAGAATCCACAATATCCAGACCACCCGCTGCCAAAGCTATATCGATGGTATCGACCGCTCCACACATGGCAAAGAGGAAGCCACCGCCCTCCACAAACTCCCGGATCTTTTCCGCCACGGCATGCTTGAGCTCCCAAACTTTGGAAAAGCCCAGACGCACAGCCATTTCCTCATTGACTCTCACATCCGCCTGATACCAGGAGGCATAGCGGTAGGAACCATAGAACTTGCCATACTGCCCGGTAAAATCCTCATGGTGCAGATGCAACCAGTCGTAATCGCTCAGTTCCCCGCGCAGCACTTCCTCGTCCCAAAGCCTGGTATATTCTATCTCCGCATATTCCAGCGCCATGGTCACGGCATCGTCCCAAGGCAACGAACTGGGCGGGATATAAACGGCAATAGTGGGCTCTTTTTCCAGCACCACCACTTCCATATTGCTTTCCTGAATCTCAGTGAGAATGGCAGCCAGTTGCGCTCCACCCACAGATTCAAAACTAACTCCCCGTATGTTGCACAGACTCACCAGATCAGGTGTTTCCGGCATAAGAAAGCTTCCTCCACGGTAATTCAGCAGCCACTTCACGGCAAACTGGTCTTTCAGAGCGGAAAATGCCACGCCATAGGCTTTGAGGTGGTTTGATTGGCTCTGATCCATGGGAATCAGAAGCTCGGCTTGCAGTGCCACTGCCAAGAGGCAGAAAACTATTATCAAGGTGCGCTTCATGATTCGGCCTTCTCCAAAAGATGGATCAGATCATCAGAACTCAAGGTGGGATTGCGATACCAGGCAGTCTGGGCAATCTGCATATAGTTCCGGATCTGGGAAGCAGCCAGCACTCCAAAGCGCTCGCTTAGCTGCCTGGGCAGCAAGTCAAATCTATGCCTGGAAAGCAGCGCCAGATGTTCCTGCAGGCTGGGATCAAGAGCATGAACTATTCCGGATTCCTGCAGCAGGCGGTATCCCCGCCCAGATTCAGGTTCGCAAGCCTGACCCTGACCGGTAGATTTTGGGGGCACACATAGCATGATCTTGCTCAGCTCAGATTCCAGGCGTGAGCCGCTGAGATTCTTTACGAGCAAGGCTTTTTCCTGAATCGCCTCCCAACAGCGTTCATTGATCTGAAACCCCAGTAAACAGGCAAAACGGATGGCTCTCAGCATCCGGACAGGATCTTCACTGAAACTGCGATAGGGATCCGAAGTGCACCGGATCAGCTTATCCATGATGTCTTTCAAGCCCCGTCTGGTGGGATCCTGGAGGCTGCCTCCGCTCACACTCAGCAGCAATGTATTGATGGTAAAATCCCGCCGCATAATATCTTCATCCAGGCTGGCAAACGATACTTTGGGATTGCGATTGCCGGGCAAGTATTCTTCCTTGCGGGTCATTACAAATTCCAGGCTGTCGCCCAGATATTGCAGAACTGCCGTGCCAAATTGAGGATGCGTGACGGGTGGCGGGGTGCCGAATTTCTCCTGAAGGAATGAAGCCAAACGAATGCCGCCATCGGGAACTTCCACAGCAAAATCGTAATCCGGAGTGGGACGCTGCATCATAAAATCGCGCACAGCTCCGCCCACAAAGTAAACCTTTCCGGAAAACTCTGTGCCTTCGATGGCTTCTGCCAGGATAATCCTGAGCTCCCGTATGTTCATCAGATCAATTCCCCTATCACGGCATTTGAGATAAAGTAAGCATCGGGATGCAGTGCAAAGTGCTCTTCATCCCGGATAATCAGGCCCAAAGCTTCCAGCCGGGCCAAAGCTTCCGCTTTTTCCTGCCAGAGATCGATCCCCAGAGCTTGAATGGATTTCCGGCGATCGAGACCCTTCGCAGTGCGTAAGCCCATAATAATATAATCCATTTTGAGGTTATCTGCAAGCTCCCGATCCGGACGAAGCTCCCCTGCATCAAGGTTTCTGGCATATTCTTCCAGATTTGCGGGGTTGTTGTAACGCACTCCCTCCAAAAATCCGCCTGCTGAAGCACCCAGCCCCAGATAGTCGTCACTGTGCCAGTAGTGCAGATTGTGGCGGGATTCATAGCCCACACGGGCAAAATTGGAAATCTCATAATGCAGATATCCGGCTTCCGTGAGCATCCTTCGGATCAAAGCATAGGAATCGGCCAGATAATCTTCCTCCACCTCCTGCACCGCTGAGGCTTTGGTGCTGCCAAAGCGCTGCCAGAGCGAGGATTCGTCCAAACTCAAGAGGTAGGTGGAGATATGCTCGGGCTGAAGCTCCAGATATCCATCCAGATTACGCTCCAGATCCTCCAGATTGCTGCCCGGCAGGCCGTAGATCAGATCCAGAGAGATGTTTGAGTAACCATAATCCCGCAAAAGCTTGATTCTGGCAGGAGTGTCCTTGTCTTTGTGCTTACGCTCCAGAAAGTTCAATTCTCTATCCAGACGGGATTGCAGCCCCAAAGACAGGCGATTGACCGGGCTTTTCTTCAGTTCCGCCAGAAAAGCCGGAGTGATCTGGATGGGATTGATCTCCAGGCTGATCTCAGCCGTATCAGGATAATCAAAGAATCCACAGAGTTCCGAGATCTGCGCTGCCGGCAGCAAAGATGGGCTTCCACCCCCGAAATAGAGTGTATCTGCCGTTCTGGTGGAAGGAAACTGCCCCTGGTAGAGCACGATCTCCCTCTTTAGCAGAGAGAAGTAACTTTGGATTTTGGCGCTACTGTAGGCTTCTGAGAAAAAGCTGCAATAGCCGCATTTACTCAGACAGAAAGGTATGTGAAAATAAACTGCTAGCGCGCTTTCCTGAAGATCCTGTTCCATCTGATATGGGGTGTATCGTAAAGCTTATTGAATTCAATACCTTTGGAAAAGAAGATGATGGCGGGTGTGCCGGTAATGTCCTTGCGATCTAAAAAGCCCCAATAGCGGCTGTCTTCGCTCACATCACGGTTATCACCCAGCACAAAGTACTTGCCTTCCGGTACCCGGATCGGACCAAACCAATCCCGGTTGAAATTGACCAGCTTCAGGCTATCTGCCGGATCCTGCACGATATAGGGTTCATACCAGCGGTTCTGAGCCACGTAGTCGATGTAATTGGGCGGGAAACGGTGCTTGATAACTTGCCGGGGAGCCAGCGGCGGTGAGGGATCGGCAATATCGTAACACTCATATCCCCGGGTGAATTCTTTCCCGTTGATATAGATGATCTTATCGCGGACGCTCACGATGTCTCCCGGCATGCCAATCACACGCTTGACCACGTTCAACCGGCTGTAATAGGTAATGTGGAAAAATGTCAGCGGCATCTTGGCAAAGGCCGTCTTTTTGTTTATATAAATGGGATCGAAGATCTTGATGAAATTACCGGCAGACAAGCTATCCTCAGGAGTGTCGGGCTGAATTTTGGGATAACGGAAAGTGACGATATCCTCGCGTTTGGGATCTGTGAAATAATACTTGAGCTTGTTGGCTACCAGATAATCCCCCACCAAAAGAGTCTTCTCCATGGATGACGTGGGGATCATAAAGTTCTGGAAAGTGTAGTTGCGTATGATCATAGCCACAACAAAGGCAAAGAGAATGGCTTCCACCCAATCCTGTACAAAGGGTTTACGTTTGCGGAATTTCTTTCCTTCCGGGATGGGGCTGATGGTATAAGCGAGCTCTTCACTCATCTTTTTGGCCATAGCTTTCTTATCTCTCATCTTTTTACGGATTCCTTAAGCGAGTTTTGCATAGCATGCCAGAAAAAGTGGCTTTTATGTCAAGGAATAAGTCCCTTGGCATTCCCCCATTTTTATACCAACCTGATTTTCATCTGCCATGGCTCAATCAAATCGGCTCTATATGGTGAGGTATCATAATGTCTGGTGCTACGGAGGCAGATTTGCATGACCTGACTGATACGGTAGTAGACAAAGTTTTGCAGTTTAG
>JAKPXC010000151.1 GCA_029567705.1 Candidatus Cloacimonadota bacterium
TAATCGTCCTTGGCAAAGATATAGTTATCCACTATGCTCTTGACCGGCAGGCCAAATTCCCCCGGCTTCTTCACAAAGAGGGCATGACGGTCGTTCACTGTGAGGTTCTTGCCTTCTTTGTAGCGCACGGTTGTGCTGGTATCTCGGTCTCCCACCACTTGTGTGGCGCGGTTCACCTTGATGGAGCCGTGGTCTGTGGTGATCACCACAATGGCATCCTGCTTGGCGATGAGCTTCAGGGCCTCGTATAGTGAGGAATGCAGGAACCAATGCTTGGTAAAGGCGCGCAGACCTTCTTCGTGCGGTATGGTCTCCTGCAGGATCTGATCCCGGGAACGGTGATGCGCCAGAAGGTCTAGGAAGTTATAGACCAGCACAATGAGATTTTCTTTGTTCCAGGTCTCGATCTTGCGCAGCACAAAGTTGCCTTCTTCCATATTGAAGATTTTCACGTATTTGGAGGCCGGATCCAGCTTGTAGCCCAGCTCGGTGATGTGCTCATCCATAAGCTGGTGTTCATTGCGGTTACGGCTGTTATCCATATCGTTGGAATTCACCCAGTATTCAGGGAAGCGCTTGGCAATATCCACCGGCAAAAGCCCGCTGAAGATGCTGTTGCGGGAATAGGGCGTGGCCGTGGGCAGGATGGAGTAATAGAGATCAAGCTCTTCGTCAAAGAGTTCCTGGATAAAGGGTTGAATCGCCAGATACTGATCCAGGCGCATACAATCGATAATGATCATATAGACCGGGACATTCTCCTCAAAATTGGGGGCTATATATTGGGAAAGCACGTCGAAGGAGAGGTTGGGACGGTCATCCGTTCTCAGCCACTCGCGGTAGTGCTTCTCCACATAATTAGTGAATTCGGTGTTGCAATCCCGCTTTTGCAGGAAATGGGTTTGCCGTAAGCCGTCGTCGTTGACTTCATCGATGCGGAGTTCCCACTGCGCCATTTCCTTGTAAATCTCCGCCCACTCTTCCCAAGTGGGAGAGCTGAAGAGCTTCTGATTGAGCTGGGCAACATAGCGGGAATATTGCTCTCCGATCTGGTTTGCCTTGATCTCATCTGCCTGGAAGATCTTCTTGATGGCCATGACTATCTGGCTGGGGTTGATAGGCCTGATCAGGTAATCGGAGATCTGAGAAGCGATAGCCTTGTTCATCAGCCCTTCTTCTTCGCTCTTGGTGAGCATGATGATGGGCAGTGCAGGCGAGGTACGTTTGATCTCCTGCAGGGTGGTGAGGCCATCCATGCCAGGCATCATCTCGTCCATGATGATGAGGTCATACTTCTCATCGAGGGTTTGTTCCACGGCGTCACTGCCGTTGTTGCAGGTTTCGACCAGGTAGTTCCTTTCCTCAAGGAACATGATAAAGGGTTTCAGGAGATCTATCTCGTCATCCACCCAGAGTATTTTCATTTGTTTCACTATTCCTCCTTGATGTTTTGCTGCTCGAGTTCAAAGCTGCGCTGGCGTTCTTTGATCACCTTTTTCACTTTCTCGAGATCAGCATCCTGGAAGAAAAGAGCGAGCTTAAATTGAAGCTCCTTGGCTGAACAATTGAACCATGTAGTCATCTTCTCCATATATTGATCAATCAGGACTTTCTTGAGGTCCACGTCCTCTTCTTTGGCCTGTTTTCTGATTTCTTTGATGTGGTCGCGGAGGTCCTGCGTGGGCAGTTCCCCGGCCTTTTTTACCCATTCCTCCCGGGCCGGCCAATCTGCTTTCTGCATCATGGGTCTCACCATCTGCAGACGCTCAAAGCCTATCTCCCGGATGGAAGATTCATCCATATCCATCTCTTCCACAAAGAGATCGAAGGTCTGCACCAGCTTGGCTGCAAGAGAGCCGCTGAAGGCATATTCTGTTTCAATAAAATCCTTAAACTTTTCGTAGCCCTTGAATCTGTAAAGCTTGGCTCTCTTAATCTCGGAGAGAAGCTGACCCAGACTGAGGAAGTTCTCTTCCAGCTTATCCTTGAGGTTATTGATCGCCCTGAACTTTTCGTCCGGGGTCATGGTTTCCGTGCGTTCAAACTTCTCTGTCATTTTGCTGTCCTTCTATACTAGTTATTGGGTAATAAGTGTGTTCCGGAGTGGGAAAAATACCTTTTTTCACCTCGGAGTGATAGGCATTCATCGCCTCTGTGACGAGTGGGTTTAGATCGGCATAGGTTCTCACGAATTTGGCTTGCATATCGGAGAAATTCAGCAGGTCGTTCACGACCAGCACCTGCCCATCTGTGTATCTTCCGGCTCCAATGCCGATGGTGGGAATTCTCAGTTCCGCTGAAATCTGCTTGCCAAGCAGCTCCGGGATACCTTCCAGCACCAGCATAAAAGCACCGGCGGCTTCCACTTCTTTGGCTTCGGCAAGAATGATCTCATAATCATGCGCAGATTTGCCCTGCACCTTGTATCCACCCAGCTTGAAGACGGATTGCGGCGTGAGTCCCAGATGGGCACAGACGGGTATCTCGCAATCCACAATCGCCTTGATCGCCTCGATCCGGGAAGCGCTGCCGCCTTCCAGTTTTACTGCATTTGCACCGCCTTCCACCAAGAGACGGGAGGCATTGCGTTTGGTCTCTTCCAGGCTGAGGTGATAGCTCATAAACGGCATGTCTATAACAATGAAGGCCTCTGGAGCACCCCGGCGCACCGCCGCAGAATGGCGAATCATATCTTCCACAGTGACTTCCAGAGTGTTCTTGTAACCCAGCACCACCATCCCGAGGCTATCGCCCACCAGAATGATATCGATTTGGGAAGCAGCCACACAACGCGCCATGGCGTAGTCGTAGGCAGTGATCATGGAAATCTTCTCGCCATCAGCTTTCATCTGCCGGAATTTAGCCATTCCGGATTTTGGCATCTTAGTCATTATCAGTTCCTTCGCGTTCGTCTTCTGTATCGCCTCCGGCCTCGCGGGAGCCGTCGTCGGAGATATTATCACCGGCATAGCCTTTATCGTTGATCACCATGTCGTAAAGAATACCCCCGTGCATATACCAACCCAGGAAGCGGCCATGGATCTTGCCACGACGGTAGTTTACACTCATCTGAGGCTCTCCGCCTGGATACCAAACGTAGCTGGGGCCGTCCTGAACGCCATTCTTCCAGGTAATTATGCGGGAGAGGCGTTGATTGGCATAGAGCTCATAGGTAATACCGCTAAAGGGAAGTCCCCGGTAGAGGCGCATCCCTGCCTGTTCCACGGTCTCGCTCGCAGCAACGGCCGTATCAGGCAGAGTGTAGGACTTCAGAAGCTGATAGTCTTCCACTATCTGAGCAGAAAGCAGACCCAAGCTGAGCAGCAGCAACAGCATGAGGCTCATAGTCTTTATCTGTAACGTGCAGTTCCTGAGAGCAGCTCCGAGCTTTTCAGAATTGATATGCCGCATCGTAAAACTCCATATTCAAAGCAATTATAGTCATCTACCGCCGGGCATAAGAGAAAAACTGCTACTGTCTGTGGTTATATGATCGTTCACCGATCTTCATCTATATATAATAATCTTTATAAACTCAAGTGACACTAAAAAAGGATGGCAAA
>JAKPXC010000172.1 GCA_029567705.1 Candidatus Cloacimonadota bacterium
GTTCTTGATCTCTATACCAAGGCGGCTGCCATAATGCTCCCATGGAGATATCTGGAACATTGTATTGAAGCCCAAGACATCGGTAGTGCTGCTGCGATTGTCGTGAACTTCACAGCCATCGATGATGACATCGCATTCATCTACAGCGGATATTGTGATGGCATCAAACTGGGGAGCCTCGCAATCAGATATCTCAACGTTATGAAGCTTGAGCGATTCAGAGGCTTGAAGGACCATAAACCCTGCTGCACTATCAGAAGAGCTCACATTTGTGATATCGACATTAGTGATTTCAACTATCCCCATTGCGTATGATCCTCTGATTCCGCTTGAACTGTTTCCAATATCATAGATATTACTAATCGAGACTTCAGAGATTTGGAAATTGCTTGATCTACGGACGAAAACTCCCTTTTTCGCATTAATTAAGCTCAGATTTTGTGCTCGCCATACTTGGCTATGTGCAGAAAGAGATATGTTATTGTAATCGCCTTCAGCATCCAGTATCGTTCCCTCTCTGGACTCACCCACCAAACTGGTATAGCTCTTGATCGGAATGGGGAATAGCTGGTTATTCAGAGAAGTAGAATAGTGCCCATCCGCCACATATACTGTTTTGGGATCCTCGGGATCGGAAGCGATGCGGTACATAGCCATAAAGATGCTCTGCATCGGCTCTGCCGGGCTGAGGCCGCTATTGGCATTGTCCCCCCAGGGGGCTACGTAGAGATTGTGATTGACCTCCTCGTGAACCGTGTGCAGGATATCAAAGGTATAGGGATTGGTGATACTGGAACTGGCGGTAACGGCCGTGGCATAGAAGTTCCAGGGATTGGCAACAGTGAAGGTATCCACCACCACATGCACTGAGTTCACATTGTAAAAGTAGAGATCACTGCCGAAAGCAGCATAATTGCTGTAGATGTTGCAGAGATTATCGGGATCGAAGTTTACATTATAAGACTGAGAACTCAGTCCATAGAACCAAATCCCAGCCCCAATCGAAGAGATATTATTCTTTACTGTAACGCCCTTAAGGTACAGATTAATCGCGCTGCCACTAATTCCTCCCCCATTTGTTGCCTGGTTACCGCTAATGATGCAATTCGTAATCGTGGCCGATTTTACTCCTGACATCCTGTTTACTATTACCCCACCTCCAAATGTGCTATCCAGCATGTTATCGTGATAACCGCTGCCATTGGTTATGGATAATCCTTGGAAGTATATAATCGACTCTCCATCATCAACGGTGATTCCCGGCCCATTCTGATTCCCGTCAATGATCGTGGAGTACACATAATCCCTGTCTCCGGTGAGGATTTCCAGACTGGCCAGGGTGATGTTTTTGCCATTGAAGCGCACGTTTTCAATATATCTTCCGGGATGAACCAGCACGGTATCGCCATCGGCTGAAGCTTCAATGGCTTCCTGGATGAGGGTGTAGTCCCCCGTTCCGTCCTGCTTCACTGTAAGTGTTAGCGCCAAGACCAGGCAAGGCAAGGCCATTATCAGGATTAACAATCCATAACGTATCATAATTATCCTTATCTCAGCCGGAGAAGGCGGTAAGGCCTTCTCCGGCATTTAATTCTCACGGCACTCAGTGCCCACTAACGCGACGAAGTCGCCCATCTCGCTCGAAGAGCCCATTTCGTGCCGCAGGCACCCATTTCGCTGCGAAGCAGCCTATTTCATCAGCATCATTTTCTGGCTGAAGCTTCCTTCGGGAGTGGTCAGACGGCTGAAATAGATTCCTGATGCCACCTTTCTACTCTGGGCGTCCGTGCCATTCCACTGCAAGGTATGCTTCCCTTTGGCCATTTCACCATTAAACAGAGTAGTGATTTTTTGTCCACGGATATTGTAGATATCCAACCTGGTCTGCATGTCATTGGCCAGGACGAAGGAGATGTTCGTTTCCGGATTGAAAGGATTCGGGTAGTTCTGGCTGAGGCAGGTGATGAGCGGTACCGGGCTGTCACCTTCCTTGTCGGTAAAGGAAAGATATGCGTATCTGCCGATCTGGTCAGTTCTCAGCTCAGTGCCCTCAAACACCATCCGTTCCGGATTGTAGTATTTCCAGCCTTTGGCTGCCTTTTTGCCTTTACCTTCGTGGTAAAAAATAATTTCCAGTTCTCCGCTATCCTTGGCCTCTGCATCATAGAGACAGATATCGATCATGGTGCTATCAACCACTGCTGCACCACGGCATACACCATTTACAAACAGTCCCACTTCAGATGGCATTTCTGCAGGATCAAACTCCAGATATACTGGCGTATAGTCCAGCTTTTCGGTGTATTCAAAGGCAGTTGCCCGTGGCTTTTCAATTGGTGGTTTGGAACTAGAAGGGCTTAGCCAATACATTTCTTCCGGAGCATCGGGAAAGAGGAGAAGAATCATCATATCTCCTTCGGAGACGGTATAAGTATTGGGATTTATCACCCAAGGACTGCCAAACTCCTCACTCATCCTGCACGTGCTCCAGGTTTGAGTCTTGATCGTATGCACATAGTCTATGTAACGGAAGCGCGTGCTCCCAGGCAGATAGCGGGACAACGCGTCCCCAGCTCCTTGAGTGAATGTAGCAAAATAGCCAACCCAGTTTTGGAAGGGTTGATTCTGTGCATCTCTAACCGCCCAGGCAACCGGTGTAGTATTGGG
>JAKPXC010000178.1 GCA_029567705.1 Candidatus Cloacimonadota bacterium
TCGTGAGACCGTCGAAACCACTTGCACAGGTGTGGAAATGTTCCGTAAGCTTCTTGATGAAGCCCAGGCCGGAGATAACATTGGTGTGCTGCTGCGCGGCTTTGCCAAGACAGACGTGGAACGCGGTATGGTGCTTGCCAAACCCAAGTCCATCACTCCTCACACCAAGTTCATAGGTCAAACCTACGTTCTGACAAAAGACGAAGGTGGACGTCATAAACCCTTCCAAACCGGTTACCGTCCTCAGTTCTACTTCAGAACCACCGACGTTACTGGCAGCCTGACCCTTCCCGAAGGCGTCAAGATGGTTATGCCCGGTGACAATGTGGAAATTCAAGCCGAGTTGATCACCCCCATCGCCATGGAACAGGGACTTCGTTTCGCTATCCGTGAAGGTGGACACACCATCGGTAGCGGTGTGGTTTCCTCAATCATTGAATAATACAGAGAACCAAAATGAGAGATATCATTATACTGGCTTGCGAAGATTGTAAGAATCGTAATTATACTACGACCAGAAACAAGCGCAAGCATCCGAACAGAATGGAGCTGAAGAAGTTCTGCCCCACCTGCCGGAAACACACAGTTCACAAGCAACGCTAAGCGTTGTGAGATAATGTTGCAGGACAGTAGTTCAACTGGTAGAGCACCGGTCTCCAAAACCGGGGGTTGCGGGTTCGATTCCTGCCTGTCCTGCCACAGTTTATCAGCTCCCAATTGGGAGTTCTCAAATTACTAAGACTGGTGACAAAATGAAATTCGACAAAGTAACAACATTTTTTCGTGAGGTCAGAGCCGAGATGAAATCGGTCTCCTGGCCGACCAAAGCAGACTTGAAAGAAGGCACGGTGGTCGTGATAGTAATGTCCGGTATCACAGCCTTGTTCCTGTCCCTGGTGGATTTGGGATTCAATAATATTATCAATCTGATTTTCTAGTTATGGCAGATAAAAAGTGGTATGTGATCCATACCTTCTCGGCGCATGAGAACAAGGTCAAGACCACAATTGAAAAAGGTCTTATCGACACCCCTTTGCAACACCTGGTAGGACAGGTTTTGGTGCCGACCCGCACGACCTTCATCATTCGTGACGGCAAGAAAGTAGAGCGAGAAAAGAAGATTTTCACCAGTTATGTAATCATAGAAGCTGAAATGACTCCCGAGCTTAAGACCTATATTCTGAACATTGCGGGAGTAACCAACTTTTTGGGTTTAACCAAAGATAAAAAGGATCCAACCCCGCTGACCCAGGATGAGATCGACAGACTGTTTGGTATAACAGATCGCGATAATGCTTCTCCGTCCTTCAGCTTCTTCCCGGGAGATCCTGTCAAGGTAACCACCGGCCCCTTCTCCGATTTTGAGGGTGTAGTGCAAAAGGTTGCCGAGGGCGGCGTCAAGCTCACCATAGAAGTTACGGTCTTTGGCCGCAAGACACCGGTGGAATTGAACTCCAATCAAGTTGAACTATTAAAAAGATAAAGTAGATAGAGGAAAAAATGGCTAAACCAAAAGATGCCGTAGCAGTGATAAAATTGCAACTCCCGGCCGGAAAGGCAACTCCCGCTCCTCCAGTGGGTCCCGCTCTCGGTCAGGCCGGTGTAAATATCCCGGAATTTTGCCGTCAGTTTAATGAAAAGACTGCCGACCAGCCCGGAATGGTTTTCCCCGTGCTTATTTATGTTGCCAAAAACAAATCCTTCACCTTTGAAATCAAGACCCCTCCCGCTTCCGTTCTGATCAAGAAAGAAGCCGGACTTGCCAAAGGCAGCGCAACACCCAATAAAGCCAAAGTAGGAAAGCTAAATCAGGATCAACTGAGAAACATAGCTCAGCTTAAGATCCAGGACATGAATTGCCACACCCTTGAATCCGCTATGAGTATGATCGCAGGAACTGCAAGAAGCATGGGCGTAACGATCGAAGACTAAGGTCTGATGATCCGATAAGCGGCTTATTTGCAGGAGATAATATTCATTAAGGAGAGTCAATGAAACATAGTAAAAGGTACAAAACTGCCTACTCGAGCTATGATCGCCAAAAGCGTTTTGATCTCGACGAAGCTCTCAAGATCTTGAAGACCTTACCGGCCTCCAAGTTCGACGAGACTGTCGAGATACATTTCAACCTTGGCGTCGACCCTCGTAAGGCCGATCAGCAAATCCGTAACTCTCTCATCTTGCCTCATGGAACAGGTAAGACAGTGAGAGTTTTGGTCTTTGCCGAAGGCGACAAGGCAGACGAAGCCAGAAAAGCTGGCGCCGATTACGTGGGACTCGATGATCTGATCGAAAAGATATCCGGTGGATGGTTCGATTTTGATATGGTCATCACCACACCCACTCTGATGGGAAAAATCGGTAAACTGGGTCGTGTTCTCGGACCACGCGGTCTGATGCCAAACCCGAAAGTTGGAACGGTTACCATGGACATCAGCAAGGCTGTTGATGATGCCAAGGGCGGAAAGGTTACTTATCGTGTTGATAAGTTCGCCAATCTGCATATCCCGGCCGGAAAGCTCTCTTTCCCCGCCGAGAACCTCAAAGGCAACATCAAGACCATCCTTGCAGCAGTCCTTAAGGAACGCCCTTCCACCTTGAAAGGTGTCTTTATTAAGAGCATCACACTCTGCACGACAATGGGACCCGGAATCAAGTTACAGGTCGCAAGCGCAACCTTGGAAGCGAAGAGCTAAGGGAGTATTGGAATGGTTCAAAATGTTAAGTACGACATAGTAAAGAACTTGAAGTCTAGATTAGACGGCGCAAAAGCGATTGTACTGGTGGATTACAAGGGTATCAACATCGAACAGGTAAACGCCCTCAGAGCTCGTTTCAGAGAATCCGGGGTAGATTACTTTGTGCAAAAGAACACATTGATCAAGCTGGCTTTGAATGAGCTGGGAATCAATGCACTGGATAATGAATTGGTTGGACCGACAGCGGTTGCCGTTTGCAAACTGGACG
Source organism: Candidatus Cloacimonadota bacterium (assembly GCA_029567705.1). GTDB lineage: Bacteria > Cloacimonadota > Cloacimonadia > Cloacimonadales > Cloacimonadaceae > PHBP01. Next base: position 2,968 of record JAKPXC010000178.1, read on the forward strand.
AAGTTTCCCCGGCCCGCACCCTGACCAAGTTTTTGAAAGAAGTGATGGAAGACGCCAATTTCCCGAGCTTTAAAGTAGGATACGTGGCAGGACACGTATTTTCAGCCAATGAACTCAAAGCTCTCGCTCTTCTTCCTTCCCGTGAAGAACTGCTTGCTAAGGTGCTGTGCGGAATGCAGGCCCCGATCAGCAATCTTCTCGGCGTAACTCAAGGCTTGATCCGCAAATTTGTCTATGCGGTTGACGCCATAGTAAAGAAACAAGCTGAAGCCAGCTAATAAATTAATGATATATCCTGGAGGAACAAATGTCCGATAAAAAGCAACAAGTTATAGACCTCATCAAAGAAATGACGGTCCTCGAATTATCTGAGCTCGTGAAAGAAATGGAAGAGATCTTTGGTGTCTCTGCCGCTGCTCCCGTAGCCGCCGTCGCCGCTCCTGCCGCTGGCGCTGCCGAAGCCAAAGAAGAACAGACAGAATTTGACGTGATCCTTGCCAACGCCGGCGAGAAGAAGATCAACGTGATCAAAGTTGTCCGTGAAATTACCAAGCTTGGTCTCAAAGAAGCCAAGGATCTGGTTGATGGAGCTCCCAAGCTCGTTAGTGAGAAAGTTAGCAAAGAAGAAGCTGATTCAGTTAAGAAGAAACTTGAAGAAGCTGGTGCAACTGTCGAAGTCAAGTAACGGCGCAAGCCAGGAAATATGGTCCAAAAAAAGTCCGCAAGGGCTTTTTTTGGACTAAAACTATTATTATACCCTACAATATGCAGAGTGTCTTGGCAGAACAAACAGTCTTGGGCCTGTGGGCTCAAAGTTGTTCTACTACAAGCAGATCACACAACCTTGCGCCCAATCAGCGGCGCTTAATAAGCGCAAAGGAGTGAGCTTTTGAGAAAGATCAAAAGTTATTCCCGCGTATCCGGAAGATTTGCCGAGCTCGGAATCCCTGAAGTAGAGATTCCCAATCTTCTGGCTATGCAAGTAGATTCATTCAATGAATTCCTGCAAAAAGATATCCACCCTCAACGCCGGGAAAAGAAGGGACTACAGGCAGTCTTTGAAGCCATATTCCCCATTGAGGACAGCAAATCCAATTTTACCCTGGAGTTCATTGAGTACAACATCCTGCAAGAAAAGTACTCCATCGAAGAATGCCGTGAAAGGAACCTCTCTTATCAGGCTCCTCTCAAGGCAAAGCTGCGTCTGAACGTCTTTGAACAGACCGAAGGCGGCAGAGAGCATAAAGACACCATTGAACAGTATGTGTTCCTGGGAGAAATCCCGCTTATTACACAGCAGGGAACTTTCCTGATCAATGGAGCCGAAAGAGTCATCATCTCGCAGTTACAGCGCTCACCCGGCGTTTTCTTCTCCGAAGAGAAGCATGCCAGCGGCAAAACCCTTTATTCCGCCAAAGTGATCCCCTACAACGGCTCCTGGCTGGAATTTGATATCGATATCCATGACGTTATGTACGTCCATATAGACAAGCGTCGTAAACTCCCGGTCACCACTCTTCTGAGAGCTATCGGGATATCCACCAATCACGATCTGCGCAAGATTTTCTATGAGAAGGAAGTCTTGAAGCTTAAAGATGCGAAAGGCCGCCATCTTTACGCAGACATAATCGTGCCAGACATCCCGGAACCTGTGGCATTTGCCAATGATCAGCTTAATGACAATCTGATCACTATTCTCGATGCACATGGGATCAAGGAAGTTGAGCTGATCTCTTATGATTATGAGATCGCCAGAAAGGTCTTGGAAAACACCATGGCCAAAGACCCTACCTACAATCAGGAAGACGCCCTGAAGAAAATCTACAGCCTGATCCGTCCCGGTGAAGAAGCTTCCGTGGAGATATCCAAGCAACTCATTGATCGGATGTTCTTCAACGAAAAACGCTACAACCTCGGTGAAGTGGGGCGTTATAAAATCAATACCAGGCTTGGCCTTGAGGTGGATGAAAGCATCCGCACCCTCACGGTTGAGGACTTTGTATATATATTCAAGACTCTCATCAACATCTACAACGATGAAGATGATATAGACGATATAGATAATCTCTCCAATCGCCGCGTTCGTACAGTCGGCGAGCTCTTACAGGAGCAATACAACACCGGACTTGCCATGGTTTCCAGGATCATTCAGGAAAGAATGGCTATCTCAAATCCGGATGAGATCACAGTGCATGACCTGGTAAACAGCAATGCCCTGATCTCTGTGGTAAACTCCTTCTTCCTCACCGGTCAGCTTTCTCAATTCATGGAACAGACCAACCCCCTGGCAGCCCTGAGGCACAAGAGAGCTTTCTCCGCTCTGGGGCCCGGTGGTTTGGCACGAGATAGAGCCGGTTTTGAAGTGCGTGACGTGCATTCTTCCCACTATGGAAGAATCTGCCCGATCGAGACTCCTGAGGGACCCAATATCGGTCTGATCGTTTCTCCCTCCATCTACTCCAGAATCAACCATCTTGGTTTCATTGAAACACCCTATCGCAGAGTCGAGAATGGTGTTGTGACCGATAAGTATGATTATCTGGATGCAGCTCAGGAAGAGAAATACATCATCGCCCAGTCTGATATCAACCTGGACGATAACCGCCGCATTGTGGACGAGCTTATCTTTGCCCGTGAAAAGGGTGAATTCATTCAAGTCTCCCCCATGCAGGTTCAATACATGGATGTTGCTCCCCAGCAGATGGTCTCCGTTTCTGCAGCCATGATTCCTTTCCTGGAGCACGACGACGCCAACCGTGCTTTGATGGGATCGAATATGCAACGTCAGGCCGTTCCTCTCATCAATCCTCAGGCTCCCCTGGTGGGAACCGGTATGGAAAGAGTAGCCACCATGGATACTTCCACCATCACTGTTGCACCCTACGACGGAATCGTTACAGGCGTAACCTCTGCTTATGTAGAGATCAAGCCCTTGAACGAGAAAGATGAAGCCATGTATCTGAGCAGCGGTAACCGCATTATGTTCAAGAAATTCTTCCGTACCAACCAAGATACCTGTGCCAATCAGAGACCTACGGTCAAGATTGGAGACACAGTCAAGAAAGGTCAGGCCATCTCTGACGGTGCCTGCGTGGAAGATAACCGTCTGGCTCTGGGAACCAATCTTCTGGTTGCCTTTATGCCATGGTATGGATACAACTATGAAGATGCTATCATCCTGAGTGAGAAAGTAGCCCGCGAGGATACCCTCACCTCCATTTACATAGAAGAAATGGAAGTGCTGGTTAGAAACGTGAAGAATGGCCGTGAGGAACTCGCCTACGATATTCCGAACGTTCCTGCCCAAGCTCTGCGTAACTTGGACAAAACCGGTATCATCCGTGTTGGTAGCGTGATTCATGCCGGAGATATTATCGTCGGTAAAGTAACTCCCAAGAGCATCGAGATCGATCCTTCTCCGGAAGAGAACCTGATGCGTGCCCTCTTTGGCGACAGAGCCGGTGACTTCACCAACAGCTCTCTCAAGGCCAAGCCCGGCATGGAAGGTGTGGTGATAGACGTAAAAGTCTTCTCCCGTCTCGAAGAAGGCTCCGAAGGCGAAGAGAACTATGAAGACAAGATTCTGAAGCTGAAATCAGACCTGAACCTGCGTCGTAAGAAGATTGAAGAGTTCAAAGAAGAGAAGCTCTCTGCCGTTCTGGTTGGTCAGGTTGCACTGAATATCTGGGATGAGAAGACCAATATGCCTTTCATAGCTCCCGGCAAAAAGATCTCCAAGGAAGACATCAAGCGTATCAACTTCAAGAAGCTTGATATGGACGTCGATCTGGTAATGGATGCCGATGCCAATGAGCGCATCTACAACGACATCATCCTCAAGGTAAAACACTCGCTGGAACAAAGCGATAACATTTACAAAAAGAACTTCGAACGCGTGAAGCACGGCGATGAACTCCAGTATGGAGTCCGCAAGATGGTGAAAGTCTACGTGGCTAAAAAACGCAAGATAGAAGTTGGCGATAAGATGGCCGGTCGTCACGGAAACAAAGGTGTGATCTCAATCGTCGCACCCATAGAAGACATGCCTTTCATGGAAGACGGAACCCCTGTGGATATCGTCTTGAATCCTCTGGGCGTGCCTTCCCGTATGAATATCGGACAGATCATGGAGACTCACCTTGGCATGGCAGCCCGGGTTCTGGGTTTTGAAGTCGAAACCCCGATCTTTGATGGCGCCAGCAATGAAGATATCCGCCAGGAACTGCAAACCGCCGGTATTGCTCCGGACGGCAAGCAGGTGCTGTATGATGGCAAATCCGGCGAACCTTTTAAGGAAAGAGTAACCGTTGGCGTTATCTACATGATGAAGCTGAACCACTTGGTAGCAGATAAGATGCATGCCAGATCCACAGGCCCTTATTCTCTGATTACGCAACAACCTCTGGGCGGAAAAGCCCAACATGGTGGTCAACGTTTGGGAGAAATGGAAGTCTGGGCTCTGGAAGCCTACGGTGCTGCTCATCTGCTGGAAGAAATGCTCACCATTAAGAGTGATGATGTCGATGGCCGTAACAATGCCTTCAAAGCCATCACCCGCGGAGAGAATCCGCCTCCTCCCGGAGTACCGGAGTCCTTCAACGTCTTGATCAGCGAACTTAAGTCGCTTGGTTTTGACATCGAGTTCCTCAAAGACGACGAAGCCAAGTAAGGAGAGCCAGCAATGTTAAAAGATACAAGACGTGAAATCAGACCCAACGAATATGACTTTGTTCGGATCAAGATAGCTTCTCCTGAAACGATCATCAATGAGTGGTCTCACGGAGAAGTGACCAAACCTGATACTCTGAACTACAGAACTCTCAAGCCAGAGAAAGACGGCTTGTTCTGCGAACGCATCTTTGGTCCTGAGCGGGATTACGAATGCGCCTGCGGAAAGTATAAGAAGAAAAGATTCCAAAACACAGTCTGCGATCGTTGCTCGGTGCTGGTCACAACCTCAAGAGTACGCCGTACCCGCATGGGACACATAGATTTGGCAGTGCCAATCGCCCATATATGGTTTGTAAAAAGTGCTCCTTCCAAGATTGGAACCCTGCTCGATATGACCATCAAGGATTTAGAGCGAGTGCTCTATTATGAATCCTTCATCGTGATCGATCCGGGTGACAGCCCTTACGAGAAGATGGAGCTTTTGGAAGTCGATGAATACTATGAGATCAAGGATAAGGTCGGAGATAACTTCATCGCCATGATGGGCGCAGAAGCCATCAAAGAACTGCTCTCCAGAATAGACCTGAAGAATGAAGCCCTGGATCTCAGAACCCGCTTAAAAATGGAAGAATCCACTCTCAGAAAGCAGAAACTGATCAATAAGCTCAAGATCGTCGATGCCTTCAGCAGATCCGGAAACCTTCCTCAGAATATGATTATGGAAGCCCTTCCTGTGCTTCCCCCCACTCTGCGTCCCCTGGTCCCGCTGGAAGGCGGAAGATTTGCCACGGCAGATTTCAACGATCTTTACCGCAGAGTCATTACCCGTAACAACAGGCTGAAACAGCTCCTCGAAATCAGAGCGCCTGAAGTGATTCTCCGCAACGAAAAGAGAATGCTGCAGGAAGCTGTGGATGCCCTTATAGATAACTCCCGCAAAGCCCGTCCCGTGCGTGGCAGAGGAAACCGTCCTCTCAAATCACTCACAGATCAGTTGAAAGGCAAACAGGGAAGATTCCGCCAGAACCTCCTGGGAAAACGTGTGGACTATTCCGGTCGTAGCGTGATCACTGTGGGTCCGGAGCTTGAGCTTCACCAGTGCGGTCTGCCCAAAGATATGGCAGTTGAGCTCTTCAAGCCTTATCTCATCGAACGTCTGCAAAAGATGGGTGAAGTGGATAAAGTGAAGAACGCCAAGAAACTGATCGAGAAGAAACAGCCGGAAATCTGGTCTATTCTCGAAGATGTGATCAAGGATTATCCCGTACTTCTGAACCGCGCCCCCACCTTGCACCGCCTGGGTATTCAAGCCTTTATGCCGGTGCTGACGGATAACCGTGCAGTTCAATTACACCCCATGGTCTGCGTTCCCTTCAATGCGGACTTCGACGGTGACCAGATGGGTGTTTATGTCCCTCTGTCCCAAGAAGCCCAAGTCGAAGCCAGAGTGCTGATGCTTTCTGCCCGCAACCTGCTTCTTCCCTCCAATGGACGCCTTGCCATGGCTGCAAACCAAGACATCGTGCTGGGATGCTTCTACCTCACAATGGACACCTGCGATCCACCGGCTGAAGAAAAGGACATGCGCCATTTCTTCGGGCCTGAGGAAGTGATTGCTGCCTATGAGTACGAAGAGCAGCTTTGCAGCGTGAAAGGCGATGCCGTGGTGGAACGCAAGCTTGATCTGCATAATTGGATTAGGGTCAAGATCAATGGCAATTTCCTCACCACAACTGTTGGTAGAGTGATCTTCAACCAGATCCTGCCCGCTGAAATCGGTTTCCAGAATCTTACTTATGATAAAGGTAAATTGAACGATCTGGCCATGCTCTGCTTTGATGCAGTTGGTCAATGGCGCACAGCCAAGATTCTTGATCAGATCAAGAAAACAGGTTTTGCTTATGCCACCCGTGCCGGTGTTACCTTTAGCTTTGATGATATCATCGTTCCGGAACGCAAAGACGGAATCATCGATCAAACCGATAGAGAAGTGCAGAAAATCTCTGAACTTCACCAGAAAGGCGGCATCACCGAAAACGAACGTCTCGGCCGCGTGATTGACCTTTGGAAGAAAACCACGGTGAGAGTGACAGACGAGCTGATGGAAGAGCTTTCCCACAGCCGTAACGGCCGTAACTCAATCTACCTGATGTACAAATCCGGTGCTCGCGGTTCCAAAGACCAGATCAAACAGCTCGGCGGTATGCGCGGTCTGATGGATAAACCCACCAAGATCGGCTCAACCGGTGGTGGTGACGTGATCGAAACACCCATTAAGTCCAACTTCAAAGAAGGCCTCACCGTGCTGGAATACTTCGTATCCACTCACGGAGCCCGTAAAGGTCTCGCCGATACAGCTCTGAAGACAGCCGACGCCGGTTATCTCACCAGAAGGCTGGTGGACGTGGCACAGAATGCCATCATCCAAATGGAAGATTGCGGCACTACCCGTGGTATCCAGATGAGCGTTCATAAAGAAGCTAACGAGATAGTCCAAACCCTGGCAGAACGTATTCAGGGAAGAACCGCTATTGATGATATAGTCGATCCCGTCACTGGGAAGGTGCTTGTCAATGCAGGAGAAGAGATCTCAAACAAAATGGCCCGCATCATCCAGAATCATGGAGTTATTTCCGTTCATGTACGCTCTGTGCTTACTTGCGAAGCCGAACGCGGTATCTGCGCCAAATGCTATGGCCGCAACCTTGCCTCCCAGAAACCTGCCAACATCGGTGACCCGGTCGGTATCATCGCCGCTCAGAGCATCGGTGAACCCGGTACTCAGCTCACACTGCGTACTTTCCACATTGGTGGAGCTGCCAGTACAGCTACTGACTTGGCAGAAGTGGTTTCTGCTCATGATGGTATAGTGGTCTTCGATAGAATGAACACTGTCACCAGTCCTGAGGGAGAGATGATCTCTGTGAGTCACCTGGGTAAGATCATCATCATGGAAGATACAGACGATCCCAATCCCAAAGCTATGGAAGAATACAAAGTGGAATATGCTGCCACGGTACATGTTCGCGATGGACAGAAGATTGCCATGAACACCAAGATCCTTAGCTGGGATCAATTTAACAATCCTCTGATCTCCACTGCCAAGGGTGTGCTGCACTATGAGCACTTCATCAAAGACATCACCTTCAAAGAAGAATACAACGATATCCTTTTCACCAGGGATATCACAATCATCGAATCCAAAGACCGCAAGAAACAGCCTCAGTTCCGTATTGTCGGAGACGATGGCACTGCGGTTCAGGTGCCCCTGCCGGCCGGACTGACCATCAAGGTGGAAAACGGAACCTACGTTTATCCCGGCCATATACTGGGCCAAACTTCACGTATGACTATTAAACAAAGAGATATCACCGGTGGTCTTCCCCGTGTGCAGGATCTCTTTGAAGCTCGTGTTCCCAAGGAAAAAGCCAAGATCTCCGATATCGATGGCACCGTCACAATCGGTGGTTTGAAGAAGACCGGGCGCGACATCTTTGTTACACCCAGCAATGGTCTCTTTGCACCCGCTGATGGTAAAGTACTGGTGATCACGGATGACGATGGAACCCGTGTGGTAGTACTGCCGGAAAAGGCCGTCTATTCCGAAAAAGACGGTAAGGTCACTATCGTTGAGGAGAACAAGAAGAAGAGCATCCAGATCGCCAAGCGCAACACCAAACCGATCGAATATGATGTTCCCCGAGGTTACAGTATAATCGTGAATGAGGGTGACAACGTTAAAGCCGGTGCTCCCCTTTGCGGTAAAGTCTTTGTGGTGCCTGCCGATCAGGAGCCTATTGTTGCTTCCGGAGATTCTGTGAAGCACGGTCAGGCTATTGCCGGACGTAAGTACTCCATCCCCACAGGAAAGCGTATTATCGTTCACCAAGGCGACCACGTAGAAAGCGGAGACGCTCTTTCCGATGGACCTCTGGATCCTCACGATATGCTGGTTCGCGGTGTTATCGAGGCTCAGATGCTTATCCTTAATGAGATCCAGGAAATCTACCGTAAGCAAGGCGTGAAGATAGACGATAAACACGTGGCCGTCATCGTTCGCCAGATGTTCAAGAAGGTACGTATCACCGATAGCGGCAGCACCAGCTTCCTCGAAGGCGATATCGTGGACAAAATCCAAGTGGAAAAAGAGAACCAGGAAGCCGTCAAGTATGGCAAGAATCCAGCCCGTTTTGAACAGCTCCTTCTGGGCATCACCAAAACTTCTCTCTTGACGGAAAGCTGGCTTTCTTCAGCGTCGTTCCAAGAAACCACTAAAGTGCTCACAAGAGCTGCTATCGAAGGCCGGATTGACCGCCTCGAAGGCCTCAAAGAAAGCATTATCCTTGGTCACCGCATCCCTGTCGGAACCGGAACAAAAGCCTATAACGCAATGCTTAAAGAAGCTGCCGGCTCTGGTAAGACAGTTGCTCAGATCATCAGTGAATTCGCTCACCCGGCAGATTCGGACGAATCTGTAGACCTGCTGGATTTCTAATGAATTACCTAGTAAATAGCAAAATAAACATGGAGGTTATCAGTGCCAACCATTAATCAACTGATACGCAAAGGCAGAACCGAAATCGAAAAGAAAAAGAAAAACAGGGCGCTCGAAGGATGTCCGCAAAGGCGCGGAGTATGCACTCGTGTTTACACGACTACGCCCAAGAAACCGAACTCAGCTTTGCGCAAAGTAGCGCGTGTCCGTCTGGTAAACGGATTTGAAGTGACAGCATACATTGGCGGAGAAGGCCACAACCTGCAGGAGCACAGCATCGTATTGGTGCGCGGCGGACGTGTGAAAGACCTTCCCGGTGTGAGATATCACATTGTGCGCGGAGCCCTGGATTCCGCCGGTGTCGAAAAGCGTGTAAAATCACGTTCCAAATATGGAACCAAGCGTCCCAAAGCCAAGAAATAGGGGAGGATCTGAGACATGCCAAGAAAAAGAAAAGCCGTTGTCCGTGAAGTGCTTCCGGATCCCAAATACAACGACCTGGTTCTCTCTAAGTTCATGAATTGCCTGATGAAACAAGGCAAAAAAAGCCTCGCCGAAAAGATCGTGTATGACGCCTTCGACATCATCAGCGAAAAAACCAAACAACCACCCCTCGAGGTATTCAAGACCGCTTTGGAAAATGTGCGCCCCTTGGTGAAGGTTGTTTCCCGCCGCGTGGGTGGCCAAAACTACCAGATACCGCTGGAAGTGAACGAGAAAAACGGCCGTGCCCTGGCCTTCCGTTGGCTGATCAGCTATGCCCGTGCCCGCAGCGAGAAGACCATGACCGAAAAGCTTGCCGCGGAACTGATGGCAGCCTACAAGAAAGAAGGGGCTTCGATCAAAAAACGTGAAGACACCCACAAGATGGCAGACGCCAACCGCGCTTTTGCCCATCTCAGATGGTAGCCTAAGCCAAAAGAACAATGCTTAAAGGCGGGATATCCCGCCTTTTTTGTTTGGTAAAATCTTTTTGCTGGGAGAGACTATTTTTGTGCAAGCTTATCCTGCCTGTAAAAACAGAACGTCCCACCCTAATTGAACATCAGTCAAAAGATAAAGATATTGACAGTCATGGCGGCTACTGATTGAGTGAATCTTAGTGGAACAAGTGGGAGAAGAAGGATGAATAAATGCCGGTGTATGGCGCTTTTTTCCTGTTTTGACTTGTTGATCTTGCGCTCAACAGTATGGTCAACTGCCACTAAATTGGAGAGGTAGGAGGAAGCCATGAAAAGATATTTGTATCTGGCTTTATTGGCTGGAATGCTGTTTGTGATGAATTCGTGCATTACCGAACCGGAGTATCCACATTATGAGCCCTGGCTTTGCAGCATCAATGCCGATGGGACGGGGTTCAGGAAGATCAAGAAAGTAGATGGTTATTATGGCACAACCGGATTCTGGGATATCTACATGACCAAAGACAACCGGATAATCTTCTATGGGGAAAGGCTGTGGATATCGGAGACGGATACGATCCGTCCGGTATGCATTACAGATAATATCTACACCCTTCAGAACAATCCTGCCCGATTGTCGCAATCTCCCGATGGCAGTAAGCTCTATTTTGCCTCCAGAGATAAAAATATCCATGAGCTAAATCTAAATACGATGACTTCCAGACAACTGACATCTGAGAGTGTAAGAACACTGAGAAACCCAATTGTCTCGGATCTGGGAAACTATGTTACATACTCATCAAAAGGGTACGGGGAACCTTCTAAATTTACAGAATACATGTATTGGCTAAATCTGAATACAGGAGAATCTGACATTATTCCAAGCCCAGACTCTATTGCGGTTAATCCAACTTACTCTGAGATAGAGGACTACGTTTATTATGAAAAGGCTGGGGTATTCCGTTCCAGACTTGATGGAAGTGATAGAAACACTGTTGATGATCAAGGCGGAAGTAGTCGTCCCTATTCAATGTTTTCAATATCTATGGATCGGCGCTATATTACTCATAATACCAACACAATTACCGACTATTACATCCGTGTTTATGATATTATTAGTGAGACCGGCACCAACATACTAGTCAAAAATGCAAATTATTCATATGTATACGAGTATTTAGGGGTTATGTGTAAGCAGGCTAACATAATTTATTATGTAAGTCCTGGATATCCAGAAGAATTATGGGTAAGGGATCTTGATACGGGAGAAAGCAGAAAGCTCGTTGCTAAAGGTATGAATATAGTGGAGTGTTACATGCTTGCCCCCACCTGGGATGGCTCAAGAGTGTATTTCTATGCAAATATACCAGGTAGATAAGGAGGGTTAAATGAAACATGGCTATGCGATGCTGATATGTTTGACGTTACTCATTATTACTGTAATCTCTCCACTGCTAGCTGATAATGACCCAAGCACAGATACTTGCGTAATCGATTCTGAATTTGCTGATACTGACTTATTATACGCTCCATTGTCTTTTTGGGTAGCGGCTGGATCGAATGCTGTAATTGATTCCGTGTTATCAATGTCTCTGGCATGAACATAAAATGTTTCATCCCAAGGGAAGCATCAACGTAAATGCATTGATATTGTGATGGTTATCATTTTTAGCACGGGAACAATCGATGTCAGCCCTTTGGTGTTTCGCGGCACCCTCCCATTGCCGTATCATTTTGGGCATCAACAAGATAGCCTGTCATCCTTGGGTCATCCTTATAAATTATAAGGTTGACCTAAGGATGACCCCAGGATTATCCCAGCCTGGAAATGGGAGGGAAGTGGGGGCAACTCAGGAAAAGATTGACAAAAGGGTGCTTGCGTGAGAGCTTGGCAAAAAGTATAAAAATCACAAGCTGGAGGATTTATGCCCTATCGCGTACTTGCCATCAACCCTGGCTCGACATCTACCAAGATCGCGGTTTTCGACGATGAACAGCCGGTCTTTGAAAAGACTTTGCGCCATGAAGCGTCCGAATTGGATGTATTTGGCGGTATAATCGATCAGTATGAATTCAGGAAGAACCTGGTGCTGGAAGCCATGCGGGAAAACAATGTCCCACCCGCCAGCCTGCAATGTGTGGTGGGCCGCGGCGGCCTGGTGAAGTCTGTTCCGGGGGGAACTTTTAAGATCAATGAGGCCATGCTGCGGGATTTGCGCGATCCCTCCAGGTGGGGAAGAGTCCACGCGTCCAATTTGGGTGCCTTCATTGCCGACGCCATCGGCAAAGAGCTTGGTATCCAGAGCTTTATCGTGGATCCGGTGGTTGTCGATGAATTTGATGATCTGGCGCGCATCTCCGGAATTCCGGAAATCGAGCGGAAATCCCTGTTACACGCCTTGAACATCCGCTATATTGCCAGGCTGATGGCTGCCAAGCTGAACAAGAAACTGAACGAAGCCAACCTCATCGGAGTGCACATGGGGGGCGGAATATCCATCGCCGCCATCCGCAACGGGCGGGTGGTGGATGTAAACAACGCCCTGCTTGGCATGGGGCCTTTCTCTCCGCAACGGGCGGGAGCCTTGCCCATTGGCGACCTGCTGAACCTGGCATACAGCGGTAAATACACCCATCAGGAATTGGTCAAGTACCTAACCAAGACCGCTGGCCTGACGGCTTATCTGGGCACGGACAGCGGGATTGAGGTTGACAAGCGGATCAAGGAAGGCGACGCCAAAGCCAAACTGATCACCGACGCGATGTGCTATCAGGTATCCAAGGAAGTCGGAGCCTGCGCGACTGTCCTGAGCGGCAAAGTGGATGCCATTTTCTGCAGCGGCGGCCTTGCCTTCAACGACTATATAGTGGATCAGATCAGAGCCAGGGTGGAGTTTATCGCGCCCCTGCACCTCTTCCCCGGCGAAAAGGAAATGGAAGCCCTGTCCCAGGGCGGCCTGCGCGTTCTGAAAGGCCAGGAAGAGGCTCTGGAATACAACTACTGATCCCATACCATTTATTAAAAGTGGCATACAGACTGTTAATCCTGCTATTGGGGACCACGCTGCTGGTCCCCTTGTGCGCTGAGCAGTGGACTGTGCTCATCCACATGGCAGGCGATAACAACTTGTGGCAGAATGTGATCCAGGATGTGAACGATATGGAGTCCGTGGATTTGCCAGCCAATCTGAACCTGATTGTGCAGACAGATCTGCCTGCCAGTTCACCCTATCCCGGAGGCAGCAGGTGGAAGATCCGCAGGGATAATTCGCCGCAAATCACCTCTCCGCTCATCGCGGATTTGGGCGTGATCAACAGCGGCGATCCACAAACCCTGAACGCTTTCTTTGCCTGGGGTTTCCAGCGCTTCCCCGCGGAACGCAGAATGGCAGTGATCTGGGGGCATGGCGATAACTGGTTCAAAGACCAGTCCTTCAAATGGATAAGCCCGGATTACGATGCCCAGTCCTCGTTGAGCGTGGCGGAAGGTGACTTGCGGAAAGTATTCGCGGGTTTGCCGGGATTGGATATCCTGGTCTTTGACGCCTGTTCCATGCAAAGCCTGGAAGTGCTGGCGGAGGTGATGGACGCAGCGGACTATGTGGTTGCCTCGGAAGAGCGAGTTCCCGCTGCCGGGTTTCCCTATCAGAGCATCATTCCGCTGTTTGCGTCAGGTTCCGCGGAGCAGATCGCGGCACAGATTACCGGCAAATATCTGGAATCCTATGAAGCCGGAGGTTGCCAGAATCCCCACGGTTTCACCCTGCCCATGACCTGCTCAACCATCAAGACCAGCGCTCTGGCCGCTTTTTATCCTGCCTTCAGGGATTATTTCTTTTCGGGTTCCCTGTCCAGTTATACGGAGATGCTGGGCAAAAGAGAGCATTATTGGGAAATGAACACAGCCTACAACGACGTGGATGTGGGCGAGATGCTGGCTTCCTATGCCGGACGGGGAGGAGGAAGCGACGCCCTTGCCGAAAGTTGGGCTGCTTGCGTGGTCTCCTCGGGGAGTTTGAACATACTCCATCAGGTGGGTTCGGCGGCGGTCTGGTTTCCCTCCACGCGCCAGCATTTCGATGCCTGGTGGAAGCATTATGCCAGGCTGGATTTTGCCCAATATCGCTGGCTGACGGTGCTCAACCGGGTTTACGGGCCGCCAGGCGTTGCTCCACCCGCTCCGCAGGTCAAGGGGCATGAGTTCATTTTGGGAACGCTGGCTTTGGATCTGGTGCAACCTGATTCCCCTGATTCGCTCTGGTATGAGCTGACCATCTACGAACAAAATGTGGCAACCCAGCAAAGGCAGCTCACGCCGGGATACTGGCAGAGTGGCTTTCGGGTCTGTTTGCCTGTCCAAAACTCCTGCCAGGTCTCAATTTGCAGCGTGGATCTGTGGGGCAACAGGTCGGATTCCACGTGGGTGGATGTCGTGTATCCCGATCTGCCCCTTGAACTTTTGGTTTCGCCCAACCCAGTGTGGGACAAAGCATTTGCTTCCGCCAGATGGTATTTGCCGGAGGACGCGGCGGGGTCAGTCGAGCTTTGCCTTTACAATTTGCGGGGACAGAAGGTGTTGAGCAGGCGCTTCTTCCAGGCTGAAGCGGGAGAGGGTGTCTGGCTGCTGTCTGCGGAATCGGGGTTCAGAAAACTTGGCAGGGGAGTTTATATAGTTAAACTTCACGCTGGCGGCCAGGTCAGGCAACGAAAGTTTACAATCAATTAACAAACACGGGTTTGCGTCTTGGTGGATAAGCTGTGGATAACTTGTGGCGAACAAAATGCCGCTTTGATAATCTGCTGTATAGCAACATGTTAAAGTAAACGGATTATCCACACGTTATGTGGATAACTCTGTAGATTCTTGAAAAACAAAGCCTTGGTGAAAGGAGCTGAATGAGTGGTAAAAATCAGTAAAAACAGGGTGAAAGAACTGGCACGGCTCAGGCAAAAGAAACACCGTCTGGAAGAGCAATTGGTGGTGGTGGAGGGTTTGCGGACTCTGTCGCAGTTGAAATACTATGGCCTGCGTCCGCTGGAGCAGTATCTGGGAGAATCGGAGCAAGCGATCTGGGCTGGAGTGCCGGCGCTGCAACTTGACGCGGAAGACTTTCACAGAATCTGCGACAGCGACAACCCCCAGGCCGTGGCGGCACTGTTTGCCCTGCCGGCAGCGGGTGTAAAGAGTTTTAAGACAGCTTTCTATCTTGATGGGATCAGCGATCCGGGCAATATGGGCAGCATCTTCCGCAGCGCGGCGGCTTTTGGTTTGGATGCCTTGCTGCTGTCGCCCTGTTGCGTGGAAGTTTCTTCTCCCAAGGTGATACGGGCCTCTTTGGGCAGCGTTTACCGCGTGCCGCATGCCATAATCGAGCCGGGGGAGCTGTCCGATCCCGGTTTGCAGTTGGTTTGTGCTGAGATGAGGGAAGGGACTCTGTTGCAGAACTTCAGGCCGTCGTATGGCAGGCTTGTGGTCGCCATCGGCTCGGAAGCCAGGGGACTTTCCCGGCAAATCAGGGAGATGGCGCGGGAGAGCGTCCGGATTGGCATGGAGGAGCAAATGGAGTCTTTGAATGCAGCAATGGCAGCCAGCATTATCGCCTACCATCTCCATACTCTGGAACAGCATTAGGGATTGACAAAATTCTGATGCGAGCATTTATGGATATTTCAGATTTTCAGAGCAAGGAGATCGCGTGAACATCATTAACCAAAAAACAGGCTGGATCGAGGTGATATGCGGCAGCATGTTCAGTGGCAAGACCGAGGAGCTTATTCGCAGGATACGCAGGGCGCAGTACGCCAAACAAGCATTTGTGGTTTTCAAACCCGCGATCGACAACCGTTATGACGAGAAGAACATCGTTTCTCACTCGCATATGGTGGAGCCATCCATCCCGATCTCCAAGCCTGACGAGATTTACCAGCATCTGGCTGATGATTTAAAAATCGTGGCTATCGACGAAGCCCAGTTTTTCGATCCTTCGATTGTGGATGTCTGCAACGACCTTGCCAATCGGGGGCTGCGTGTGATAGTGGCCGGGCTCGATCAGGACTACCGGGGCAAACCCTTTGGCAGTATGCCCCAACTGCTTGCCGTGGCTGAATATGTGACCAAAAACCTGGCCATCTGCGTGAAGTGCGGCAATCCCGCGAACCGCACCCAAAGGACTGTGCACCAGGGTGAACAAATCCTGGTGGGAAGCACGGAAGCCTATGAAGCCCGTTGCCGCAACTGCCACGAGGTATTGGACTGAGCATGCGGCAGGATCTGGCAAGCATCTTCATCTTGTTTCTGGCGCGCCTGATCGAGATCTATTACTGGCTGATCATTGTCAGGGCGATACTGAGCTGGTTTATCAGGGATCCGCGCGACAAGGTCTATCGCTTTCTGTATGGCATCACGGAACCTGTGCTGGCGCCCATCCGCAGGATATTGCCGGATATGGGGCTGGATCTTTCACCCCTGATCGCTTTCTTTATCCTGCAAGTGCTTAAAAGATTAATACTGAGTTTACTATAGACTGGAGGAACAATGTCCTTGTATCCCACCGATATCAGGCATCAAGAGTTTTCCGGAACTCTTTTTGGATTTAGCAAGAAAGAAGTGCGTGAATTTCTTGAACAGCTTGCCACCGAGCTGGAGGACTACCAGCGCAGGCAGGAAAAGGAGATTCAAAGGCGCGAGGTGATGCAGCACGAAGTCAAACAGGAAGCCATCCAGGCCAGTTCGGCGGTGGAAGACCTGAAACGGCGTGAAGAGCTTATCAGCCGCACCCTGGTGTTTGCCGAGAAAACAAAAGCCGACATTATTGCCAATGCCCGCAAGGAAGCGGAAAACATAATCCATGAAGCGGAACTGAAGGCGAAACGGGCAATCCAGGAAGCCAGGCAATACCTTACCGCACTGGAGCATCAGTATGTGCAGATCAAGGAACAGAAGCGGCAGTTCCTTATGCAATTCAAGTCCGAGCTGCAGACCTTTATGGACCGTATCGGCAAGGATCCTTTGTTGACGAAGGATACGGAACAACTGCTGGATACGGAATTCAAGCAGATCAAAGATGAGATCAATCCGGGCAACAATCCCCGGCCCGAAGGACAAAACTGATGGCTGCTGATTATAGACAGACTGCGTCCTGGCTGCGGGAACGGTTGCCTCTGGTTCCCCAGGCGGGGGTTATATTGGGAACGGGTTTGAACGATCTGGCGGATCACTTGGAAATCCTCTTCAAAATGCCGTATTCTGAGATACCTGGTTTTGCCAGTAGCACCGCGCCTTCCCACAAAGGTAATCTGATACTGGGAAAACTGGGAGGAGTGCCGATCCTCTGCCTGCAGGGCAGGTTCCACTTTTACGAAGGCTATCCGATGTCCACGGTTGTCTTTCCAGTGCGGGTGATAGCCTGCCTGGGCGTGGGCACGCTGATCGTAACCAACGCTTCGGGAAGCCTCAGAGAGCAGTATGCACCAGGAAGCATCATCCAGTTGAACGACCATATCAACCACATGGGCACCAATCCCTTGATCGGGCACAACGATGAGACCCTGGGGGAAAGGTTTCCCAGCCTGAACGATGTCTATGACAGAGAGTATTTGGAGATTTGCAGGCAGATAGCCGCTGAACTGAAGATCGACCTGCCCCAGGGAACCTACATCGCGGTGACTGGGCCGAGCCTGGAGACCAAAGCTGAGTGCGCTGCTTTTGCCGGATGGGGGGCTGACTTGGTGGGCATGTCCACTGTTCCCGAAGTGATAGCAGCCCGGCATGCAGGAATGAGAGTCCTTGCCCTGTCTGTGGTCACCAATTACAGCAACCTGTTTCACGATTTGGAACATTCGCAGGAAGAGATCAGGCAGAATGCCAATCTGGCCGCAGAAAACCTGAGGTCGTTGCTGGCAGGATTTTTACGTAAGCTGGCAAAGGCCTGAAGGGATATTTTTATTGACATAACTGAGAGCCTTAGATATCTGGAATATTCAGAATTAAAGTGTTATACACAGGAGCTATAAATGGCAGCAAAACCATTATCAGCAGAGAAACTTAAGCACTACGAGAAGATCATTCTGGAAGAGCTTAAAGAAAGCGTTGCCTATTTGGAAGACACCCACAAAAACCAAAGCAAGGGAGCCAAGGAAAGCAGCGGCGACCTCTCATCCTATGCCTATCACCAGGCTGACCAGGGGTCGGATACCAACCTGATGGAGCATACCGTTATGATGATGGAACAGGAACGGGAAAAGATCAGGCAGCTCAACGATGCCCTCAAAAGGATCTATGACGGCACCTATGGACTCTGCGAAATGTGCGGAGAGGTGATCGGGGAAGCACGGCTGGAGATCATCCCCTACGTCACACACTGCATTACCTGCAAGGAAAAGCTGGAAGACAAAAAGCGCAAGCAGAACAGGTGATTAGCGATTTGAAGGACAAACCCAAAAAATATCCGGCTTTTATAATAATGGCGATCGTGATCATTCTGGATCAGGTCACCAAGATACTAACCAGAGCGTTTACTTTGGAGGGGCATTCCTATCCTGTGCTGCAAAACATCTTCGGAGACACTTTCCGCTTCACCCATCTCCGCAACACAGGCGCGGCGTTCAGTATATCGCTATCCAATCCAGCCTGGAATCGGGTGTTTTTCGTATCCGCCACGGTTCTGGCTGTCGTGTTTGTCTTATATTTACTCCGTCATGCCACAAACAAGATTCAGGTTATCGCCTTTGGCCTGGTTCTGGGAGGAGCCATTGGCAACAATCTGATCGACAGGCTGTTCTTCGGAGCTGTCACAGATTTTATAGATGTGGACTTTCCCAATATATTCGGCCTGGAGCGTTGGCCAGTATTCAATGTGGCAGACAGCGCCATTTTCTGCGCGATGATCCTGTTGATCATCGACATGCTGTTTATAAAAAGTACACCTGTTAAAGAAGTCCCACCAAACGAGATTAACACCAAGGAGCTATAGATGAGAAGTCTGATTCTGACTTTGATAGCGCTGATCATGGTTGCCGGCTTATCCGCGCAGCAAGTATTATCCGTGTATGACATCCAGTCATCGGTCGATGCCGCGGGAAACTCCACCTATGATGGGCAAACGGTCACAGTGCGGGCCATCGTAACCCATGTGATACCCAATTCCGCTTTTTACATCGGCGACGCGTCCGGAGGCCCCTGGAGCGGGGTGTATGTGTATCACCGCAACACCAGCAACGCGGTCTCCGTGGGCGACGACGTGCAGCTTACCTGCGTGGTGGATGAATACTACAATCTCACGGAGCTGACGAATGTTTCCAGCTTTGAGATCTTTTCCAGCGGCAATCCCCTGCCCCCTGCCTGGCCCATCTCCACTGCCGACATGGCTTTTAACAGCCCCGATTCCGAGCAATGGGAGGGGGTGCTGGTCAGGTTCAACAACGTCCAGATCAAATCCACGGTTGACAATTATGGGCAGTTTAAGTTTGCGGATGACAGCAACGTCCAGGCCATGGCAGACAACGGGCTCTTCGCTTTCAACAATAGCGATATCAATGTGGGCGACTGGTGGTATATGATTCAGGGTATTGTGGATTATCATAGCAGCGCTGGCTACAAGGTGAATCCCCGCAATCAATCGGACATGATAAAAACCGACGCTTTGGTCAATGCTTCCATCACCATCGAATCCAAGGAAGCTGAACTGAACAAGCTGGTTGACGTTGCCATGCTGACCTCCCATGTGAACCTCAACTGGTATGTGTCTTCCTATACCGCCTCTTTCAAGATAGACCCCACCAAGGTGCTTTTCCAGGGTATAAAAT
>JAKPXC010000197.1 GCA_029567705.1 Candidatus Cloacimonadota bacterium
ATTGATTTGGGGGATCGATCTCATAACTGCACTTCTGACTTAATGACTGCAATTTGCTATAAGGTAACAATTGCAAGTATCCGAATTTACATAAGTAAGTTTCAAGGAGAGCAAAATGGAACAGAGCTTTATCGCAAGGGAAGAACAGCTGAAACAGTTGCATGATTGCCTGGCGCAAGCAGTCAATGGACAGGGACGAGTTAGTTTTGTGAGTGGCGAGGCCGGCAGCGGCAAGACCACCCTGGTGCAGGAATTCATCAGGCAGGCACAAGCGCAGGATAAGGACCTGGCAGTTGCAGTGGGCTTGTGTGATGCCCAGACCGGGGTAGGCGATGCCTATTTGCCGTTCCGGGAAGTATTGGGTCGGCTAACTGGCGATGTAGATGTTAAACTGGCGCAGGGAGTCATCACAAGTGAGAACGCAGGCAGACTGAAGAACATGCTGGTTCTTGCAGGGCAAGCAATCGTAGATGTGGGACCCGATTTGATTGGCGTTTTCGTTCCTGGAGTGGGTCTGGTGACCAAGCTGGGAGCGTTCGTAGCAGAGAAAGTGGGCTGGCTGGATAAGCTTGAGAAACTGGTCAACAAACCCAAAGCCAAGCCGGGGGAGAGCGGTATCCAGGACAGCCATATTTTTGAACAGTACGCCAACGTGCTGTGCCGCATCTCTGAAAAGAATCCGCTTCTGATCATTTTGGATGATCTACACTGGGGCGATGCCGCTTCGATCAATCTGCTCTTTCATTTGGGCAGGCGTATTGGCCGACACCGCATCCTGATCCTGGGTACTTATCCTTCCGCGGAGGTCGCTATTGGGAGAGGGAAAGAGCGGCACCCACTTGAGAAAGTGCTGGCAGAATTCAAGAGATATTTTGGCGATATCACTATCGACCTGGATAAAGCTGTGGAAGAAGAAGGCAGACAGTTCGTGGAAGCCTTCTTGGAGAGCGAACCCAATAAGCTCAAAAATGACTTCATCACCAACCTCTATCACCATACCGGCGGGCATCCCCTTTTCACAGTGGAACTGCTGCGAAACATGCAGGAGAGGGGGGATTTGGTCAAGGATGACGCAGGCAGATGGATTGAGAGCGAGAGTTTGAACTGGGAGGATCTGCCGACCAAAGTGGAAGGCGTGATCGAGGAACGCATCGGCAGGCTGGAGCAAGCCCTTAAACACCTGCTGACGGTTGGCAGTGTGCAAGGGGAGAACTTCACGGCTGAGGTGGTGGCACGGGTACAGCAAGCAGAGGCAGGCGGGTTGATCCGCAAGCTGAGCGGTGAGTTGGAGCGTCAGCACCGGCTGGTGCACTCGGAAGGCATCCGAAGGCTGGACCCGGGCGGGCAGCGGTTGTCGCTGTTCCGGTTCCAACACAACCTGTTCCGGACCTATTTATACAACGAACTAAGCGAGGCTGAGCGAGCCTACCTGCATGAGGATGTTGGCAACGCCTTGGAAACTTTATATGGCGACCAGGCAGATGAGGTTGCCGTGCAGCTGGCACTGCACTTTGAGAAGGCAGGTGTGGATGAGAAAGCAGGCCATTACCTGCAGAAGGCGGGGGAGCAGTCTGCTGCCAGGTATGCCAATGAGGAAGCAATTCATTATTTCACCAAAGCTTTGGAGATTACACCACAATCGAACCATGAACAACGCTTTGATCTGCTGATGCTGAGAGAAGATCTAAATTCAATTTGTGGAAACCGGGAAGGTCAGATAAAAGATCTCGAATTAGCTTCCAAACTGATTTTGGCAATGGATGATGGAGTAAAAAGACTCAACTTTGTTCTAAAAAAAGCAGGATATTTTGAGCAGACTGGGAAATACCAGGAGGCTTTAGACCTCTTGGAAGAGGCTAAGCTGAACGCAACTTCTCAGCATGATATTCCACAGAAGGCAAGTATTCATAAAGCGATCGGTTTTATTTATTGGAAGAAAGGTTCGTTTACTGAAGCTTTAAAAGAATCTGAGATAGCTCTTGAAATGGCAAGACAGGCAGGCTTGACTAAGCTTGAAGCAGGCGTGTTGCATGATCTTGCGGTTATTCAGTGGCGCATGGGATCAGTGGATAAAGCCAGGGAAATGGCAGAACAATCTCTGATTATCAGCCGTTCACTCTCTGATACCAGGGGGGAATCGCTGGCATACAGCATTCTGGGTAATATTGAATTAAGCAAACACCATCACCAGGAAGCAAAAGAGTATTATCAAAA
>JAKPXC010000202.1 GCA_029567705.1 Candidatus Cloacimonadota bacterium
TTTTCAACAGTAAACGAAGCATAACTGGAGAGAATACCCCTAGTCACCGTCTTGTCAGGAGTCTGAATCCCAAACCGATGACCAGCTACACTATAAGTAAGTAAACCACCCATAGTGCAAAGATAGGATTTGTTTACTTAAGTCGAGTAGGCCGGGGGAGTTTCACCCCCAGCCTCTCACGGAACCGTACTTGACAGTCTCCCATCATACGGCTCTTCCAGATAGATTCAACCGGTAAAGCCATACGTCCAATGAACAAATGTGTTAGGGTACCATTTAATCATCCTCTTCAACCAACCATAGGATTTCGCATACGTCCTGAGTTTGTATAGCTTCCTCGCCCATTTGGCGAGCCGGCTGTTCAGTGACCTGAACACCCATTGCAACTCTGATATACGGTATCTCCCATAGTAATGGATCCATCCCCGGATCATCGGTGCCAGTGCGGCGGCTATCTTTTGGATATCCCAGAATACCCAATTTTGAATCGCCAATTCCCGCAACTTTCCGATGATCTTCTTCCTGCTCTTACTACTTATGGCCGGTCTGAAACCCCAGAATTTTTCACCGTTTGGTTTTGCACAAAGTCTGGGCTTGAAGGTAAAGCCAAGGAAATCAAATGATACCGGCATATCTTTTCCTCCTTTGTAAAACCTGGCAGTACGATAACAGTAAACCGTCTTCGTCTTTTCCGGGTGGACTTCCAATGAGTACTCCGCTAGTCTGACTTTTATCTTATCCAGTATGAAGTCCGACTGTTCTCTGCTTCGCGTGTGAATCACAATATCATCTGCATATCGCTCAAAAGCAATGCGTGGCTGCGTTTCCGCCATCCACCAATCAAATGCTTCGTGCAGATACAAGTTCGCCAGCAGCGGGCTGATAACCCCTCCCTGTGGCGTTCCCTTGCTTCTTGTCACGAGTTCTCCCGCCTGATTGCAGACAGGAGCTTTTAACCATCTCTCCCGACAACTCTTTGCGCATTGGTCAACCGCATCGTGGGCACTTCTGCCTGGTCGATAACCAAATGAACCGGGATGGAACTTCCTCACTACTACGGCTTTATCCGCCACCAACCGATGCCTCTCTACTTTTGTCCTAACGGTGTGTTCGCTTGTGTCTTTTCGATTTTCATCATCGGTTGGCTTCCACAGTTCCATAATCAAGCCTATACACAAGTCCTGCAGCCTTTATGCCGAATGTCTGTGCAGGCAGCTTGGTTTCCAGGTTATTCCTGCACTCTTCCCGGAATAGACTAGGTTACTCCGATTTTCCCGATCCTCTCAATACCTTTATCGTTGGATAAAAGCACCGTCGGGTGGTTTAGCAGATTCCCCTGTTGGTCCCTGCCGGTGGATCGTCTTTATTCCGGTTCCTTGTCGTTCTCTGTCGGGTAGCCCGGCCAGTCTGTTCGCTCGACCTCAGCACTCATACCTCTTTCAATACGCTTCTTAGTCGTTTTCAAAGATTCCACCATCTTGATTATAGTTCACTGCTACAGTTGCTTAGCGCATTGTGCCTTTGCGCTCTGTGGCAGCCTCTGTGCACACTTAATCCTTCAGGCACCGGACCGAAAAGCCATTCCTCTTAGGGAGAATTGGTCTCGTAACATCGCCGTGATGAGCGCGGAGACTCAGGAACATTGCGTCAAACAATCCTTGCTGGGTAGACATCCACCAATTACCATAATCAAA
>JAKPXC010000126.1 GCA_029567705.1 Candidatus Cloacimonadota bacterium
GTTATGTGGTAGCATTAATTTTTCTAACGGTTACCACAATTCCGTGTCTGGCTTCCGATCAAACCACCTCTTGGAATGAGGTAATGGCCTTTGTGGATGAAGCGGTGTCCTATGTGAACAATAACGATGTGGAGAAAGCTCTTGAAGAGTTCAACAACCCAGCTGGTTCTTTTGTACGCGGAGATCTCTATATCTTCGCCTATGACTTCAATGGAACCTGTATCGCCCATCCCATTAATCCTGAATTAATCGGACAGACCGGCCTGTCGGACATCAATGGCGTGGATGTCGTAGGCCGCGAGCTCGCACTGGCTAAGAGGGGGGGTGGGATCATGTATATCGTGTTCCCTAATCCAGCCCATGATGGCAAAGAGGAATTGAAACTGATCTACATCGAGAATGTGAATGATAGCCTATACATAGGTTCTGGATTGTATCTCTCCAATATATCTGCTTCTTTTAATCAGGAAGAGAGAGAAGAGCTCGTTGCCTATGTGGATGAAGCATTGCAGTTCGCCCAAGAGAACGGCAAAGAGAAGGCTCTTGAAGTGTTCAATGATGCTGAGGGCAATTTTACCAGAGATGGACGCTATATCTTTGCCTATGATTACGATGGACAGAACCTAGCTCTTCCGTACCAGCCGGAGCTAGTAGGCACAAACCGAATCGATGCTCAAGATCCCAATGGAGTCTATTTCATCCAGCAGGTTATCGATGTTGCCAAGATGGGGAATGGTTCCCTGTATTACATCTATCCTGATCCATCAAGAAACATGACCGATACGTTAAAGCTCAGCTATGTGGTCGATGTGGATGGCTCTTGGCTCCTTGGCTCTGGAATGTATACTGATAACGAGGCAAAAAATGTCTGATTTGAGGTGGATATCAAGAATACTATCAGAGATTTGGAGTGATAATCCATGAATAGGAAAAAATCTCCTGGAGAAAGGCTATTTAGCTTCACGTCGGTGACGCTTGTAGCTATTCTGCTTTTTTGCTCAATCGTTGCTCTCGGACAGGATACAGGTAATCGGAATTTATCCGCCACAGATTCTGAAACAGATATGTTCTCTATTCTGCTCCATTTTCAGGCCAATGTGCAGGGTAGCCTGACTGATTTGGATTCCGATGTGGCAAATGCTGCTCAAAATCTATCAACAACTGGACTGGAGGGAGATGCAGCTCGTGAAGTCCTGAGCAAGCTATTAGAGACTAACTCAAACCTGGTCGAAGCATCCACTTTCAGTAAGGAGGGAAAGATCATAGTAGCTGAATGCAGGGAATGCGAGGGAAGTGAAGGTGCGGATATAAGCAGCCAAGAGGTTGTGGCGAACTTCCTGAAGACCAAAACCCCTACGTTCAGCAAACAAATGCTTCTGGCAGAAGGATACAACGGCACGGTTCTCGAATACCCAGTGATTTCTCAGCAAGGTGAGTTCCTGGGAGGCACCAGTGCAATCATTGAACCAGATAAGCTGCTGGATCGTTTGGCATCTCCTCTGCTCCACTTCAATGACTCGACTCAAAGCAATACTACCGACTATACCTTCTGGGTAATGGATCTTGATGGGATGCTTCTCTATGACGAAGATTCAAGCCAGATTGGGAGAAACCTGCTTAAAGATCCGCTTTATAAATCGTTTCCAGACCTCTTGGAGCTGGTTGAACAAAGGATCATGCCAGAGCGGTCAAGCCACGGCTCTTATAACTTCTTCCAGGAGACAGGAGGAAATAAAGCTGAAGTGACCAAAGAGTGCTATTGGACAACAGCTGTTCTTCATGGTACAGAATGGAGGCTTGTTATTAACAAGGTGGTACATTGAGAGGCACGCAGAAAATTGGGCTAGGATTGCTGATAATCCTGATTGAATGGATC
Organism: Candidatus Cloacimonadota bacterium; assembly: GCA_029567705.1. Classification (GTDB taxonomy): domain Bacteria; phylum Cloacimonadota; class Cloacimonadia; order Cloacimonadales; family Cloacimonadaceae; genus PHBP01. The sequence goes on from JAKPXC010000126.1 coordinate 1,877, forward strand.
AGTGCAGCGCAAGCTACAGACCTGGTGGGCAACTGGACTGGATCTACAACGGGATATGTTGGCGCAGATGGT
>JAKPXC010000144.1 GCA_029567705.1 Candidatus Cloacimonadota bacterium
TTATGCGTCGCCGAGTCTTCGTCGACTCTTGCAGGACTCTTCCCGAGCAAAGTGTTCGGGAAGAGTCGGCCAAGACACGGCGAAGAGTCCGGGACGAGTGAGTGAAGCTCAAGCAGCCCTTGTCACTTGTTACTCGTCACTCGTCACTTTCTGAAGCGACAGGATGTCGCTTCTACCCTGAAACTATTTGGTTGACTTTTCTACCAGCAAAAGCAGACTGGACTTCAGAAGAAAAACCCTATGGAGTTATAGATGTTCGAGATCAGTTTTGGCAGTGATAACCATTCCGGAGTGCATCCCGCCGTGTTCAAGGCTTTGGAGCGCGCCAATACAGGCTACTGTCCTGCTTATGGAGACGATCCTCTCACCGAAAAGGTGCTAAAGGAATTGCAGGAAGTCTTTGGCGGGGATTGCGAGGTCTATCCCGTAATCACCGGCACCGGGGCAAACGTCCTGGCGCTGCAGTGCCTCACCCGGTCTTTCAACGCCATCGCCTGTGCCAATTCTGCCCACATCAACGTGGATGAATGCGGAGCCGTGCAAAAGACCACTCAAGCCCGTCTGGTGGTGATCGACAGTCCGGATGGCAAGCTGCATCCGGAGATGATAGAGCCCCGTCTGATCGGCAACCGGGATCAGCATCATTCTCAGATCAATGTGATCTCCATCACGCAAAGCACGGAATACGGAACCCTTTACAGCCCCGAAGAGATCAAAGCTCTGGCAGATTTTGCCCACAGCCGGGGAATGTATCTGCACCTGGATGGAGCCCGCCTGGCCAATGCCGCTGCCGCCCTCAATCTGAGCCTGAAAGAGCTCTGCAAGGACACCGGTGTGGACGTTCTCAGCTTCGGCGGCACCAAGAACGGCCTGCTCTTTGGCGAGATGATCGTCAGTTTCCGTCCCGATCTCACCCAAGACCTGCGCTTTTACCGTAAACAAGCCAGCCACCTCTATTCCAAGCAGCGTTTTGTCTCTGCCCAGTTTGAAGCCTATCTGGAGGATGAGCTCTGGCGCAGCAATGCCCATGCCGCCAACCGCATGGCGCAGTATATGGCCAAGCGGTTGAAGAGCTTCAGCTTTGTGGAGATCACCCAGGAACCTGCCGTCAATGCCGTGTTTGTGCGCCTGCCGCATCTGCTGATCGAGCCGCTGCAGGAGCTCTATCACTTTTACACCTGGGATGAAGCCCGGGATGAAGTGCGCCTGATGTGCTCTTTCAATACCACGGAAGAGCAGATCGAAACGCTTTGCCGTTCGCTCACGGAGCTTCACAGCCGTTTTTACGGTTGACAAGTCCCGCCACTTCCTGAATACTAACCGTACCATGGAAATAATGCGCAGAAAGTCCCGTAAACTTGCCTTGGGCAAGCTTTTTATCGGGGGTGACGCCCCCGTCTCCATCCAGTCCATGCTCAGTGTCAAGACCTCCGAGCTGGATAGATCTTCCGCCCAGATCATCAGTCTGGCAGAAGCAGGCTGCGAAATCCTCCGCTTCAGCGTGATGGATATGGAAGATGCTGCTGCCATCCAGGAACTGAAGAAAATCTCTCCCGTTCCACTGATAGCCGATATTCACTTTGATCACAAGCTGGCTCTGGCAGCCATTGAAGCAGGGATCGACGGCCTTCGCATCAATCCCGGCAATATCGGTGAACGTGCCGGAGTGGAGCGCTTGGTGGCTGCTGCCCGGGAACGCCTGATCCCCATCCGCATAGGGGTAAATAGTGGCTCTTTGCCGCGGGATCTGCTGGAGCAATATGGCGTTTCGGAACGCTCCATGGTGGAAGCGGCTCTGCGTCATATCCAGCTCCTGGAAGAGCTGAATTACCACGAGATTAAGGTCTCCGTCAAAGCCTCACAACTCGATCTGATGCTGGCCAGTTACAGACTTCTGGCTGCCTCCTGCCCCTACCCTCTGCATTTGGGGGTAACAGAGGCTGGAACTCTGCTGCCCGGCACGGTGAAGAGCAGCCTGGGACTGGGCTTCCTGCTATCTGAAGGCATAGGCGATACCATCCGGGTTTCACTCACAGCCGATCCTGCCGAAGAGGTGAAAGTAGCCCGTGAAATCCTGAAAAGCCTGGGGCTTAGAAAAGGTTTGAACATCGTATCCTGCCCCACCTGTGGCCGCACCCGGATCAATCTGATTCAGCTTGCCACCGAGGTGGAGCATGAACTGCAGGAATTCCGCGATCTGCCGCTTACCGTGGCGGTGATGGGCTGTGTGGTAAACGGTCCCGGAGAAGCCCGGGAAGCGGATTTTGGCATTGCCGGAGGACGTGGTGAAGGCTTGCTCTTTGTGAAGGGCGAGATTGTGGCAAAACTGCCGGAAGCTCAGCTTCTGCCCCGGCTTAAAGAGCTGATTCTTTCTCATAACCAAGAGTTTTAATGATCCTCAAGCTCTTTCTGATATTCTTAAAGATCGGAGCTTTCACGATCGGAGGAGCCTATGCCATGATCCCGCTGATCAGGCGGGAACTGGTGGAGAAGCAGAAGTGGATAAGTGACGAAGACTTTCTGGATGCCCTGGCTGCCGCACAGAGTGCTCCCGGCCCCATAGCGGTGAATTTCTCTGTATACATCGGATATCGTTTCAAGCGTTTACCGGGACTCCTGATCTGCACTCTGGGCACAGTGCTGCCTTCTTTTCTGGTGATTTTGGGGATTGCCGCTCTGTTTGGTACTATCTCCGATCTGGAGCCTACCAAGAGAGTTTTTCACGGGCTCAAGCCTGCTGTGGTGGCTTTGATTGTGGTGCCGATCGTGCAAATGTCCCGTAAGGCCGGATTGAATCTTTACAATATGTGGTTCCCTGCCATGGTGGCAGTGCTGGTTGCCATCCTGGGTCTCAGCCCCATCTACTTGATATTGCTCACCATTGCTTTTGCTGTGGGCAAGAGCAGCTACAGCATGCGCAAGTATATGAAGGAAATGGAATAGATGCTATATCTGGATATGCTCTTTACCTTCATGAAGATCAGCCTCTTCAGCTTTGGGGGAGGTTATGCAATTCTGGCCATGATCCAGCAGGAAGTGGTGCTGAAGCATCATTGGCTAAGCTTGGCAGAGTTTCAGGATATTGTGGCCATCTCGCAGATGACTCCCGGCCCTATAGCCATCAATGCCGCCACTTTTGTGGGCTACCGGCAGGCAGGGCTTCTGGGATCTGTGGTTTGCACTTTGGGAGTGATCTTCCCCTCTATCCTGGTGATGCTGGGCATTAGTATCAGTTACGCCAAACTGAAGGATAGAACCTGGTTCAAGGCTATCTTCAAAGAGCTGCGCCTATTGGCCATAGGGCTGATTGCCGCAGCAGCCATCATGATCGCTCAAGGTGCTATGACAGATCTTTTCAGCTTCCTGATCTTCTTTGTAGTGCTGGTGGTCTACTGGCGCTTCAAAACCAATCCCGTTCTGCTAATGCTGGGAGCGGGAGTGGCAGGATTCTTCTTTGGATAAAAAAGCAAGTGGCTCTGCCACGAGGAGAATATAAATGCTTACACTCGTCATCAATTGTGGAAGCTCATCGCTGAAGTATGAGCTGTATCAAATGCCGGAGCGGATCAGCCGGGGTAAGGGTTTGATCGAAAGGATCGGACTCTGCTCGGGCAAGATAAGTCAAAGCTTTGGGGCTAAGAAGATCAAGCGTGAATTGGAAATCCCGGATCACACCGTGGCTTTTCAGGAAATGATCAAAGCGCTGATGGACCCGGAGCAGGGACTCATCTCTTCTCTCTCCGAGATCGAGGCCATCGGACACCGTGTGGTACATGGCGGAGAACAATATTCCAGCTCTGTGGTGATCAACGATGATGTCTTCAAAGCCATAGAACTCAATTGTGAGCTGGCTCCTCTGCACAATCCCGCCAACCTCATCGGCATCTCGGAATCTGCCAAGATCTTCCCGGGTGTAAAGCAAGTGGCAGTCTTTGATACAGCGTTTCATCAAACTATGCCGCCCAGTGCCTATCTTTACGGTATTCCGAGAGAGTTCTATGAGAAATACCGCATCCGGCGATACGGCTTCCACGGCACCAGCCACCGCTATGTGCACGGCATCGCCCTGGAAATGATGAA
>JAKPXC010000159.1 GCA_029567705.1 Candidatus Cloacimonadota bacterium
AGTGACGAGTAACAAGTGACAAGGGCTGCTTGAGCTTCACTCACTCGTCCCGGACTCTTCGCCGTGTCTTGGCCGACTCTTCCCGAACACTTTGCTCGGGAAGAGTCCTGCAAGAGTCGACGAAGACTCGGCGACGCATAAGGAACCAATCATAGAAAAAACTTGACCAGAAAGCTATTTGCTTTAGATTGTGCGTAGAGTATAAAAAGTATAGTAGTATAACTGTCTGCATAGTATAGAAGGAAATTCAGTAACTTACAGTCAGTTAAAAGATTGGGACACTTTAAGGAATATAATGATCGAGGCTGGAACATCATGAATATGAAGCTTTTTGCGGCACGTAACAAGCCTGATAAGCTTACCGAACTCTACTTGAAATCAATTGATGAAGCAGAGAAGGCCGAGATTTTATCCAGATTGGTTGCTCTGGGTGAAACAAAGGAACTGTGGGCCATATTCAACCTGAAGAAAGAAGGATCTGTTGGCAAGCTCCTGCTGGATGTGGAAGGAAAGAGCGTAGATAAGCTCTCTGAAATGTTTATCAAGACCGAAAGCAAAGAGCTGCGTGATATCATCACCGATGATCTGATGGAGCTTAAAAAGGTCGATATCCTCTGGGGCTTTTTGGATACTCATTACGACGAATACATCTGGGAAACGCTTTATAAACACTTGGATTCCGATCTGGAATCCCTGATGCGGCTCTTTGAAACCGGCAGAACTGAAGTCCTGCAGAAGAAGGTCGTTACGCGGCTCTTCGAGCTTAAGGCCAAAGAGCAACTGCACGAGATTCTCTTTGATCTCCAATCCCTGGGATTTGTGGATCAATTCATACATCTGATCATGGAAAAGCCGGAGGATATTGCGGAGTATTTCCGCGGAAACGACCGCATGCTGAAATCCCTTTTGGCAGCAGCACTCAAAGAGACCCGTTCCGAGCCCGAATTGATCAAGCTTCTGAAGCAAACCAACGATAAACATATCCTGGCTCTACTACGCGAAATCCACCATGATGACTATAACTTTGAGATCAGTTCTCTGAATCTGGATAAGATCGACGAGCTGCTCTTCACCAGCAGAAGCCAATCCCTGGGAGAATTCTACCGGAGCTGGGAATGGATTTTGGACGCTATCTTCGATATCAGCTTCGAGTATTTCTTCTCCAGATGCAACAACCTGCAAAAGCTCCACTTGCTCATGATCCGTTACGGAGTGTTGGAGCTTTTGGGAGAGCCTAATCCCAAGAAATACACCATAGACCTCTCGAACTACGTGCATTATGTGCCGGATGCCGAAGCACAGGGACTCAAAGACTTGCTGATTCTCTTTGATGAAGCCTGGCGCAGTGTGCTGGAAAACCGGGATAAGGAATCCGTGTGCCTGGCCTGCCTCCTGAGCCGCAAGAGAGTGGAGATCAACAAAGCCAAATACGCCGAGCTGGACGATCCCGAGGAAGCCGAGAAGCGCCTCAGGCATCACTATCAGAACCTCAAAGGCAAAGCTGCCAACGAAGAGGAACTGCAAGAGCTGATGATGCAGGAACAGCGCGATCTTTCCCGTTTGATAAACAAGAATTTCTATGCCAGCCTCATGGATTACAGAGGGAATTTTGAGCCCTCTTTCTATGATGAGTCGGATTTTGCCGCCTATATAGACCCGGGAATTGGCTCTTTGATTGGGCTCAGAACTCTGGGTGAAGACAGCGTTTTGGTTGATGACCTCAGCACGGAGATCAGCAAAGTGGAGGTGGCACTGCAGCGTCAGCTCTTCCGCTTGTCCGATCCTACAGATATCGCCAAGGCCAAACAAGCTGCCGAGGTCAATAAAGCCAAATTCATTGGCAAAGACGATCTGATTCATACAATTGCGCATACAAACCCCAAAGACCTGCCTCAGCCGGTGCTCAAATATGCCCTGGAACTGGCTATGACCATGGATGAGGAAGCCAGCATCAAGGCTGTGCTGCACTGCATCTCCAAAAGTAATGACCCGGATCTGCTCTCTCTGCTTAACGATGAGATATACAAGAACTATGTGGTGAGCAGCATCAAAGCCATCGGCACCAAGGTTTCTCCCCGTGCTCTGCGTTTACTGCTCTCCGTGAGCAAGGATCAGGATCTTGCCGTTCGTCTGAATGGAGCGGTGGGCTTCAGTCCCGATGGCAGGTATGTAACCACCCGCAACAAAGGCGTTTTCAGCACTAAAACCTGGGTGAAGGTCTCGGATGTATCTCTGCCGGAGTATTTCAGCCCGGACGGCAGATTCTTCGTGAGCTGGGAAGATGGCGTCTTCAGCACTCGCACCTGGAAGCAGGTGGCAGACATCAAGAATTCGGTCTGCTTCAGCCCGGACAGCCGCTTTTTAGTAACCTGGAACAGCGTCTATAGCACCAAGAGCTGGACTCGTCTGGCTATCGTTGTGCATCCGGTGGGCTTCTGCAAAGACAGCCGCTATTTTGCCTCCATCGACGCAGTTTATGAGACGGAGAACTGGACCAAGCTTGCCACTATCCACAATTCTGTCTGTTTCAGTCCGGACGGCCGTTGGCTGGCTACTCTGAACTATGTGTACAGCGTGGGCGATTGGAAGCAGGTGGCGACCATCGCCAATCCGGATTTCTTTAGCCCGGATGGGAACTATCTGGCGTGTAAGAATGGCATCTTCAGCACTTCCCACTGGGGCAAGCTGGCAGAAATTCCCGGAGCTGTGTGTTTCAGCCCCGGGGGAGACTTCCTGATTACTTCGGACAGCGTGTATAGCACGATCAACTGGGCTAAGGTCAAGGAGCTGAAACCCGGCAAGAACACCAATAGCTCCGCCAGATTCTTCAGCCGGGATGGTAAATACCTGGCCTTTGAATCGGAACTGATCCGCACAGCAGATTGGTCCACAGCCATCTCCAATATCCAGGCGGTATCCTTCTCTCCCAATTGCCGTCTCTTTGCCACGCGTAATGGAGTCTATGCCATCGGCTTGCTCTTTGAGATCAAGGAGCTGCTGCTCAACAATCTGGCATATTTCTACAATCATCCCACGGAGATCGGTCAGGACGAAGTGTTGGCGGCTTTGAATCTGGCAACAGCCAGCGAGGAATTTACCCCCTTTGTCCATGCTTTGAGGCAACTGCTAAAGAAGGTGCTGCAAGCCAAGTTCTAGATAGCCGGATATTGCAATTGACAAAATCTTGAGGCTCTAAAGACTTGGAATCTGTTTAGAAAAGTCTTTGGAGCGTGAGTTTTGAACATCATAAATAATAAAACCGGTTGGATAGAAGTGATCTGTGGGAGTATGTTCAGCGGGAAAACCGAGGAGCTGATCCGGCGTATTCGTCGGGCAGAATATGCCCGGCAGCGCGTGATAGTCTTCAAGCCGGTGATAGATAACCGCTATGATGAAAACAATATAGTCTCTCATTCACGGATGCAGGCTCCCTCCGTGCCTATCAACCAAATCTCCGAGGTCTATGATCACCTGGAGGAAGACGTCCAGATCGTAGCCATCGATGAAGCTCAGTTCTTTGGCGAAGAGATCGTGGGTATCTGCAACGACCTGGCAGATAAGGGCAAGCGGGTGATAGTTGCCGGCCTGGATCAGGATTACCGGGGAGTTCCCTTTGCCTACATGCCACAGCTATTGGCTATTGCAGAGTATGTGACCAAGAACCTGGCTATCTGTGTGGTTTGCGGCAATCCTGCCAATCGCACCCAGAGAACCGTGCACCAGGGAGATCAGATATTGGTGGGTTCCACCGAGGCTTATGAAGCCAGATGCCGCAATTGCCACGAGGTCTTGGATTAGGCTATGGGCACAGGTTATATCATACTCATCATGATCCGGCTGATGCAGATTTATAGCTATCTGCTGCTGGCCAGAGTGATCCTGAGCTGGTTCATGGATCCTTATCATCCGGTTTTCCGTTTTCTGTGGAGCATCACCGAGCCGGTGCTGGCTCCCATCCGCAGGATCCTGCCCGCTACGGGCGGCTGGGATTTCTCACCCATTGTGGCGTTTTTGGCCATAGACATCATCACCAGATTCTTAACAAGTATTTTATAGACAGGGAGGAATCATGCCCCTAAGTCCACTTGATATCAGACATCAGGAATTCAGCAGCCAAATGTTTGGCTACAGCAAAAAGGAAGTTCGCGCCCTCCTGGAACAGATTGCGGACGAGATGGAAACTGCTTTCCAAGCCAAAGAGCGGGAACTGCTCAAGGCACAGCAAATGCAGTATGAAGTGAAACAGGAAGCCGTTCAGGCCTCCAATGCCGTGGAAGATCTCAAGCGCCGTGAGGAGCTGATCAGCCGTACACTCGTCTTTGCCGAAAAGACCAAGGCGGATATCATCGGCAATGCCCGCAAGGAAGCCGAGAATATCATCCACGAAGCAGAACTCAAAGCCAAACGGGTGATTCAGGAAACCAAGCAGTATCTGAATGTTTTGGATCACCAATACATGCATCTCAAGGAGCAGAAACGCCAGTTCCTCATGCAATTCCGGGTGGAACTGCAGACCTTCATGGATCGCATCGGCAAAGACCCTCTGCTCACCAAGGATGCCGAACAGATGTTGGATAGCGAATTCAAGCGTATCAAAGAAGAAATTCAGCCCCAGATCGGGCAAAATACTGAACCTAACCCACCTCAGAAGTGAGTATAGATGAGTTATCAGGACACTGCCAACTGGCTTAAGGACAAGCTGCCCGTCATCCCCAAGCTGGCGATCATCCTGGGTACGGGACTGAGTGACCTCACGGATCATTACCCCAGTCTCTGGTCTCTGGAATATAAGCAGATACCGGGTTTTGTGAGCAGCACGGCACCCTCTCACCGGGGAGTGCTGAGCCTCTGTGAGATAGCCGGGAAACCGGTGCTGGTGCTGCAGGGACGCTTTCACTTTTACGAGGGCTATCCCATGGCGGAAGTTGTCTTCCCCACCCGCGTGCTGGCAGCTCTGGGCATCAGGAGCCTGATCGTCACCAATGCCGCAGGCAGCCTCAGAGAAGCGCTTCCTCCCGGCAGGATAGTCATGCTCACAGACCACATAAACTTCATGGGTACCAACCCCCTGATCGGGCATAACGACGAGGCTTTGGGAGAACGCTTCCCTTCCATGAACGAGCAGTTTGATCCCCTCTACAGGAATGCCTGCCGAAAGCTTGCCTCCGAGCTGGATATAGAGCT
>JAKPXC010000158.1 GCA_029567705.1 Candidatus Cloacimonadota bacterium
AGCTATCCATTCTCGCAGGGCGATCGTTATCAACTTTATCTCGTGGTTTTTCAACCACTTTATCTACTTCTGCCATAAAAGAGGAAGACAGCTATGTGTCAAGCGAATTTTTCCAAAGAAGAAAGATGATCTCTGTAATGATGATCTGCCGGGTGAAGATTATGTATCACCCAAACTTGCAAATGGGTATCAAATGGTACTCTACAATTTCATCCATCCTGACCCTACACGTATGAAGGGTGACACCGATTTGCAAAAAAGGTGATACTGAGATCTCACCAGAAACGGCGATTAGCATCAAAAGTAATACACTTTGCAATTTCACATGATGCTCCATAGTGAAGATCCGCATTCTGGAACTCTGCTTTCGTCCAAAGGGGTCGCCGACTCTTCACCGTGTCTTGCAGGACTCTTCCCGAGCAAAGTGTTCGGGAAGAGTCGGCCAAGACACGGTGAAGACTCCGGGAGAAATGGGGAAGCGATTAACAAATGGGATAGAAGGTATGAAGAGTTCCGCATCCTGTATCAGCGCTTCCGGCAATAAGTTTCTTGACATTATAGTCAAAGGCTTTTTTGCTGCGCACAATGAGGTTAAATTTATATGGATGCTATAGTACTCTTTGGTATTCAGGGAAGTGGTAAGGGGACACAAGCCCTCTTGCTGAGCAAGCAGATTTCCTATCAGCATATCAATATAGGCGATGCCTTGAGAATGCAGGTTTCCAAGCAGACAGCGCTGGGCCGTGAGGTTCAGGCAGTGATCGAATCCGGTTCCCTGGTGGAGGACGATCTGATCTTCAGGCTGCTGGAGCAGAGCCTTGATCCCAAGGCCAAAGGAATCGTCTTTGATGGTTTTCCCCGGACCATTGCCCAGGCAGAATATCTCTGTAAAGTATACAATGTAAAGCTTTCTATATACCTCGATCTGAGTGAAGAGGAAGCCCTCGTTCGCATGAGTTCACGTAGAGTATGTCCTTCCTGTAAAGCAAATTACAACCTCATTAGCCAAGCTCCTGTCAAAGAAGGAATCTGTGACCACTGTGGAACAAGGATTGAACAGCGTAAAGATGACAGTCCGGATGCCATTCACAAGCGCTTCGAGGCCTTCTACCAAGAGACTTTTCCCTTGATAGAGTTCTTCAAGAACCTGGGAGTCCTCCAAAAAGTGGATGCTTCGCTCCCGATTGATACCTTGGCAAAGCAAATCTACAGCCTGTATTACGATCCATGCCCCATCGAATCCTGATCAAAGCCCTCAAACGTACCGAATTTGTAGCCTATTTACTGGCCGGATGGAGCTTTGCGGTTCTTTTTATGGAGCCAATCATCTCCTATTACACATCTTACACGCTGATCGAGAACCTCACGGCAATCGCCAACGTTCTGGTGCTGGGGCTTGCCATTATCAGCCGGCTTCTGGATCATAAGGAGGCTGGAAAAAAGATAATCTATGCCGATTTAGTGATGCTGATCATGGGAGCTTTGCTGCTCTTCTATCAAGCCAAGTTCGTGATCTTCTTCCTGTTGATCCGGCAGATGTATTTTATCTTAACCTACTTTATTTTCAATGCTTTTGAAGGGAAGTTTTACAGGCTTCTGTCGTCCAATCCGCCTGTGACACTGATGCTGAGCTTTCTGGGCTTGATTGCGGTGGGCACCTTCCTGCTGATGCTACCGGCCTCTTCCCAAAGCGGTTACGTAACTCCTTTTGTGGACGCACTCTTCACTTCCACTTCCGCCACTTGTGTAACCGGATTAATTGTTAAAGATACACCCGTATATTTTTCCGTGTTCGGACAGATAGTAATCCTGATGTTAATCCAGTTGGGTGGTTTGGGTATTATGACCGTGTCCACAGCGTTTGCGCTGATGTTGGGCCAGAGGCTGAACCTGAAGCTGGAAAACGTGATGCATTCTGTGGTCTCCGGTAGTCCCAGTATCGATATCTTCCAGCTCTTGAAGAACATAGTTTACGTTACAGTAATCATTGAGATCGTGGGGGCAGCAGTCCTCTATACCCGCTTCATACAGGATATGCAACCCTTACAAGCCTTTTATTTCTCCGTGTTTCACTCGATTTCGGCTTTCTGTAATGCAGGGTTCTCACTCTTCTCGGATAACATGATGTCTTATGTGGGCAGTTATACCATAAACTTTGGCATAACGCTCCTGATCATCTTGGGAGGGATCGGTTTTTCCGTGGTGATAGACCTCTATCGCTATTTCACTTCCAAGGCCAGGAACAAGCGTTTGAACCTGCATAGTAAGCTGGTGCTGGTGACCTCAGCAATACTGCTGGTGGGAGGAATGATAGCCTATTTCATGGCAGAATATAAGATAAGCATGGCAGGATTTACCGTTCCGGAAAGGCTTCTGGCTTCCTGGTTCCAATCCGTCACGACCAGGACGGCCGGTTTTAATACCATAGACTTGAGCAGGCTCAGCTCTGCCTCTATATTGATAAGCTTGGTATTGATGTTTATCGGAGCTTCTCCGGGCTCTACCGGCGGTGGCATAAAAACCACCACTTTTGCTGTCCTGATCCTATCGCTAACCTCGATGTTAAAAGGTAAGAAAGACCTCAGCACCTTCAATCGTAAAATCTCATTGGATAACTACCGGGAAGCCACTTCGTTAATCACGCTGGCTGCAGTTTTAGTGATAACTGTGATATTCATCCTCATGCTCATAGAGCCTTTCAGTTTTGAGAAAATCGCTTTTGAAGCCTTTTCCGCATTTGGCACAGTGGGGCTCTCCATGGGAATCACCTCCAGTCTCAGCTTCCCCGGAAAACTCCTGATCACATTACTGATGTATATCGGCAGAATAGGGCCACTCACAATCATATACGCCCTGTCGATATCACGCAGGCAAACCAATATAGAATTCGCAGAAGAGAAGATAGCCATCGGCTAAGGAGAAATATATGGCAAAATACGCAGTCATAGGCATCGGCAGATTTGGCTGGACGGTTGCCACCATCTTGGCGGAAAACGGCATGGACGTGATCGCCATTGATAGCAAAAAAGAGCTTATCGATGCGATCAGCGGCAAAGTAACCAGTGCAAATTGCATTGATGCTACCGATGAGAATGCTTTGCGCGAGCTTAATCTGCACGAGGCAGATGCCGTGATCATCGGCATCGGCTCCAATATCCAGGAATGTATCCTGACGGCTGCCATCCTGAAGAAGATCGGCGTCGGCATTATCTACGCCAAAGTGGAGAATCAACTGCATGGCAGAATTCTGGAGCTCATCGGAGTACAGCACATCTTGCTCCCCGAAGAAATTGTCGGAAATCAGCTTGCCAAGACTTTGATTTCCCGCAACATCCTGGAATATATCAATCTCTCCAGTGGTCACATTGTAATCGAACTGGTTGTGCCAAAAG
>JAKPXC010000163.1 GCA_029567705.1 Candidatus Cloacimonadota bacterium
TCCTGACGTGGTTTTTTATGCAAGCGACAAGATGTCGCTTCTACTAATGCTACTCATCCTGACGTGTTTTTTTATGCAAGCAACAAGATGTCGCTTCTACTAATGCTACTCATCCTGACGTGTGTTTCTATGCAAGCGACAAGATGTCGCTTCCACAATGCTACTCATCCTGACGTGTGTTTCTATGCAAGCGACAAGATGTCGCTTCCACAATGCTACTTATCCTGACGTGTTTTTTTTTGCAAGCGACAAGATGTCGCTTCCACTGATGCTATTGGCTCCAGTATTTACGATCCAGGCTGCGGTAACTGATCGCTTCCGAGATGTGTTCCGCTTTTATGCCGGGTGAGCCTTCCAGATCGGCTATGGTGCGGGCTACTTTTAGGATGCGGTCAAAGACCCTGGCGGAATAACCCAGTTTATCGATGGCGTTTTGCAGCAGGGAGTGGCAATCATTATCCAACACGCAGTACTTGCGCAGAGCCTTGGAATTCATCTGGGTATTGCAGAAGAAGCTCTCCTTGGCAAAGCGTTCCAGTTGGATCTGCCTGGCTCGATTGACCCGGGCACGGATCGTGGCAGAGGAATCTCCGGTGGGCAGGGAAGCCAGATCCGCATAGGCCACATTGGCAACCTCCACATGCAGGTCAATCCTATCCAAGAGCGGGCCAGAGATCTTGCTGCGGTATCTTTGGATCATAGCCGGAGCACAACTGCAGGTGTGATTTGGGATATTGGCACCGAAGTAACCGCAGGGACATGGGTTCATGGAAGCAATCAGCATGAACTCAGCCGGGAAGCTCAGACTCTGTATGGCGCGGGAGATAGTGACCACCCCATCTTCCATGGGTTGACGCATCACTTCCAGGGCACCCCGCTTAAACTCAGGCAGTTCATCCAGGAACAAAATCCCTCTGTGAGAAAGACTTACCTCACCCGGTTTGGGGAAGGCTCCACCGCCAACCAAGGCAATTTCGCTGATCGTGTGATGAGGGCTTCGAAAGGGCCGAGTGGTGAGGATGCCATTGCGGAAATTCTTGGAGAAGCCTGCCACAGAATGGATTTTGGTGGCTTCCAGAGCTTCATCCAGAGTGAGCTCCGGCAGGATGGTTGGCACCCGGCGCGCCAGCATGGTCTTGCCGGATCCGGGAGGCCCCAGCATCAGGAGGTTATGTCCTCCGGCGGCAGCCACTTCCAGGGCGCGTTTCACCTGGAACTGCCCCTTCACGTCGTTCATATCTATAGGAAAGTCGTTGAGCACCTGAAAGATGCTGGCTTTATCCACTCTGGCTTCCGGGATGCGGATCTCTCCCCGGAGATACTGCACGGTCTCAATCAATGAGGTCACCGGAATCACCGTGATACCATCTATAATAGCTGCTTCTTCGGCATTCTCATGCGGTACTATCAGAATGTCTATCTTATCCCGGCGAGCTGCTATGGCAATGGGCAGAACACCATCCACAGGACGGACATTGCCATCCAGAGAGAGTTCGCCAATGATCGCCACTTTTTTCAGAGAGCTGCGCTGGATCAGCTCGTTGTTCATCACCACAGCGATAGCGATGGGTAAATCCAGAGCGGAGGAATCCTTCTTGATATCGGCAGGAGCCAGATTGATGGTGTAGCGGGAACTGAAGATGCTGAGCCCGCTGTTGCGCAGAGCGGTGAAGACTCTGTCCTTGCTTTCTTTAACCGAGTTTGAAGCCAATCCCACGATATTGACCGCGGTTTGCATGCTGCCTTCGTGATCGGACTCCACAGAGATCTGCAGCGCATCAATGCCAAGCGTGGTGTAAGATAGCACAATTCCTACCATTTCCAATTCCTTTTCGAGAACATTATTCGATTCTTCCAAACCAATAAAGCGGGAGAGGAGAGTCAAGCTTTTTCTTGTTCTACCCGGTTGATGGAATCATTTTGGCTCTGAAGAAATACGATTAGACTGATGAAACCGATTATCCTGATTGAACCGAAGGGCATAGATCCCAGGTAACCAGTTCTATCAGTTCAGTCTGTATTCAATGATCCATAGGTCATGTAATCCTTAGATCCTCACAAACTGCTGATTTAGATGATACCCACAGATGAGAGGCTAACAAAGCGTTTAGGTGTAGCCCTGATTCTTTTACGCATACATGCGTAACGCATGTCTCTATAATTAGTGTTTAAATCTGGTCAGGCAATATCGGGGTACGTTGCCGAAGCCTCTATCTCAGACTCTCTTTCGGAAGCTGGCTATGCTGATGCCAAAGATCACCAGTCCGCTCACAGAGAGAATGATCAACTCCCGGGAAAGCTGCATCAGGCTGCTACCCTTCACTACGATCTCCCGCAGGACGGTCATATAATGACTGAGTGGATTGAAAAAGGCGATCAGACGTATTCCGGCAGGCATATTGCGGATGGGAACGAAGAAGCCGGAAAGCAGAATGGAAACCACCATCACAAACCAGGAAAAGAACATCGCCTGCTGCTGGGAAGCCACCCGGGTGGAGATCAGGATACCCAGTCCCAGAGTGGTAAACAGATATACCAGCGAAAACAGCATCAGTTCCGTGTACGATCCTGCGATCTGAATCCAAAAAAATAATCTGGCCAGCAGCAAGGCCACCTGCATCTGCGCCAGGGTCAACAGCAGATAGGGGATAAGCTTCCCGGCCAGGATCTGCTGTTTTTTGGCAGGCGTCACCAGCAATTGCTCCAGCGTGCCCAGTTCCTTTTCCTTCACCAGGCTGATGGCGGAGAGCAGCATGGAGGTAACCGTCACCAACACGGCCATAATGCCGGGAATAATGCCGGCGCTGCTCTTCAAATCCGGATTAAAGCTCATCCGCGTGATCAGGTTAATCTTCCCGGCTTCCTGATTTCGTGCCTTCAGAAATGCTGTATCCCGGCTTTGCATCCGCTTCTGGACAAAATCCGCCAGAGTGCCGCCTATATAAGAGTTCGCCAAGGCAGCGGTATTGCCATCGATTCCATCGCTGATCACCTGCAGGCCGGGTTGTCTGCCGGTATTGAAATCACGTTCAAAACCTCGCGGAATCACGATCACCACTTTACAATACCAATTCGCCAGCAGTTCTTCAGGACCGGCATCGGGGGGAGCTGGCAGAACCCGGAAACGGCCTCCGGTTTGGAAGGATGCCGCTAGAGCCCGGCTGAGCGAACTGCGGTCATAATCGAAGAAGCAGAGGCTGAGGTTTTTCACTTCATTGGTAACGGCAAATCCCATCAGGAGAAGCTGAATGGCAGGCAGGGCAAAGAGCACCACCAGCATCTCCCGGCTGCGGAGGATTTGGCGGAATTCCTTGATCAGGAAGCTGCGGATCACGCCCAGCGCTCTCATCCCAACCTCAGTTTAAAGCGTCTTGCTGCTACCACCAGGAGGAGCAGACTCATTCCGGCCAGGGTAAGCCCGGATTGATAGAGCTGGGCTATGCTGTTTCCCTTCAGCATGATACCGCGGATAATCTGCAGATAGTAGCGGGCAGGCACAATATAGGTGATCTTTTGCAGGAGAGGTGGCATGCTGGCGATGGGAAACATAAAACCGGAGAGCAGGATCGTGGGCAGGAGCGTGATTGCCAGAGCCATCATCATTGCTGCTTGCTGGGTCTTGGCAATAGTGGAAACCATCAGGCCAATGCACAGCGCCGTGAGTACATATAGAAACGTGAACCCCAAAAACACGGTAAAATCCCCTCGGAAAGGTACTTGAAAGAGCAGCATACCCACTCCCAGGATCAGGAGGGCATCCATCAAGCCCAAAGCAATGTAGGGCAGCACCTTGCCCAGGAGGATTTCGGTAGCGGAAACCGGGGATACCAGAATTTGTTCCATGGTACCCAGCTCCTTTTCCCGGCTGATCGATATGCTGGTAAGCAGCGCGCAGATCATCACCAGAATCATGGCGATCAGTCCAGGCACAAAGAAGAAAGAACTCTTCAGATCCGGGTTGAAGATCACCACCGGACGCAGGTCGATGCCGGCGGAAAGCTTCGCACCCAGGCTTGCAACGATGGCGGTGGCATAGCTTTGCACCATCTGAGCTGTGTTCTGGTCTCCGGCATCTATCTGCAGCAAGAGGTCGAAGCGGCTTTCCATAAAGCCGGGCGGGATCACCAGGCTTGCCTGCGCCGAGCGGTTTCGGAACAGCGTTTCAGGCTCTAGGCTTCCCTCTGCCTGCGGCACCACCACGAAGTAGCGGGTATTGGAAAAGACCCGGATCAGCTCTTTTGAGGCGGAATTTCCGGAGTAATCTGCGATTACCAACGGCACGTCACGAATTTCCATATTCATGGCATAGCCGAAGATAATCAGTTGCAAGAGTGGCATCAGGAACAGGATCACCAAGGTGCGGGGATCGCGCAGGATGTGGAACAATTCCTTCTGCGCCATGGCTTTGATACGCTTGAGATCAGGCATAACCATCCCCCACCAGCTTGATAAAGAGTTCCTGCATATTAACCACCTGATACCGGGTTTTGAGGTCGGCAGGACGCCCCATAGCCACTTCTCTGCCTTGCTGCATCACGATCACACGGTGGCAATACTCGGCTTCATCCATAAAGTGTGTGCTGACGATCACGGTTTTCCCCGCTTGAGCAAGGGTATTTATCACCTGCCAGAATTCTCTCCGAGCTTGGGGATCAACTCCGGAAGTGGGCTCATCCAAAAAGACCAGGGGAGGATCGTGCACCAAGGCACAAACCAGGCTTAGCCTCTGCTTAAAACCCATCGGCAAGCTGCCTGTGAGGGCGTGCAGACTGCTTTCCAGCCCAAAGAGACGCATCAGCGGCATAGTATATTCCAGAGCTGTGGGGAAGGGAGTGCCATAAATACCGGCATAGAACTGGAGGTTTTCGATGGCCTTCAAATCGTTGTAGAGTGAGAACTTCTGGCTCATGTATCCCAAGCTTAGTTTCACCTTTTCGCTTTGCTTGGACACATCGTAGCCATTGACCAGCGCAGTTCCGCCGCTGGGACGCAGCAAGCCGCAGAGCATGCGGATTGTGGTGGTTTTCCCGGCTCCGTTGGCGCCCAAAAATCCAAAGATCTCGCCCCTGGCTATGTCCAGCCCGATGCCATCCACAGCAGTGAAGCTGCCAAAGCGTTTGGAGAGATTGGTGGTATGAATCATGGCTGCATCATCGCGAGGAAGACGTCTTCCATGCCGGGCGAGATTTGCTTCCAGCTTTTCAGGTGGGGACACTGTGACTTCCAGCTATCAAACTGCGCTTCGTTGAGTTCCCTCTTGCTGCTCAGATGAATCTCGTTGCCAAACAATTGCAGCCCATTGAGATCGGGCAGGCTCTGCAGAAAATCCATCAGTGATGCCGGATTGTCGCTTTCCAGGTTGTAGAGATGGAGGCTATAGCCGGCCAGGATATCCGCCGGACTGCCTTCTGCCATAATCTTTCCACGGTGCAACAGGCTGATCGCATCGCACTGCTGAGCTTCATCCATGTAGGGCGTGGAGACGATGATGCTGATTCCGGCTTCTTTCAGATCGTGTAGAATACGCCAAAACTCCATCCGGGAGATGGGATCAACCCCAAAGGTGGGTTCGTCCAGCACAATCAAGCGCGGAGTGTGGATCAAGGCGCAGGACAGCGCTAGTTTTTGTTTCATTCCGCCGCTCAGATCGCCTGCCAGACGCCCGGCAAAGGGTTCAAGCCGTGAAAAGCGGTACAGCTTCTCCATTTGTGCATTGATTTCCGCTTCCGCCACGCCGAACAATCTACCGAAGAACCTGATGTTTTGCTGCACGGAGAGATCCTGATAGAGTGAAAACCTCTGCGGCATATAGCCCAGGCTGGCGCGGATCTGCTT
>JAKPXC010000190.1 GCA_029567705.1 Candidatus Cloacimonadota bacterium
CCCACCGGCTCTGAGCTTTCCAATGGTGAATCCTGGTGGAAGCTGGTAGGTGTGCATGAGTACATCCACCATAACCAGATCACGACCACCTCAGGCTTGCCCAAAGTCCTGCAGAAGGCTTTTGGCAATATCTTTTATCCCAGCATCACGCAGCCCATGTGGATTATGGAAGGCATCACCGTCTATGGAGAATCCAATCTTTCTCCATACTCTGGCAGGATGCGGGGTGGTTACTACAACACCATCATCACTGCCCTGGCCAAAGAAGGGAAGCTTCCCTCACCTGCCAAGGCCGCTGTATACAGCGAAGATACTCCTCTGGCGCATTACTACGTCTTTGGTGGAAGCTTCATGAGCTATCTGGCGGAGACTTATGGCCAGGAGAAGTTTGCCGAGTTCTTCCGCCTGCAAGGCAGCAGTGCAGCCAGCTACTTAAGTGCTATCGTCCCTGCGTTGTCGATTAGTGACTACTTCCAAAAGGTCTATAACCGCAGCCTGGACAGCCTTTGGGCAGATTGGCAGAACCATGAAGCCAACCGGGCGATCACTCTCCCGCAGGATAAACTGACCCATACCGGCTGGAACTACGATCATCTGCAATCTCAGGATGGAGACCTGTATTATTCCCATAACGCCAGCGAATCCACCGGACCCTTCTCCGGCTTCAGCTACAACAGCATCATCCGCCTGCATGATCCCGAAGGAGAAGCCCGGGAAGCAGTGTTGATTCAGCAAGCCACCGGTTTCCCCGCGGGATTCCAGATCAAGGGAAACAAGCTTTACTACAGCCGCTCCGAAAACAAGCGCGGCTTTGATAACAACGAGAATGGCGGCACCGGCTCGGTGACTGAGCTCTGGGTGAAAGACCTTGATACCGGCATCGGTAGAAAACTCCTCAGCGGAAACATCCGCTGCTTCAGAGTGCTGGAAAACGATCAGCTCCTCGTGGCAGAAGACGACAAACACTACCGTAATAGCAGTATCACACGGTATTCGTCAGAGGGAGAAGCTCTGGCTCAACCCTGGGTGACGGACAGATTGGTTTCCGTTATCTACGATTGGGAAGGCAGCATCTATGTTTCTGCCAAGGAAGATTGGCGAAACCCCAGCATCTACCTGATGGATCCGGAAGAACACAGCTTCTTCCCCCTGGTTGATACCGAGTATCAGGAGGATTTGGTACGGGTGGACAACGGCTGGCTGATCTTTGATGCTCCCTATGAAGATCAGCAGCGCTCCTTTGCTTACCGGCTGCGAACCGGAGACGTCTATAAACTGGGAGAAAACAGCGGTATGCGCCGCAGTGTGCTCCGGGATGAAGAGCACTTCTACACCATATCCATGAACTCCTTGGGTGAAGATATCTACACAGGCGAGATGAACCTGATCCCCTTTAATCTGCCTCAGACAGCGCCGGCATCACGTCCCCCGGCTCTCACTGTCCGAGATGATAATCCTCTTATTCTAGACCGGTATCCCGTGCGCAGAGGCTCATATCTGGGCAATATCGCTCACCTGCTGGTGCCCAGAATTGTAAGACTTCCCTATCTCATGGGAACAGCGGACAGCCTGAGTGTGGGATTGATGATGATGGGTGGAGACCTTCTGGGGGACTTCCCGATGTGGAACGCCAGTCTCGAATATGATTTTGACCGTGAAGCCTGGGGCGGGATTCTGGGGCTGGAGAACAACTTT
>JAKPXC010000194.1 GCA_029567705.1 Candidatus Cloacimonadota bacterium
GATAACAACTGAGGATTCAATAGATGAGTTGTTGGAGGAACTTGATTCTCTCATCAGAGCCTACGATGGACTGGAATCTGACCTGGAAGACTTTCATATATTAAAAAAGGCGCTACATCAGTTTAAACGATCATACGGTCGATTAAGCGACATCAACCTAACCTGGAGTTCTTTTGATACACTCTCTACAGAAGTTGAACAAGAGACAGTCTCCAAGCTTGCTGAGGATGAACTTCCATGGCTACCCGAAGATGTGATCAAGAGCATTGTCAAAACCATATCTGATTCTCGTAAACAGCTTAGTAAGGAATGGATAGATGAGATCCTAGCAATTGAACCGGATATTCCAGAAATGGATGTTGCAACGGCCAACCAGCTCCAGAATAAGCTATCTAGTCCACCAGCGTATGTCACTGATGCTCATTTAAAGAAGCTTGAGAAGGTAAGAACAGCTCTTGATAAAAGGCTGAGTGAAATCAAGATTGAGTGGCTGGTTGAGAAGTTTAAAGAACTGTCCGAGAAAGATAGGAAGAAATTTCTATCCAATATCATCAAATGATGATGACCCAACAAACATCGCTGATTACTCAATGCCATTGTAAGTCAACGTTTGTGCATAGGAGAAAGTATGGGAGAGACAAAAGAAAAGGGAAATGGGCTCATAACTCAATTGGTTCCTGCCATGGTGATTACAGTTACAGCAATATTCTTGAATTGGATTTGCAATAGTGTTTTATTCATAAAAGGTTATCCTGGTTTTCTTTCCATTTCAGGCACAATAAATACATCTGATCTGCTCATAGGTGTATTCACCGCTCAAGTAGCAATGGTAACAATAGCCATAGCTTTTTCTGGATTGCTGATTCAGCTGGTAAATTCAGGTGAAAAATATCTTGGGCTGACTTTAAGAGAGGTTATTCTGTCGCGCACTTATCACGGCATAACTCTACTATCATTAATGGGAACATCACTGTTTTCATCAATTCTGTCGTATTATTTTGTAGCTCAACACCAGATTGTATCGGCATTGTCACTATTCATTGCTAACATCTTTATAGTATTCATCTTGTTTAGATGCTATATCAAAAATGCCACTAAGGTAGGTGAGACGCAGCAGTTCATTAGATGTCTTGTTGTTCAAGATGCAGTTTTAGCCGTCAATGAAGAAAACAATACAACAGAGGCCAATCTAAATGAGCACAAGCAGTTAGGCAGACTAAATAAACCGGTAGCGTCTCAAAGGTTGGTGTAAAATAGGTAACGGCAGATGAAGAAAAAGGTTGAGCCAGATCCCGCTCTTTGTTTTGATGGTTTTGACAAAACTAACAGACAAGGAGACGATCATGACTCAACCGAAGCGAAAGAAAGATGAACAGGCGGAATTGGTCAAGTTATTTCGGTCGATAATACCGGGAGATTTTGTAAAAGTGCTTGAAAACAGCATCCAGAGGATCATTGAAACTGAGCTCAGTACAATCCTGGGAGCGGAGCCTTATCAGCGCGTGGAGGGCAGAACCAACTACCGCAACGGCTATCGAGCTCGTAAGGAACCTCTCAGCACAGGTTTAGGCCCCATCAACCTAAGTATCCCGAAGCTAAGGAACGGCAGCTTCTATCCCTCGATCCTGGAGCAATATCAGAGGGTGGACCGGGCCTTGATCAGCATCATCAGCGAGGCCTATATTGCCGGTGTCTCGACCCGCAGGATGAATCAGTTGTTTGTTGATCTGGGCCTTTCCAACATAGACCGCAGTTTGGTAAGCCGATGCGCGAAGCAGATCGACGCGGAAGTTGAGCTTTGGAGGAACAGGGATTTGGACAGACGGTATGCCTATATCTGGCTTGACGCGATCTACACCAAGATCCGGACGGAGAAGGGTGTGCGGCCGACAGCGGTATTGATTGCCATTGGCCTGAAGGAAGATGGCCATCGCGATGTTTTGGGTCTTCGCTTGGGGAACCGTGAAAGTTACTATAACTGGAAGGACTTTCTGCAAAGCCTCAAAGAGCGCGGCTTGGAGCGCAGCGAGCTCTGGATCAGCGACGAGCATGACGGCCTGATCAAGTCGATAGAAGAGTGTTTTCCGGGCCAGCTCAGGCAACGTTGCATCGTCCACTGGATGCGCAATGCCCAGAGCAAGGTGTCCAAGACCGATCTAATCTGGTTGTTGCCGCTCCTGAAAGACCTGGTGGGTTCGAGAACGAGGGAATCGTTTGAACTTGCCTGGAGGCACCTGTGCGGCGTGGTCGAAGCCAAAGGTAAGGAAAAGCTTGGGAACTGGCTGGATGACACATATCATGAGATTTCCGTGTATCTGGAGTTCCCCACCGGGCACTGGAACAGAATCAAGTCCACCAACCCGCTTGAAAGGCTCAATGAAGAGCTCCGGCGTAGGGAAAAGAGCATCCGCATCTTCCCCGACGAAAAGAGCTGCATGCGCCTTCTGGGAGCTATCCTGCAAGGGTATTCTGAAGATTGGACCAGTGGCAGGATCTATCTGTCAGAGCCCTTGGAAAAGATCAGGGAGATCCAAAAAAGACCTGGGTCGGTCGAGTCGCCGCGCGACGGGCTGGAGCCCTGCTCCGTCGGCTACGCCTCCTCCGTAGGGCTCCAGCCTGTCGCAGCAAGGTAGATTATTTATGAAAAAGAACTTGACACTGATCAACATGAAGAAACAATGCAATTGGTCGCTTGGCCTTACATAGATTGTGAGCTACGAGTGATAACAGATACCCTCAAACAACAAGAGAAACAATGAGGAGGTAAGTAATGACATTACAAGATGAATTTGAAAAAACAGGTAATTGGCTGTTTCGCTGGAGGAGTTACCTGCCATTAGCTCTGATAGTATTGGTTCTCACCTCAATGAGTGACTACCATTTCATCCATAATTCTAGATTCTACGACCATATATGGGAAGGACTCTGCTTTACAATAAGCTTGGTTGGCATGGCAATCCGCGTCTGGACGATCGGACATACGCCTGCCAATACATCCGGCCGTAACACCAAAAAACAGATTGCCGGCAAACTCAATACTACTGGGATGTATTCCATTGTACGACATCCCTTGTATCTGGGTAACTACTTCATTCTGTTTGGAGTAATGATGCTGCCTCACCACCTGTGGGCGCTTATCACGTTCAGCCTACTTTTCGCTCTGTATTACGGACTGATCATGAATGCTGAAGAGGCTTTTTTACTGCGTAAATTTGGTGATGAGTGGTTAGAATGGGCAAAAAAAACACCTGCCTTCTTCCCTCGCTTTACGAACTTCCAGCCTTCAACCCTTGTTTTTTCTGTCAAAAACGTTCTACGCCGCGAATACAGTGGTTTCTTTGCATTTATCGTGTCCATGTTCATCATCGAGGTCTATGGAGATTGGATCGTAACCGGGAAAATCATCTTCGACACCCTGTGGCTCGTCATCCTTGGGATTGGTCTTCTCACCTATATAACACTTAGAACCATTAGGAAAACCACCAAATGGTTTGAGGTACAGGGGCGATAAACAAACCCAGATCAATGTAAGCTTGTCATTTCACCCGAATTATGAAATAGAGCGTCCCCAACAAGCCAAATCCAGATGCCACATACAGGTTCAGATATGGATTGTGCCTCCAAAGGAAAGCACCCCCAAAGGCGGCCCCAGCTACAATCACATCCCGAATCAAATAGTATGTGCCAAAAGTAGTTGCCTTCGCGTCCCGCGGAGCCAGCTCCAGTATCAGGGCTTTCCGGGTTGGCTCTCCAAACTCTTTTAAACCCCGCAATATAAAGGCAAAGATAAAGGCAGGGAAGGTTTTGCATACAGAGAGCAAAAGCGGGAACAGAGTAAAATTTACATATGTAATAGCGATAAATGGCCTTTTGGTGCTCTTATCGGCGAGATAGGCTACCGGTATGTAGATAAGCATAGCAATCAGCATTTCTATGGCAGACAGGACACCAAACTGCGTGGCTTTAAGCCCATGATTGTCCATCACCCAAATCACAACGAAGGCGTAGGGTATCTGTTCACAAAAGCGGATCAGAATATCGGATATCAATAATCTCTGCAACTTAACCGGTAGCCTTAGAGTCTTTCCAAGCTTCGCTTTAGCCGCTTTTGCAGGTTCCTGAATGTACACTTGCTGAATGATTAGGGATAGCAAGGTAAAACCAATAGCTGTAATAAAGGCATAACGAACTCCGTTTACTTTGCCGAATCTCTGTATAAACAGCCCGCCGATCAATGGCCCCAGTGCCATAGGAATTCGCCTGACCATCGAGTGCATCGTGACACCCATCGCCTGTTTGTTCTGGGGGATTAGTTCCGAGACCATACTCATTGTGGCTGGTAAAGAGATTGCTGTCCAGGACAAGAAAAACAATGAACCAACAATCACAGCTTGCCAGGAAGGGAAGATGATCACGATGATGAACCCTAAAATTGCCAATAAGTTAAACAGCAGCAATGCCTTTCGGTAGCCAAGTTTATCTGATAAATAGCCACCCGGAAACGAGTATAACGCACTCAGCAGGTTATCAAGTCCGTTAAGCAACCCAACCGAAATCGCACCACCGCCAAGCGTTATCAGGTAGATAGGTAGAAATCTTTCTGCCATTTTTTCTCCTAATCCCACTAAAACAGCCATCGCGAGCACGGCGGCAAAGCTCTGCCGCAAGGCAAAGAAACGCATTATTTTACTAATTGAAATGGTTTTATGTTTCATGAATAACCACGAATCCGGCAAGCGCATGGGTGTCAAGTAAAAATTGGCCTGTAGTGCCTTGCGACCATCGAGGCTATGAGTTCTCACTATTATTTCAAATCGAATCACCAATTTTCCAAATCGGCTGTTCTGCGGGTTTACGATATCACGATTTTTGCAAAACATCGTAACACATCTAAAACAGGAGGTAATCCTTAGTTTCTACTTAACAACCAGAGATTTGACACAGTCTAAAGCCAATCCTATCTATCTCTCTACCCTATAAGCCCATAAGACACTGTGACAGGTGATATTCATTTGCAACTTTTGGTGAGACTATAAATCCATTTCTTCAATGTTGTCTTCGTACCAGTACCTGTTCATGAACTGCCTTAAAACCGAGTCATAGTTTTGCAGAAGCAGGTTAACGTCTTTATAGCCAAGAGATAAAGCATACTTAAGCAAGCGTTTCGCATTGTTAATGAAGACCACTGAACAGAAGATATCCAGCCAGTTGTCTTCCATCTCGGAGTAGAACTCAATCAGCAGTTGTTCGGTGCTTTTTGAAGGATACTCATACTTCAATGAGCAGAACATGGCGTAGAAGATGCATCTGATGGTCAGGTCGGCGATTTGTGGAGCGTATTTGGATGACTTGCTTTGATCATAGCCAAAGTATTGCTTGAGGTCTTTGAAAACAACTTCGATGGACCAGCGGCGCAGATAGATGCTGAGGATCTCCATCTCCCCAAGATTGATGTCGGTGCAGATCAGAACTTTATATCTCTTGTGTTGAGGATACCTGAAGAAACACATCCTGACATAACCCAGTACGGTCTGTGATTCTGGCTGGGTTGACGATTGCTTGTCCAGGACTGCAACCACCATTGACTTGTACAATATACCTGTTACCTGATTGCGTTGCCACTTCCCGGATTTTCTGTACAACTCCTTCACCGTGAGAAAGCTCTGGCCCCAAAGATACTTCTGTCCGTCCCGCTTCACCATGGCCACTAAGTCTATCCCCTTGGACTTTAGCGTGCCAAACACAAATCTCAAACTGCTGCTATTATTATACCAACTGTCCCACAACAGGTAGCGGAACCGAAAACCCCTCTGCAAGGCACGCCGGATTAAAGACTCCGCAATCTTTGTCTTCTTATGTTTTGCAATTCTTTGGCGCTGTTCCGTATGAGTGCCTTTGTGGTAGTGGCTTTTATTAGCGTGCTTGATCCTCGCTTTTCCGATCTTCAGCTCAAAGTCAATCGGTATGGTCACCACCCCATTATGCCAGGCCGCCATGATGTTCTGGTATCCCATGTAGTATGCTTTGCGGCAGTGGTCAACAAACCAGGAGCTGTTCTCAACATGCCGGCCGGTTTTCTCTTTCGCGGTATCATCAATGATCAAGGCAGATATCCTTCCTTCCGGCGTCGGACAGAGCTTGGCAAAGCGGGAGGCGATCCGATACAGAAGGTTCCTCCAGTTATAGAACTCGTTATTCATCATGCTGTTGATGGGACTCTTTAGCTTTGTAGCCTGAAGGCTGACTATTCCGGAAAATAGAGAACGAGATCCATTGAGGATGATGACCAGCATGAGATACATCATGTACTCAATGGGATGGCCCTTCTCTTTACCTATGCCGCAATGCCGCAGGATACTCGTCAACTTGAAGCGTTTAAACAGAAAATGGGCATTGCTCTCTATAAGACTTGAAGTTTTGACTTGACTGATTTGGGCTATTCTCAGATAATTCATTATAACACCTCGTTGTTGTTAGTTGCGTAATAGCTAATGCAACAATAATATACGAGGTGTTTTTGTCAATATCTATTTTATGTTATTTTCCTGCCTCTCAAGCACTTGGGCTGCTGGGAAAGATTAGTAACTGAGAGGGATTTCCGCCAATTCGGAGATTGGCAACCCTAGTTCTTTTGGAGTTCAATCTGGCTATCTAAGTTACACATATACAATAGACTATACAGCCAGATTGGACTTCAAACAGTGGGTGCCAGCATAGTAGAAAAGCTCCGCTTCGCCACTTGCTTGTTGAAGTCCATGAGGGCATCAAGTGCAGATCTAAAGTCAAAGACACGAAGCCCTCTTGAACTCCAACCGGTGGAGCGAAGCAGCGCAGCATTAACTATTAACTCATTAACTCATTAACTATAAACCCCTAACAACCCTTGTACTATTTTACTCTTTTTCAGGTACAAAATCCCGCTTTCTGATGCGCGCTTCGCAGCTTACAGCGATTGGACTTGACAGTTTTTAGGCTCTTCAATAGGCTGCAAAATAACTAAAATTGCCAGGTGCGAGGCTTAATGCGCAAAATCCTCTACGTAGATACGCCCTTCCAAGGAATTAGGGGCGGAGACAAGAACCGCAGTCAATACTTGTGGGAACTGCTTAGTTCTCAATATGATGCAGATCTTCTTCTCTTGAAGACCGGGGATTACCTCACCCGTCCGTTGCCTGTGCACAGCGGCTATCGCAAATCCTTCAGCCTCAGTACCCAACCTGCAGCATTCTATCAAGCCAAAGCAATTCATCGTTTTCACCGCACTCAGATTCAGAAATTTGAGAAAGTGCTCCTCTCCGAGCAGTACGAACTGATCGTGTTCCGTTTCCTGAGCTGTTTTGAATTGACAGAGATCGCCGGAGAGCTTCTGCCCAAAGCAGTTATTGCCATTGATGTGGATATGCTGTTTTCCCGCATTTCGGAGCTGGTCTGGAAGCGTGATCCCGGGATTCATAACCGTTACCACCTGCTTGAGATGCTGAAGCTTAAAGCCTTTGAAAAGAAAGCTTTTGAATACGATTACTTGTTCTTCTTCACCAATCCCCTCGAGCTCCGGATGGCAGTTCAAGAGCGTGGTTTGGCAGAAGAAAATGCCCTGCTCTGTCCCAATGTGATGCCTTCAAGCGATCAGGAGAGAGCTGAGACCAAGCCGGAAAACCGCATTCTCTTTTTCGGAAGCCTGGGATCGGTGGCCAATCGAGACGCTTTTGAGTATCTTGCCCAAGAGATTTATCCCCTGGTGGAGGCGGAATTGGAGACTGCCGGAGTCCGGATATCCATTGCCGGAAAAGCCGGAGAACAACTCTCCACAGAGGGCTGTCCACACCTGGAACTGCTGGGAGAGGTGGAAGATATGGCCTCGGTGATCGCAGCTTCGAGGTTTGTGGTTCTCCCACTCAGAATAGCTTCCGGCACCCGCACCAGGATTTTGGAAGCGGCAGCCGCCGGCAAAGCGGTGATCACCAGCTCCCTGGGTCTGGAGGGTTTGGAGCTAAGCTCCGTTTTGATTGCTGATGAAGCACATGCTTTTGCAGATTGCATCAAAGACCTGCTGCACGAGGAAGCTCGTGCCATAGAGCTGGGAAATGCTTTGCACCAGGAGGCCTGCCGGCTCTATAGTCCCAAGCTGGTGGGCGAAGCTTTTCTGAGTGCTTTGGAGCAGGGGAATACCGGCTTCACGGCTGCAGATGCGGAGCCTGTTCAACCGGATCGGAGCCGAGGAGGAGCGCTCAGCATCGCTTTGGTTACCAACCGTTTTTACCCCGAAGTGGGCGGAGCTGAAACCAATATCTACTACCAGGCCAGAAAGTTGTCTGAACGGCATCGGGTCACCGTGTTCTGCCCCCGAAGGCAGGAAGATCAGAACTCCGGCCGGGTGGACAATTTCATGGTAAAACGCTTGCCTGATCTGCTGAATATCCCCCCGCAGTATCCCAATCTGGCGGCAAAGACCCTGTGTCCCACCCTGCTCTGGGAGCTCTTGAGGGGAGATTTTGACGTTATTCAATGCTTCCCGGCCCTGAATTACAACAATATGCTGGCTTTTCTGGCTGCCAAACTGCGCAGGAAGCCTATCATACTCTGTTTCTTTGATTTTGTGGATTACGCTGCACTAATCAAGAGTGAAGGGAAAGTGCGGCAAAACTATCTGCTGGGGCTGCAACTGCCCTGGCATCAGAAATTTATCCTGAAACGGCTGGATTCCATCTTTGCCATTGCTCAGAAGGAGCTTGATTTCATCAAGAGATTCAATCACCGGGTGGCATATTCTCCCGTTCCTGTGCTGACCGAAGAGTATGGGCAGGCTTTGCCCGATCCGCGCCCGGCTTTGGGCTTTGAGCAGGAAGATTTCGTGTATCTCTGTCTGGGCAGAATCTCGCAGATCAAGGGTCAGGATATTGTCCTCAGGGCTTTTGCTCAAGTGGCGCACAAGCTGCCCGGTGCGAAGCTGGTCTTTGTGGGCAGAACGGATTATGAACCCAATTTCTATGCCGGATTGCTGGCTCTGGTGGCAGATCATAACTTGCAAGACAAGGTTTTCTTCACCGGAATGCTGGAGCGCAAAGAGGTGCTGGCCTGGCTGAACTATGCCGATCTGCACGTGATTCCGGTGCGCTTTATGAATTCCGGAGCAGTGGTGGTGGAAAGCTGGATCAGCGGAACTGCCGTGCTGCAAAGCGATGTGGTGGATCCCAATCTGGTGGAAGAGGGACAGAACGGCTATCTCTTCCGCAGCGAGGATTATCTGGATTGCGCCACCAAAATGAAGCTGGCCTATCAGAGACGCGAGGAACTGAGCCGTCTGGCCGCAAGTGGCAAGGAACTGGTTCTGAAGAAATATACTTACGACTATCTGTGTTCTCTCTACGAAGCAGCTTATCTCAAGTTACTGGAGGACAAGCGATCTTGAGTAATTCCCGTATCCTGTTCTACAGCACCAACCGTGGCTTCATCGGGGGAGTGGAAAGAATGCTGGTTTCACTTGCCCATAGCCTGAAAAGTGAGGGCTGGAAGGTTTATGGTTTGTTTGAACGCAGCAGCGGAGCTGATCCGGTTTTTGATGCTCCCTTCGAGGAGATCAGGGTGGCGGAACCGGCAGGGATAGACCAAGACATCGAGTTTTTTAGAAGCCTGGGGATCCAGCTTGTAATGCTGCATAAGTGCAGCCGGGCGGATTGGTTAACCGGCCTGCAAGCGGCTTTCCCGGTGCTGAGCTTGATTCATGATCACGACTACTATTGCCTGCGCAGGCATAAATACTTCCCCTTCAAAAGAATAAACTGTCCTCTGCCTTATGGGCTTCCCTGGTGTGCCGCCTGCAGTATGCTGCTGGAGAAGCGGGGAGGGAGCTATGGGCTGATCAATCTCAAAGAGCGTCAGAAGCTGCTGCAAGCCGTGCGTCAGAGTGATCTGAGCCTGGTACTTTCGGATTTTATGGCGGCAAACCTGGTGAAGAACGGCTGGGACAAAGCCCGGATTCGACTGCTGGTGCCTTATGTAGAAGCACTTGCCACCCCACAGCAGGATTCATCTGGAGATTCCGGCCTGAAACTCCTCTACGTGGGGCAATTGATTCGGGGCAAGGGAGTTGATCTGCTGCTCAGAGCTCTGGCAGAGCTGGATTTTGCTTGGACTGCCAGGATTGCCGGACGCGGCAGTGATGAGGACTACCTGAAATCCCAGGCTGCAGAACTGGGGATTGCCGACAGGCTGGATTTCTGCGGCTGGCAAGAGGATGTAAACGCTTTCTATGCCGAGGCTGATCTGGTGGTGGTGCCATCCCGTTGGCAGGAGCCTTATGGCTTGGTGGGGTTGGAAGCTTATGCGCATCATAAGGCTGTGGTAGCCTTTGATGTGGGCGGGATCAGCCAATGGCTGAAGCATGGCAGAACCGGGCTTTTGGCCAGAGAGGGAGATCACCGCAGCCTGGCCAGATCTATCACCAAGTTGCAGCGGGATCCGGCTCTGCGCAAGCGCTTGGAAGATAATGCCTGGAACTATCTGAAGGCAGAGCATAACTATGAGAAGCACTTGGCCTCTCTGAGGCAAGCTCTGGACATTCTGATTAAACCCAAGGCCGGAACGGAGCTTCCCACTCTGGATATCTTTGGCATAAAAATGCTGAACATCACCTGGCCGTCAGCCCTGGGCATTCTGGAAATGAGCCTGAAGCAACGGGAGAAGACAGCGGTGTGGTTTGTAAATGCCGATTGTCTGAATAAAGCCTGGAAGGATGATGC
The DNA here is from genome assembly GCA_029567705.1 of Candidatus Cloacimonadota bacterium. GTDB lineage: Bacteria > Cloacimonadota > Cloacimonadia > Cloacimonadales > Cloacimonadaceae > PHBP01. The sequence goes on from JAKPXC010000194.1 coordinate 10,740, forward strand.
TTACCGCAAGTTGCTTAGGGATAATCCGGTGGTCTTTCCGGATGGCAGTGGCATCATGCTGGCAGCCAAGCTTTTAGGCAAGTCTTTACGGGAGAATCTGAACGGCACGGATATGCTTCCGAAGCTGTGTAAACTGGCTGTGGCAGGATCATATAAGATTTTTCTTCTGGGAGCTGCCAGTGGTGTGGCCGAGAAGATGCGGGATAACCTGGTGAAACGCTTCCCGGGCTTGCAGATCTGTGGCGTGCATCATGGCTTTTTTGATTGGGATAGCGAGGCCGATGCTTTGGTCCAGGAGATCAATCAAAGTGGAGCAGATATACTGCTGGTGGCCTTTGGCGCTCCCCTGCAGGAGCGTTTTATCTCCCGTTTTGGCAGCCGGATTGAAGCTGCAGTTCAAATGGGAGTGGGTGGGCTGTTTGATTTTTACTCGGGCAGAATTCCCCGTGCTCCGCTTTGGATGAGGCGTCTGGGCATCGAGTGGATCTTTCGCCTGATCCAGGAGCCGGGACGCATGTGGCGTCGCTATATTCTGGGCAATCCTCTCTTCCTGTATCGGGTTTTGAAGTGGAAAAATTCCAAAAACTGTGTATTTTATCAGAGCCGGGAGCGATAGAAGAGAATATGCAAATAGTAAAAGACCAAAGAATGCTGGAAATAGAGCGGCTGATGTCGCTCTCCAAGAAGCGCAGCCGTTTGCACATGCGGCTCAAGATCTCTATCTGGGAATGGACGGTCTCTTTTGCCAAGTTCTTGAAAATCTCTCTGGATGTAAGCGGTTCTCTGATTTTGCTGATTATCTTTTCGCCTCTCTTTGTGGCAACAGCTCTGGCGATCTATCTAACCGATCCGGGCGATATCTTTTATGTGGCGCACAGGATTGGATTGAACGGCAAGCCCTTTGGTTTTATCAAGTTCCGTTCCATGTATATGAATGCGGACAAGATGAAAGATCAGCTCTTGGAGCAGAATGAATCTGCCGATGGGGTGATTTTTAAGATGAAGAATGACCCCCGGGTGACCAAGGTGGGCAGGATAATCCGGAGATTCAGTATTGACGAACTTCCACAATTAATCAATGTCCTGAAAGGTGATATGAGCCTGGTGGGGCCGCGTCCCCCACTTCCCCGGGAAGTGGCGGAATATACTCTTGAAGACCGTAAGCGTTTGCACGTAAAGCCTGGTATCACATGCCTTTGGCAGATCAAAGGACGCAGTGAGATTCCCTTCTCCCAGCAAGTTCAACTGGATATGGAGTACATCGGCAGCAGAAGTCTTTTGAGTGACTTTGTGATTCTTCTAAAGACTATTCCGGCAGTGATCAGCGGTCGGGGTGCATACTAAGCCTTGACAAGGAAGCAGAGGTGTTGGAAATTGGTCTACTTGAGTAATTTAAGCTTGCGAAACATGAGGTTCCGCATCAAATAGAAGGAGACAGAATGAAGGTAGTATTCAAACAAGATGGTGGGATAGGCATTATTGAGCTGCACGGCAGATTGGATGCCTATAACGCGCCGGAACTGAAGGCAGTTTACGATCAGGCTGCCGAGAAGGTTTCCAATTTCGTATTGGACATGGCTGAGTGTGACTTTATAGACAGCACCGGTCTGGGAACCATCGTGGCCTGCCTCAAATCGGCCTCACAGGGCGGTGGAGACATCCGCATTGCCCGTTTGCAGGATAAACCCCGTATGGTCTTTGACATCACCAGAGCACATAAGATTTTTGATATCTTCGACGATCTGGATGCTGCCATACAAAGCTTTGGAGATTAGGATCTACCATAAACCAGAGATGACTGAACAGGAGCCCTGATGCGCGGATTGATCTATGCCGGCAGTGGGGGACTTGGGTGGCTGAAACGATATTTTGCGGATACCGACCCCTATCTCCTGAAGATAGTCAATAAACCGCTGCTCGAGTATTTTCTCGATCTGGCTTCCATCCTGAAAGTGACTGAACTCCGGGTGGTCTCCGACCATTCTACCCGGAGTATGGAAGAGATTTTTGGGGATGGTTCCCGCTGGGGGGTCAAACTGAGCTATGCCTTGGCAAAGCCGGGGGATAGCCTGAAAAATGTGTATCTGAAAAACATGTCCTTCTGCAAGGATCAGGACATGTTGCTCTTCAATGGCTTCTGCTTTGTGAATTACGATAGAAGAGAGCTGGAAGGAATTGTAAAAAGCAAGCAGAGCTTCTGTCTGGGGGACGAACAGAAACGGGTTATCTGCCTGAAAAGCGGCTGCTCTCTCAGCGAGACGGCCTCGAAGCCGCAGGAACAAGTGCCCGGCCTCAGTGTTTCCGAGATCAACTCCGTGATGGATTACTACCGTCTCAGCATGAGTATTCTGAAACACTGGAACAAGTTTTACGTGCTGCCCGGCTACTCCAATCAGAAGGATACTTTCCTGGGCTTGAACCTGATCTATCCGAATAGTTCGGAGCTGGTTCCCCCGATCATGATAGGGGACAATTGCAGCTTCAACAAGTTCACGATCATCGGTCCCAACAGCATAATAGGGGATAACGTCATTGTGGACGAAAACACCATCGTGAAGGACAGTATTATTCTGGATGACACCTTCATCGGAGCAGAGCTGGATATAGACAGCAAGATCGTCTGCAAGAACCACCTGATCGATGGGAAAACCGGGGATATGATCGTTGTGCATGATAAGATTCTGGTTTCGCAGGTGGAACGCGGACTGGTGGTATCCTATTTCAACTACATGATCCAAAAAGCTTTGGCGGTAGTCTTTCTTTTGATACAGCTACCCTTCTGGCTTCTGTTTTTTATTACGTTCAGCCTGATCCTCAGAAAACACCGCAGTTCCTGGCTGATCAACAAGGGTTTTAAAACTATCGACTATCTGGGGCCACACCGCTTGAACCAAAGCCTCTGGGGCAGGTTTATGCTGCGGCTTAGCCTGGATAAGTTCTGCCTGTTGTGGCATGTTTTGCGTGGGAAGCTGATTCTGGTGGGCAATAGCCTGATGCCAAACAGCGCAGCTTATCGTAAACTGGTGCTGGATTTACCGGTCTATACTCCCGGGGTCTTTTCCCTGGCTGAGACGGTGGAGATCACCAGCACGGACGAGCTGGTTTTCTACGAACTGGAATACGTGCACAATGTATCTACCCGGTTCAATCTCAAGATCGTGGTGCGGTGCCTTCTTCGCCGCTTGATCAAGGGTTACCGGGGTTAAGGGCTCGAGGGGTTACAAACGAATGAAGCGATATAGCGTCTTGGGAACAGCAGAGTTTGAACAGAAAGTGGAAGCAATCCTGGCAGGAATAGTGCATGAATTCAGTGTTTCCGTGGATCAACGCAGCGTGAAAGCTCTGGTGCTGGGCGGTGGTTATGGCAGAGGTGAAGGTGGGGTTCTTTCCAAAGACGGCGGTGAAGAGCTTTACAACGATCTGGACCTCTTTGTCTTTACCCGCAAGCTGGATGCCGTGGCAAAATACACTCTGCAGAAGAAGCTGCACCTGCTGCATGAGAAACTGAGCAAGCGCTACAATCTGGAGATAGATTTCTCCACTCCCAAGGATGTTTCCAAGCTGTCCCGGGAACCTTTCAGCCTGATGATGTATGACCTTTCCTGCGGTTATCAGGTGCTGTGGGGCAAGCTGGATCTGAAGCATTATCTTCCACCCTGGAAAGCTGCCAATATGCCCGCTGAAGAAGCAGTGAAGCTGCTTTTGAACCGGGGTATGGGGCTGTTTTTCTCCCGGGAAAAGCTGGATAGCAGCTCCCCGGATATAGATTTTGTGAACCGCAATATCCACAAAGCCTGGCAAGCTCTGGGGGAGGGTATACTGATAGCCGAGAAAGCTTATCACTCCTCCTCAGCCAAGAAGATAAGCCGCCTGAAAGTGCTGAAGCTGGAGGGATATACCTCGTTTCCCGCCTTTATGGACAGATTCGAAGAGGCAATGCAATTCAAGCTTCAACCAGAACCTGAACGCTACTCCCCGGCAGAATTACGGAAGAGACTCCGCGAGATCATTCCCGTCTTTGAAGAAGTGTATTACAAAGTTTGGTCGTCTTTGAGCGGCTTGATTGTGAGTGGTGAGAGTTCATATCAGGAGGCAGTGAGATACTATCATGGAGATCACACCGGCCTGGGCTCTGTGGCCAAGAATCTGCTCTTGAACTTCCGTGACCGTAGCTGGCAACCTGGCTCTCTCAGCCTGGCTTATCCCCGGATGCGGCTCTATCTGGCTCTTCCCTGGCTGCTGTTTGGAAATTGTGGACCGGGCTCAGAGCTCTGTGAGATTCTTGGTGTGCCACCCGGACAGACCAGGCAAACCCTGCAGGATCGTTTTGTGCTCTTGTGGCAGAGGTATAACTAAGGATTATGAAGAAGCTCGCTCTCTACGTGTTCATCGATGCTCTGGGCTGGGAGATATATCGGAAGTATGGCTTTATGACGGAGCTGGCTCCCCGGAGCCGACGCCTCAAGACCACCTTTGGCTTCTCTTCTGCGGCTGATCCCTCCATCCTGACCGGCAGATATCCGGATGAGCACGGGCACTGGTCCAGCTTCCTTTATGATCCCCAGAATTCTCCTTTCAAGTGGATGAGCCTTCTCTCCAAGCTTCCTCCCGTGATCTTCGACCGCTGGCGGGTGCGTCATAACCTCAGTAAGCTCATCAAACGCATGAACGCTTACACCGGCTACTTTGAGCTGTATCAGGTGCCGTTTAAATACCTGCCCTACTTTGATTACCTGGAAAAGCGGGATTACTTTGTGCCGGGAGGCATCCTGCAGACGGATACCATCTTCGATTGGTGTGTGGAGAAGAAGATCCCTTACTACTGCTCTAATTGGCGGCATTCCGAGGAGCGTATCCTGCTGGAAAACAAACGCGTAATCAGCGAAGCGGAGATCAAGCTGGCCTACGTTTATCTTCCCAAGCTGGATGGGATCATGCACAATCACGGTCCCTTCTCTGAAGCCACAAGAGCCAAGCTGCAGGAACTGGAGCAGCAGATCACGGGACTTTACCGCTTTGCCACCAAGCTTTACGATGATGTAGCGCTCTATGTGATCTCGGATCATGGAATGGCTCCCGTGACCGGATCGGTCGATCTGATCAGCATTGTGGAATCCCTCGGCTTGGTTTATGCCAGGGATTATGTGGCGTTCTACGATTCCACCATGGCGCGTTTCTGGTGGCTGAATCCCTCTGCCAGAGAGGTAGTGCTGAACAGGCTATCGGAAGAGAAGAGCGGCATGATCGTTCGCCAGGAAGATCTGGCTCCCCTGAGAGTGAGGTTTGAACACAACCGCTTTGGGGACGACTATTTTGTGATGCAGGAAGGCATCCTGATCAATCCCAGCTATATGGGCTTGAATGTAATACCCGGCATGCACGGTTTCCATCCCGATGCACCACACTCTTACAGTGTGATGCTTTCCAACCGTGAGATCCCGGAAGATATCCAATCCATCACGGATATTAGAAAAACAATGGAGTATGAGCTTGAGCAACGAACATGAGGTAAATACAGAACCCATCGGTTTGGGGCAGTATTTCGACCGCAGAGTCATCTGGCAGGTATACAAAAAGGAGCTGCTCTACATTGCTGTAATCAGTATTGTGGTTATGATCATTGCGGGAATCTGGTTAAAGGTCAATGCCAGTCCCTCCTGGAAGGCACACTGTTACATGGTCAAGGCACCCAAAAACCTCTCCACTCCCGTGGAAATGCCCTATCTGTATCAAAGCTTTGATGTTAACACTGTGTTGGAAACCGTGAAGATCCGTGAAGTATTGGCTGAGGTAGTGAACCGCCTGAATCTCAAGATCACTCCGGAGCAGCTCTTTTCCCATGTGGAAGTACAACGGGGCAACCGCTCTGCCGTATTCCGTTTCTCTGCCACCTGGCCGGATAAAGAGATGGCGGCCAAGATCGCCAATGCCACTGCCGATGCTTTTATAGCAAACAGCAATAAAATGATGAATTCCGCCACTCAGAAGGTGCATGATTATTACATGGGAGAGCGTACTTCGCGCCTCGACCTCATCGCCGATCTCGAAGAGCAGTTTGCGGTGAGCCGCCAGGAATATGGCATCATCTCCATCCCCCATGAGACGCAGGTCAAGTTTGACCAGTTGGAAGAGATCGAGATCCGCATGATAGCCAACCGGCTTCGGGAATCTGAAATGGCCACCAAGATCGCCGAAATGGACGAGAAGCTGGCGGACGTCCCACAGGAAACCATGCACAATTGGACATTTACCCGCACAGACGAAACCAGGCTGCTGGAACTGGAGCGGGAACTGGAATTGCTGCGCACCCGCTACACCGAAGAGAACCCCAAAGTAATCAAGATTAAAGAAGATATTGAAGACCTGAGAGAGCAGATAGACAATCAGACCAGAAACCTGCCTGAAGCCACCACCTGGGGTCCCAGTGGCTTACTGGATGTATACACCATAGACCGCACCCGCTTTGAGGCAGAACGCCAGGCCAGCCGTAAGCTGGACAGAGAATATCAGAGCAAGGTAGATAGCCTGCGAGCCAATTTGGGACACCTCACCGATGCCCAGAAGGACTTCCTGGAGCTGGAACGTCAGTTGGAACTCAACCGTAAAGTCCTCAGCATCATAGAATCCCGCCTGGCGGAGGCAGAGATGTCCATCAAATCCAACGTCTCGGATTATGAGATCATCGAGCCTGCCAAACCACCTCTTATGCCGGAAGGCACCCGACGTCGCCTGATCGTTCTGGGCTTGGGCGCTGCTATCTTTGCCATGCTTTCTGCCTTTGTGGTCGGCAAAGAAATGGTGAGCCCCTATTTGCGCTCCTCCAAGGACTTCAGCCATCCTCTGCCTATCCCGCTTTTAGGGCAAATCCCGGATGAAAGCCAGATAGAGAACACCGTGTTCCAAAAGAACCTGCAGGTCTTTGCCGATAACCTTCTGAGGATTGTTAAAGACGCACCCCATCCCGTGATCTGCGTCAGCAGTGATGTGCCAGAGACGGGTAAATCCTTCCTGATCGGTGATCTGATGAGGCTCTATCAAACCCGCTTCCTGAAGATTCTCTACATCGATTCCCTCACCGAATCCAGCCCCGAGACCAAAGACTATCTGATCAATCCCTGGATCTACGATCAGGAAAACTCCATCAAGCTCTACCAACCCAATCCCAATGAACACTATGCCTACTTCGTCTCGGAAGAAAAGGTCTTTACCCACCTGGTGGATAAACACCGCATAGACAGCCTGTTTGATCAACTAAAAGGCTATGATCTGATCATCTGGGAACTCTTTGATTATGAGTATAACAAACAGCTCTTTGCCTCAATAGTCACCGCCTCGGAAGCCCTCCTGCTGGTGGGAAGATTCCGGCGTTCCAGCCGTTCCAGCCTCGCCAGAATCAAGCGCTTCCTTGCAGAACGAGATCACAACAAGGTTTATGGAGTTCTGAACTATGTCCCCAAAGACTATTTCAAAGATGAAAACTAGAGCGCTCCTGCTGGTTCTGAGCCTCATACTGCTGGCCTCTTGTTCCTCAAACCGGAACTATATCGAGGAAAACCTGGATGGCGTGCCCGATTATCTGGAAGAAACGCAGCTCTCTATCCAGGATAACCAGGAAATCATGGAAGAATTGGTGCGCCTGAACAATATTGAGGTGCCTGATTACCGCCTCGGTCCCGGCGACAAGATGAAGATCTATGTATACGACGAACCGGAGCTTGATACAGACGTGGTGCTTGTGAAGCAGGACGGCACTATTTCCTTCCGTTTGGTTGGCGAAGTTCCGGTGACAAATCTCACCATCCCGCAGGTCATAGACACTCTGGAAACCCGTCTGCAGAGATACATCCTGCATCCTCAGGTCTCGGTTATCCCCTTTGAAGCCAGAAGCTCCTCCGTGACCCTTCTGGGCAAAGTGACCCATCCCGGTATCTACGAGATCAAAGGCAGAATGCGGGTGCTGGATGCCCTCGCCAGTGCCGGAGGATTGGCTTTGGGATACTTCCAGAACAACACGGTCGAACTGGCCGATCTGGAGCGTACCTTCCTGATCCGCGACAACCAGATTCTGCCCATAGACTTCGTGCAGCTCGTACAAAACGGTGATACGCGTTACAACATCCCCATGCTGGATAGGGATTACATCTATGTGCCCTCGGCAGTGAACCGCGAAGTATATATCATTGGAGAAGTGAACCAGCAAGGCCACTACTTCTATCAGGAAGGCATGACTCTGATGCAAAGCATCACCTTTGCCCAGGGCTTCACCACTTCCGCCCAATCCACTCTATACGTGATCCGTGGCAACCTCAGCCATCCCCGTCTCTTTAAGATCAAGACCCGCGATATTCTGCGGGCTGAAGTGCGGGATTTCCGCCTGATGCCAAACGACATCGTCTTTGTTCCCAGAAGCCCGATCGCACGGTGGAACGACGTGATTGCCGCTGCTCTGCCCAGTCTTAGTGCTATTCAGGCTGTTTGGTTTGCCAACGATCTGATTCAGAACTTTAACCAGTAGGTGCTCTTCGGCTGATGGAAGAAAGCTCCAACCTGAAGTACATAGTATTTTTTGCTGTGTTGATCATAGGAACACCAACCGCTTACTTCTCTGCGCTCAGGTTCGCCTGGGTGGAAAAACTGGTCTTCTTTCTAATGATCTTCTTCACAGCCAGGATGGTGGATATCAATTTCGTCTCCAGGGAAACCTTCAGGCTCACTTCCAAGGGATTTGAGATTGGCTTGGTGGACATATCCACACTTGTGATCTTCTTCCTGGTACTCAAGAGAAAGAAGCAAAACCCTCTCCAGACTCCGCCGGGGACCATTCCCTATTTCATCTACTTTGCTCTGAGTGCTCTTTCGATTGTAAACTCTGCGGTTATCCTCTTCTCGCTCTTTGAACTCTGGAAGATGCTGCGCATGTATATCTTCTTCTGGGTGGTTTACAACTACTTCACGGATTTCGATAAGTTTGAAGAGCTTATGTGGGTGTTGGGGCTGGTAACGGCTTATATTTTCATCGAAGTGATGAGACAGAAATACGGGATGGGTAAGTTCCAATCCTGGGGTCCTTTCCCGCATCAGAACTCGCTGGTGATGTACAGCATCATCCTGGGAGCACTCTTCCTGAGCTATGTGCTGAACCGCAAAGGTCTGCCCCCCCAAAAGATTTCTATTTGGCTTCTGGCCTTTTCCATGGTCTCCATTTCAGTGATTTCCACCCTCTCCCGGGCGGGAATGGTGCTCTATGGATTGAGCACCGTGATTGTTCTGGGGCTTTCCCTGCTCTCCGGGATAGACGCCAGAAAAGCCGGCGTGGGAGTGCTGCTGCTCTTTATCTCAATGGGAGTGCTGGCCAGAGCCTGGAACTCCATCAGCGAGCGTTTTCGCACCGCACCGGATGAATCCGCTCTGGTACGCCAAAGCCTGGCAAAAGCAGCTATGAAAATGGTGAAAGACAAACCCATGGGAGTGGGGCTCAATAACTTTGGCATCAAGATCAATCCTCCCTGGCAATACAGCTCCCACATCGAGATGCACAATCCGGACGATGAGGACGAAAAGAACGGCCTGGTCGAGACCATCTACCTGATGATAGCGGCCGAATGCGGTTGGCACACACTGGCATCCTACATCTTCCTTTTGCTCTATTTCTACTACTTAAATATAAAGAACTTCATCCGTTACCGCTTCAGCAAGCTGAATTTCCTGCCCGTAGCGCTGATTGGAGGCCTGCTGGCCATCTACATCGAATCCAGCCTGGAATGGGTGCTCAAGCAGACCAATAACTACTATCAGCTCATGCTGGTTTTTGCCCTGATTGCAGTGATGCAAAAGCTATATCTCAAACAATATAAAAGAAAAACCCACCCGGCTGCCCGGGAAATGGTGCCTGCCTAATGAGTGAGCCCAGGATAGACCGCGAAATCGGCGGCAAAGGCATCAACGAAAAGCTCACCCACGAGCAGCGTAAAGAGCTGATGAACCTCATGAAGCGGATGCTGCCTCCGGTTCCCTCCAAAGGCATCATCGATATCCGCTTCTCTTTCTGGTTCTTCAAACGCTGGTATATCGTGCTGATCTTTGGCAAGGACACCCGCAACCAGTTTATCTCCATGGATCGCGGAGATATGGATAAAAGCCTCACCTACGTTGCCAAGATCATCACCTACCTGATTCTGGTGATTGTGGTCTTCCTGCTGGTGGCATTTCTGCTCTATCTGCTTAAGTCTTATGCCGGCATCAATATCTTCCCGGAAGCTCATCTGGGAGATATGATCCGCGGAGTCGTGAGGATCGGCGGATGAAGATTCTGGGCATCTCAAATTTCTATCCCCCGCATCATGAGGGCGGTTACGAGATCTCCGTGGCACAGACGCTGGAACACCAAAAAGCCCGGGGGCACCAAGTGCGGGTACTCTGTGGCAATCGGGAAAGCACTTCGGATGCTTTTGATGCCGATGGCATCAGCCGCAGCCTGCGGTATCTGGATTACGAGAAGGGTAATGCCCTGGCAAAGCACAGGGTGGAACGCTTCAACTATGCCCTCACTCAGAAGACCATCCGTGATTTTGGCCCGGATTTGGTCTACCTTGGCTCTCAAAAGGCTCTGTCTCTTGCGCCATCTCTGGCCGTACAGGATCTTAAGGTGCCTCACATCTTTGATATTGGCGATATCTGGCTCAGGAGCTTCCAAGGTTCCGGCCTGAAAAGCAGAATCTTCCGCAAAGCTAAAGCTTTGCTTCCCTTCACTGTAGGCGGGGTCGTGGTTCCCGAGCCCGCAATAGTTCCCTCAATCTGGCTCAAAGACCGTCTTTTTTTCGATTATGGCGTCTCTGACGTTCATGTGGTGCCCCGGGGTGTAAGCCTGCCTTCCCTATCCGAAAAGACACTCTCCCTTCCTCCAGCCTGGCTCCTGGCCGGAAGGATAGAGCCGCGCAAAGGCCTGCACTTGGTAATTGAAGCTCTTAGAGAGTTACGCATCAGCGAGCCCGGCTTCCCCTTTAAACTGGATATCTACGGCCCGGAAGATCCCGTATATGCAGAGAAGTGCCGCAGGATGATCAGGGAATACGGCTTGAAGGATTCCTTCTGCTTCCTGGGCAGAAAAGGCTCCATGCAGGAGATTTGGGCAGATTACGACCTGCTGCTGATGCCCACCCTGGCCGAAGAAGCCTTTGGCAGAGTGATCATTGAGGCAATGGCTTGCGGATTGCCGGTGCTGGCTACCGGAGCTTGGGGTCCTGCCGAAATCATCACACCAGATCAGGACGGCTGGCTCTTCGATCCCCATAAAGAGGGAGACCTGGCTGCTAAAATCCGCCAAATCCATAGCCTTCCGGCTTCCCGGCTGCGGGAATTCTCCTCTGCTGCCCGCCACACCGTGGAAAGCCGTTATGAGATTTCACTTGTTCAAAATCAGATTGATTTTATCTTGGATAACCTAATGAAAAAGCATAACAAGGGATAAAGATGATGAAAAGCTCAAAATATTATGTCCTGGCTTGTCTGATCCTGCTGCTGCTCTTCTCTGCCTCCTGCTCCCGAAACCGCAATAGATTTGCCAAATTCGAAGAGCGCGGCATGTTCGAACAGCGTATCAGGATTCAAACCTTGCCCACCAAGGCTAAGATCTTCATCAATGAAGTGGAGATCGGTGAATCACCCCTGACTTACAGAATCCGCCATGAAGACAGGCGTATGATCAATATCAAAGCGGTTCCCGTCTATCCCAACCAATACACTCAGAACATCTTTTTAACGGTGCCGCCCATCCCCAAGACCATGACCATCTACATGAACAACTATCCGGAAGATTACGATCTTCCCCAGGAAAGACCTTTCACGCCTCCTGCCAAGCCCGCTCCTCAGGTGATCGTGCAGACCGAGACCCTGGTGGACACGGTTTACGTCCACGAAACCGAGACCCGCACAGAGATTCTTACCCTGCCCACCATCTATTTTGATACGGCAGCCCATGATATCCGCTCCGGGGAGCTTGCCAAGCTTGACCAGGTCCTACAGATCTTGAATGCCAATCCGGATTTTGATCTGGAGATCTATGGCTTTGCCGATCGGCGTTCTTCAAACCGCTACAATCTGCAACTCTCGCTCAATCGTGCCAATTCGGTGCGAGACTACCTGGTTTCCCGTGGGATTAGCTCCGAAAGACTGAAGGCTTATGGCCATGGCAGTGTGAACCGCATCAGTCCCGATGGCCCGGATGACGATCTGCAACAGAACCGCAAGGTGGACTTCGTCCTTAAACCCAGAGCTTATTAAACGGATGACAGAAATGCCCTCCAGCGGAATGAGCTTGCGCAAACGCATGCTCATCAATACCATGTCCAACTACGGCAAGATGATCCTGGGCATGGCTATCACTATTTTTCTCACCAGAATCCTCTTTATGGGGCTCACCCGGGAGGAATATGGCTTCTGGGCGTTGCTGTGGTCTATCTTTGGCTATTCTCTGCTGCTGGATTTTGGCTTTGGCACCTCCATCCAGAAATACACCAGCGAATGCAGCGTGAGCGGGGATTGGGACAGATATAACCGCATCGTAAGCACAGTCTTCTTCAATTACTGCGTCTTTGCTCTCTTGATAGCTGTCTTCACGGTGATCATGAGCTTCAATCTCACCCGCATTTTCCAGTTCAGCAACAGCGATTCCGCCTATTTTCGCAAAGTCTTCCTGCTCTTTGGTTTTGGTTCCGCCCTGGCATTTCCTTTCGGATTTTATACAGAGATTTTGCGAGGCTTGCAGCGGATGCATCTGCGGAACCTGATCCAGATCTCCTTCACCATCCTGAATTTCGTGGGTATGGCGCTGATGATTCATCTGAAACTGAATCTTACCGGCATGGTCTTTGTGGCTCTGGGCACCAATCTGGCAGCCTGCCTGGTGATGATGCTGGTGGTACATCGCCTGATTCCCCGTTTCCGCATCAGATTTGGATTTTACGATCTCAGTCTCTTACGTTCCGTGATGGGCTTTTCCATTTTTGCCTATCTCATCACTTTTACCAATGTGATCATTCTCAAGACGGATCAATTGGTGATCTCGCTCTTTGGCAGTGTGGCGCTGGTGGCGGTCTATCAGATCTCCGTGCGCTTAGCCGAAACCTACCGCAGCTTTTCCGCTCAGTTTCTGGATAACCTGGGTCCTGTGGCTGCCACGCTCTTTGCCGCAGGCAATAAATCCAAGCTTACAGAGGTTTTGCTGCAATCCAACCGCCTGATGGGCATGATCTCCAGCCTGCTCTTGATCCCTCTTTTGGTCTATGTGAAGCCCCTGCTGAAGCTCTGGCTGGATCTGGACCACACCGCCGGCCTGATCTGTGCCGTGATTCTGCTGCTCTCCATGTACACGCTGCTCTTTTTCCGCTCGTCATCCGTCTATGTGCTGCTGATGTCCGGAGAACAGCGTATTCTGGCGCATGTGGCGCTTTTGGAGGCGGGATTGAACTTGGGACTCAGTATTGCCCTGATGCGTATTCTACCCGGGATTTTGGAAGCCTGGGGGATAAACCTACCGGATGCCTCCATCATCGGAGTGGCGCTGGGAACCTTCCTGCCCAATTTTGTGCTGGCTTTCAGCTTCAATATCCCCAAAGCCTGCCGCTTTGCCGGGATTAAAGTGAGGGAGTATTTCAGAATTGTAGTGCTGCGCACCGCCCTGATCACTACCCTTGGCTTTGCTTTTGCCTGGGGACTGTATCGCCTGGCCTATCCTCAAAGATTGATTACTGTGGTGCTCTATACCGGATTGACCGGCCTCTTCTTCCTGATCCTCAGCTACTTCATCGGCCTCGAAGGCTGGGAACGCACCCAGGCACGGGGCTTTGTACGCAGGAAACTGGGGCTGGAAGTGAACAGATAGTGACGAGTGACAAGTAACGAGTAACAAGAGCTGCGCTGCTTCGCTCCCTGAGCTGGGGAAACAGAAAATACTATTTTTTTGATTAACAAAGAGTAAAGGAGTAAAAGAGAGTCTGTTACTGGGATTCAGGATTAGGTTCGTGTCCATACCGTCCATTCTGTCCATTCTTTCCATATTGTCCATCTTCTGTCCCCAATGCGTCGCCGAGTCTTCGTCGACTCTTGCAGGACTCTTCCCGAACACTTTGCTCGGGAAGAGTCGGCCAGCACACGGCGAAGAGTCCGGGACGAGTGAGTGATCAGAGGGTGATCAGTGATTAGTGATTAGAGCTGCGCTGCTTCGCACCTCCTGCTCTCTCTTTCTCTTTGTGGAATAGGCTTTTAAAGATGGACGAAATGGACAGAATGGACAGAATGGACAGAATGGACGAATGGACAGAATGGACGAATGGACAGAATGGACGAATGGACAGAATGGACGGTATGGACAGAATAGACGGCATGGACAGAATAGACGGCATGGACGATATGGACTATATGGACACGACCCCAAACTCCAGTAACAGACTCTCTTTTACTTCTTTACTCTGTTTTAAAAAAGGAAAACTCTGCTGTTCTCCGCTTTTCTCCGCTTTTCTCTGTGTCCTCTGTGGTTAATAAAGTGATGGAGTGATGGAGCGATGGAGAGGTGGAGCGAAGCAGCGCAGCTCTTGTTACTCGTTACTTGTCACTCGTCACTGTCTGATCACTGTTCACTTAGCAGCTAGCTTCTCTTCCCCTCAATCTGGCGTTCCCGTTCCAAATCCCGGGCCTGAATGCTATCACGTTTATCGTGCAGTTTCTTGCCTTTTACCAGGGCCAAAACCACCTTGCAGAGGCCTTTATCGTTGATGTAGAGTTCCAGAGGAACGAGGGTCATGCCTTGTTCTTCCACCTTACTTTTGAGCCGTTTGATCTCGGAGGCATGCAGCAGGAGCTTTCGCTTCCGTTCTGCCTGGTGGTTAAAGAAAGCGGCGTTCTCCCAGGGGCTGATGTGGAAGTTATAGAGCCAGCATTCTCCGTTGTCAATGCGGGCAAAGCTGTCTTTGAAATTGAGTTTGCCGTCCCGGATGGATTTGATCTCGGTGCCTTTCAGCACGATTCCGGCTTCCATTTTCTGCACCACAAAGTAGTCGTGCAGGGCTTTTCTGTTCTTGAAAGACTTCATTGCTCCGCCAGAATCCTCGCTTTGTAGCTTTGTGCCTTGCTGATGAGCTCGGTTTCGTTCACATTAACCAGCTTGTGGGAGCGCATCACTATGCTGCCGGCTATCACGACGTCCCGGATGCTGTGGGAATTGAGGGCGTAAACCAGGTGGGAATAGGGATTGTAAAGCGGCTGAGCCTCCAATTCCTGCAGGTTCAGCACCAGAAGATCGGCGGCTTTGCCTTCTTCCAGAGAGCCCAGTTCGTCGCCTTTTCCCAGAGCCCGGGCTGCTTCGATGGTCGCCATGCGCACCAGTTCTTCGGCAGGCAGGAAGGCGGGATCGTGATTGATAACTTTATGCAGCTTGGCGGTGAAATCCATCTCCGCCAGGAGGTCAAGATTGTTGTTCGAAGCCACTCCGTCCGTGGCGAGGCTGAGCCTCACGCCTTTCTCGCGATAGGCTTTGATGGGCGCAATCCCGGAGGCCAGCTTGAGGTTGCTATCCGTGCACAGAGCGATGGAGGCATGTGCAGAGGCCAGCATCGCCATCTCCACTTCATCCACCCAAACGCCGTGAGCAAAAACACAGCGGGCTTCCAGCACTCCCAGATCACGCAGATACTGCACGGGGCTCTTCAGATGAGTGTGCAGGCAGCTTTCGCGCTCGGACTTCGTTTCAGAGAGGTGCATGTGAAGCAGCAGACCGTGCTTGACGGCCTCCTCGGCACTGCGGCGAAGAGTGGCTTCACTGCAGGTGTAGATGGCATGGGGCGCCAGGCTGAAATCCACCAGAGGGTTATCCGCATATTTCTCTCTCAGCTCCAGAACCTTGCGGCCAATGCTCTCGATGGCGGTGTCTCCCCCAGGCTTGGAATCTATCATGGCCTCGGCCACGATCACCCGGAGCCCCGCAAGGCTGCAGGCATCGGCAATGGCGGACATCTGGAAATACATGTCGTTGGTGAGCGTGATGCCGCTGTGGATCATCTCGGCAGCGCCATGCACGCTGGCATCGAAGACAAAATCGTGGTCTATGAGCTTGGCTTCCAGAGGCCAGATGTACTTGTTCAGCCAGGTATCCAGCGGCAGATCATCCGCCAGGCCGCGGAAATAGGTCATGGGCAGGTGGGAATGGGTATTGATCATTCCCGGCATTACCAGGCACCCGGAGGCGTCTATGGTCTCGGCGGGGTCGCACTTCAGCTTTGCGAAGGGACAGATTTGGATAATCTTCCCGGATTCGATCACCAGACAGTGATCTTCCAGCACTTCCATACGGTCGTTTAGCGTGAGGATAGTGCCGCCTTTAATGAGGAGGTCTGCTTTCATATTTGCACCTTCTGAGAGGCTTCTTTGGGCAGAAATACGCCCTTTGGAGTGATGATCCCGGTGATGTAATCCGCCGGGGTGATGTCAAAGCCGGGGTTGAGGGCAGAACTCCCCGGATTGCTAAGGG
>JAKPXC010000007.1 GCA_029567705.1 Candidatus Cloacimonadota bacterium
GCATGCCATCGGCTGCGCTTCCGGAACCGATGCTCTGGTGCTGGCCGTCAAGGCTTTGGGCATTGGAGAAGGCGACGAGATCATCACCACACCCTTTACCTTCTTTGCCACAGCCAGTTCCATCTGGCGCAATCATGCCAAGCCGGTCTTTGTAGATATAGATCCGCAAACCTTCAATCTCGATCCTGCCAAGATAGAAGCGGCGATCACTCCCCGCACCAAGGCGATCATGCCGGTGCATCTCTTTGGTCAATCTGCCGATATGGATGCCATCATGGCAATTGCTAAAAAGCATAACCTGAAAGTGATCGAAGATAATGCCCAGGGCATTGGCTGCACCTGGGATGGCAAGATGAGCTGCAGCTTCGGAGATATTGGCACACTTTCCTTCTTCCCCAGCAAGAACCTCGGCGCTATGGGCGATGCCGGACTTTGCCTCACGAACGATGACGATCTGGCAGCCAAGCTGCGTCAGCTCCGCGTTCATGGTGAGAACCCCAAGTATTTCCACAAGTGGGTGGGATTCAACAGCCGTCTGGACACCATGCAGGCTGCCGTTCTGCTGGTCAAGCTGGATCATCTGGCAGGCTGGAGCGAGGCACGGCGCAAGCATGCCGCCTATTACGATGAAGCTTTGGAGAATGTGGATGGCGTTATCACTCCCTATATCGATCCCAAGGCTGTATCCATCTACAATCAATACACCCTGATCTGTGAAGACCGCGATGAGCTGATGAAGCATCTGCAAGCCAAAGAGATCGGCTGTGCCGTCTATTATCCTCTGCCACTGCATCTGCAGGAGTGTTTCAGCAGCCTGGGTTACAAGGAAGGAGATCTTCCCGCTTCGGAAGCCTTGGCTCAGCAAGTGCTCTCCATTCCCGTGCATCCCGATCTGACCAAAGAACAGCAGGACTATGTAATCGCAAGCATTAAAGAGTTTTATTCCCCTGGGAGGAATTGATGAATCTGGTGGTTTGCATCAAACAGGTGCCAAACACAACTGAGATCAAGATCGATCCGGTAACCAACACGCTGATCAGAGAGGGCGTGGAAAGCATCCTTAACCCTTTTGACACCTATGCAATCGAAGAGGCAGTCCGTCTCAAAGAACAATACGGCGGTACAGTGACCGTTATCTCCATGGGTCCCGGTCAATGCGAAGCCGTGCTGCGTGAGGCTATCTCTCTGGGAGCAGATAACATGATTCTGCTTTCGGACAGGCGTTTTGCCGGAGCCGATACTTGGGCTACCAGCCTCACCCTGGCTGCTGCCATCAAGAAGCTGGGAAACGTTGATCTGATCTTCACCGGGCAACAAGCCATCGATGGTGATACAGCCCAAGTTGGCCCCGGGATTGCAGCTCACCTGAATATCCCCCAGACCTGTTTTGTGCGCAAGATTGAGAAGGTGGAGAATTGCCAGCTCGTGCTGCAACGCTTGATGGAAGATGGTTATGACCGTGTGCAAATGAAGCTTCCGGCTCTGATCTCTGTGGTTAAAGAGATCAATAGCCCCCGGCTTCCTTCTCTGCGAGGAAAACGGAATGCCAAAGCTGCCGAACTCACCATCTGGAATTGTGACGATTTGGGTTTGAATGAAGCGGAAGTGGGCCTTAATGGCTCTCCCACGCAGGTGCTCAGGATCTTCACTCCCAAGCATGATAAAGTAACTCAGAAATTCACCGGCCCAGCAGATGAAGCTGCGGAGCTGATGGTGAAGACTCTGGATCAGCTCACAAAAGTATGATCACCGCAGTACTTCAATTCCCCGCTTTCAGTCCTGATATTGCCAAGTTCAGCCTCTTCGGGCTGCAATTGCAGATCAGGTGGTATGGTTTTTTCTATGTGTTTAGCTTCATCCTGGGCTATCTGCTTTACCGGTATAATCTGAAGAAGCGGGGAATAAACCTGGATAGAGAGCTCTACGAATCTGCCCTCTTTGCCATCATGCTGGGCGTGATCATTGGCGGCAGATTGGGCTATGTTATCTTTTACAACCTGCCTTACTACCTGCAGTATCCCCAGTATATCTTCGCAGTGTGGGAAGGAGGGATGTCTTTCCATGGCGGAGCTTTGGGCGTGATTGTTGCAGGTCTGATCTATTGTAAGAAGAATAAGCAGAGCTTCTTCGGGCTTGCTGATCCTGCCGTTCCACTTGTGGCAATGGGTTTGGGATGGGGACGCCTGGGCAATTTTATCAATGGGGAACTCTATGGCAGGGTTACAAACCTTCCCTGGGGTATGATCTTCCCCACCGGAGGGAGCAGCCCCCGCCATCCCTCCCAGCTTTATGAGCTCATTCTGGAAGGAATCGTTCTGGCGGGGCTTTGCCAGTATCTTCTGGGCAAGCTGAAACAGGAAGGCCTGGTCTTCTGGTGCTTTATCGGTGGTTACGGATTCTTCCGGTTTCTGGTGGAATTTGTCCGTGAGCCCGACAGCCTGGAATTCTATGAGAAATACGGCATGATCATGGGCTTTATGTCCATTGGACAGCTACTATCTCTCTGTATGATGATCGCTGCCGGTATAGGCTTCTATCTGATTGTTAAGAAGAAAAATAAAGGTGCTGTGCAATGAAGAAGCTGCTACTGCTTTTTGTGATCCTTGGCCTCCTGAGCCTAAGCGCTTGCAGCCGAAACCGCCTTTCCGCGGATGCTACGAGACTTCGGGAAGAGATGGCACGTTGGGAAAGCTTCCGCAGTGAAGGCATCGTGCGCGCCAACTATATGGGCCTGGAACTCCGTAAATACTATCTGGCCCAGAAGAACGGAGCAGAGATGCGTCTGGACGTGCTGGACGGCGGCATCATGGGTGCCGGAGCAGCCCCGCTGATCAGCGTGTATGCTGGTGAGTACTTTGCTCTGGAATCTCCCTTTATGCCTCAGCTTGAGCTACTCAATGCCGGAAACCTGTTCCCCCGGGATACGGGTGCTATGTTGGGCTCACTTGATTCCCTGGTCACGCTTTACGAGGATGAGATTATCCGTAATAAGGTAGTGGTGCACGATTCCGTGCGGGTGAGTTTTAGTCCACGTTTACAGGTGCAGGAAGTAAAAGACTTGCGTTCCGGCCTCCAAATGAATATTACTTATGACAGCTCCGGAGAACCCGACCAGATAGATATCCGTCTGGAGCGGGGCATGGCGCTCTCTCTTCTGGTGGATAGGATGAGCTATGGTCCCCAGGTCTTTGAACCTCTGGAGCGTCCCAATCCCACCAATATGGATTTATTACGTCTCTTCCAACAGCAGTTGGAAGACATGAGTCAATAACCTTTATAACTTCTTAACCGGCGCATCAGTGCCGGTTAAGCTTATAGGACAGCCATGATAAAACGCTACAGCCTCCCCGAAATGGAGCGTATATGGACGCCCGAGTACCGCTATGAATGCTGGTTGGAAGCCGAGCTGGCCGCTTGCAAGGCCATGCACGAACTGGGCATGATCCCCTCTGAGGACTACCAAAACATCGTGGACAAAGCGGATTTCAATGCAGACCGCATCAATGAGATAGAAGCAGTCACCCGTCACGACGTGATCGCTTTCCTCACCAACGTGGCGGAATACGTTGGTCCCTCCTCCCGCTATATCCATTATGGCATGACATCCAGCGACGTGCTGGATACTGCCACCAGCCTGCAGCTCAAACAAGCCGGTGAACTGATTCTCACAGAGCTTTACAAGCTTTCGGAAACCCTGCGTTTCAAAGCCAGGGAGTACAAACAGACCATCTGCATGGGACGCAGCCACGGCATCCACGCCGAGCCCACTTCTTTTGGCCTGAAGTTTGCCCTCTGGTTCGATGAAGCCCAGCGTGATATCGCCCGACTCAAGGACGCTATCGCCACGGTCAGCATCTGCCAGCTCTCCGGTGCTGTGGGGAACTATGCCCATCTCTCTCCAGAAGTGGAAGAGATCGCCTCACGCCATCTCGATCTGCAGCCGGTGAACGTCTCCACCCAGGTGATTCAAAGAGACCGCATTGCCTTTTTCCTCTCTGTGCTGGCTCTGATTGGCAGTCTTCTGGAAAAGATAGCGCTGGAAATACGCCATCTGCAACGCACGGAAGTGCTGGAAGCGGAAGAGAACTTTGGCAAAGGGCAAAAAGGCAGCTCCGCCATGCCGCACAAGCGCAACCCCATCATCAGTGAGCAACTCTGCGGTTTGGCACGTCTTTTGCGCTCCAATGCCCATGCAGCAATGGAAAATAACGCCCTCTGGCATGAGCGCGATATCAGCCACTCCTCAGTGGAACGCATCATCCTGCCCGATAGCTGCATCCTGCTGCATTATATGTTGGATAAGACCGTGGGACTGATCTCGAACCTTCTGGTCTATCCCGAGAATATGAAGAAGAACCTGGAGCGCACCAATGGCCTGGCCTTTTCTCAGGCAGTGCTCCTGCATCTGGCTAATCACGGACTCAGCCGAGAGGAAGCCTACTCTCTGGTGCAAGGCTGCGCTATGCAATGCTGGAAAACCGGAGAAAGCTTCCTGACCCTGCTTCAGAACGAGCCACGCATCACAAACGTGATCAGTGCGGAAGAACTGGCGGGCATCTTTGATTATAATCGCTATCTTGAGAATGTGGATTATATTCTTAAAAGATGCCATATCATCTAAACAATAGATTTAGGAGTGTTTATGAAAGCCATAATGATTACCGTTCTTGTCCTGATGCTCAGCCTGCCACTGCTGCTTTCCGCCCAGAATGCAGATCGCATCCTGGGAACTTGGTACAACGGAGAACGCAGCAGCAAGATCGAGATTGTGAAGACCACCAGCGGTGCCTATCAAGGCAGAATAGTCTGGCTATCCCAACCCAACGACGATGCCGGCAACCCCAAGGTCGATACCAAGAACCCCAATCGTGAGCTCCGCAGCCGTGCACTGATGCGCCTGGTGATCCTCACCGGACTTCAATTCAAGGAAGGTAACCGCTACGACGGTGGCAGAATCTACGATCCCAAGAGCGGCAACACCTATTCCTGCAAAGCTGAACTGCGGAACAACAACACCCTGGCCTTAAGGGGCTTCATGGGCGTTTCCCTCCTTGGTAGAACCGACGTTTGGACCAGAGCACAATAGATTATGCACGATAGCGAATATCTGGTAGATCCCGTCCGGCATCTGCAAAAGCTGAAGAAGCAACAATACAAACGGGAGATCTTCCCCATTCTGACTGTGGCTTTGGGGATTCTTTTGCAGTTCTGGCTCCGCAATCTGAGCTTCATGTTTTACCCCCTGCTGGCGATAACCCTGGCGGGAGTGGCCTGGTATCTCTGGGTAATGGCCAATCACCGCACCCAAAACAAGATTACCAGACCCGAAGCCGATGAAGTGGTGAGCCCCATCGAAGGCAAAGTGAGCTACATCCGCGGCAATCAGGATACC
>JAKPXC010000013.1 GCA_029567705.1 Candidatus Cloacimonadota bacterium
CCATAATCTTCTCTGAGGAAAGGCTCGTGATACATATCGTATGCGCCTTCTTCAAAATAGCGTGTGTAATACTGCATCTGGGCATCCAGATACAGCCGGTTTCTTACCGGTGGATTACGGTAATAAACATATGACCTCAGGTTTGTATAGCCATAATGGGACAAGCCAACCGAGTTTCGAAGATCGCGCATATCAGCAATGGTATCCCCCTGAGCTATTCTTTTGAGAATGGCTACAGCATCGACCGGGGAGACATTTGGCAGGCTGATAAAATCATCAAAGTGCATGGTATTGACATTCTGGGGAGTCATTAAGTAGTCTTCCCAGACGTCGGACATGCCTTCAGACCCGCCTTCATTGCTATCCAGGCGTTCCAATAGATCCTTGATCTCCTCGCGACGTGCCGTTACCTCATCTGTCTCGCGATAGAGGGAAACGACCACCAAATCTCTGATCCGCAGAAGAGTCACCTGATCTATGGAGGGAATCTCTCTCAGATCAAAGATGCTCTCGAAGAAAGCAACGTACTGGCGATAGTTATAGATATCGCGAGCCTGCATCTCTGAGATTGGCAATCTCATAATCTCTTGCAAAGAAGCTGTATTCAGATCCACCTTCTGTGCGGAAAGCCCTATTGCAACCAGGGCAAAGAGCAAAATAAGTAACTTTTTCATAGCAGTTCCTTGTGCGCTATTCAAAGGCTTTCTGCCTTCTTTCACCAACATTACAAACTAATTCGACTCGCATATTCTGTAAAGACTTTTTTTAGCCTTCCAGCGCCACAAGTATAGGATAAAAACAAGCTCAAGAAAGCACTCTCCAAAAAGCTCTTGACCGATTTCCAGAGCTTGATTAGCTTGCCTTTTCATACGCTGTGGCTTAAATACTTGATACTGCAGTGTAACACTAAATATATTATGGAGATACTATGAGCTTAGCACCCCGCGGTGAACGCTTGGTTATAGCCCTGATTGGCAAACGTAATGCCGGAAAATCCAGCCTGATAAATGCATTGGTAGGTCAGGAGATAGCAATAGTATCCGAGGTGGCTGGAACTACTACCGATCCTGTCGATAAACACTATGAATTGCTTCCCTTGGGGCCAGTCACCTTCTTCGATACGGCCGGCGTCGACGACACCGGTGATCTGGGAGAGCAACGGGTCAAATCCACCCGCAAAGTGCTCTACCGTGCGGATATTGTTCTCTTCGTGAATGATAATCAGGCCTTCTGTGCGCAGGAACTGGAGATGCTGGGCAGAATCAAAGAACTGGAGATACCCACTCTAATGATCTTCAACAAGGCTGATCTGAGTACTCCTCAACCCTCCAATCAGGCTTGGTGCCAGGCGAGTGACATTCCCTTTGTCTCAGTTTCGGCTCTGGAGAAAACCGGGATCATCGAGGCTAAGGAAGCGCTGGTCAAACTGGCACCGAAATATAAGCTGGAAAACCGTATCCTGGTGGGAGATCTAATCAAACCCAAAGATAGAGTTATCCTTGTCTGCCCCATCGATTCCGCTGCCCCCAAAGGACGACTGATTCTTCCTCAAGTTCAAGCTATTCGTGATATATTGGATCACGATGCCCAAGCCATAGTTGTGAAAGAAACCGAGCTTGAAGATGCCATCTACTCTTTCAAAGAATACCCGGCCATGGTTATCACTGATTCTCAAGCCATTGAGCTGGTCAACCGCCTGACTCCTCCGGAGATTGAGCTCACCACCTTCTCAGTGCTCTACGCCCGTTACAAAGGTGAATTGGACAGCCTGCTGGAAGGAACCAGGCAGTTGGATAAGCTCAAAGACGGAGATTATATACTAATAGCCGAGGCCTGCTCCCACCATGTACAGAAAGATGATATTGGACGCAACAAGCTGCCCAAATGGATAAAAGAATACACCGGGAAAGACCTTCATTTCGAGGTTTTCGCCGGTCATGATTTTCCCGAAGACTTGGAGAAGTTTGCCGTTGCCATCCATTGCGGTGGCTGCATGATCAACCCCATGGAAATGAATCGCCGCATCGTGGAAGCTCAA
Organism: Candidatus Cloacimonadota bacterium; assembly: GCA_029567705.1. Classification (GTDB taxonomy): domain Bacteria; phylum Cloacimonadota; class Cloacimonadia; order Cloacimonadales; family Cloacimonadaceae; genus PHBP01. The sequence goes on from JAKPXC010000013.1 coordinate 2,039, forward strand.
CGCCGCGGCGTACCCATCACAAACTATGGCATGACCATCTCCAAACTGATGGGAGTCCTTGATCGGGTTGTAGCCCCGCTTTACAAAGACAAGGAGTAGAACCATGTATAAAGTCTCTGTGTGTCAGTTTGAACCCCATCTACTGGATCTTGATTTTAACCTGAACAGAATGCTGGAAATGGCAGGAGATGCAGATACAGACCTGATAGTTTTCCCGGAACTTGCCACCAGTGGATACGTGTTCCAAAATAAAGAAGAGCTTATTCCTGTTGCCGAAGACGTTCAAACAGGCAAGTCTTTTACTGCCTTCCGCAAGCTTTGTGCCCAGCGTAACTTCTCTGTTGTCTATGGATTTTGTGAGAGTTCCGGTGATAAGCTTTATAATTCTGCTGCTTTGGTCAATCCCGATGGCAGCGTCCATGTATACCGGAAAACCCACCTCTTTTATAGAGAAAAGCTTTTCTTCGAGCCAGGTGATACCGGCTTCAATGTTTTTCCCGCTAAAGACGGCATCCCAGTAGGTCTGATGATATGTTTTGATTGGCAGTTCCCGGAAGCCATGCGCAGCCTGGCCTTGGCAGGAGCTTTAATTGTGGCGCATCCCTCAAATCTGGTGTTACCCTGGTGTCAGGAAGCTATGAAAACCAGAAGCTTGGAGAATAGGGTCTTCAGCATCACTGCCAACCGCATTGGCACAGAGACTAACCTCGACCAACAAGAGACCTTCACTGGAGCCAGCCAAATTCTGGGCACCAAAGGAGAGATCCTGCTTCGCCTGCCCACCGATTCGGAAGACCTATTGACCTTGGCAATTGATCCTCTCTTAGCTGAGAACAAGCAAGTGACAACCTACAATAATGCCTTCACAGACAGACGTCCGGAACTCTATAGAAGCGAATGAATCAAGCAGAACTCAGGCTAGAAATCAGATCGGAAGAGCGTCGTGTAGGGAAAGA